>CAVIFU010000009.1:0-42366 GCA_963642145.1 Ruminococcus bicirculans (ex Wegman et al. 2014)
GTAGACAATAACTCTACTCTTCACACTATTCTATTAAATCATCCTTTACCGTCGCCGTAGGCGATGTATATCACCGCCGTGCCAACGGCGTATATCGCCGACGCCAACGGTGTTGCATATCATCGTCGCACAAACAATGTATATCTTAATGTGGGTTGGGCTGATTTTTGCATTATGAGGGCGTTGTGGAAATTCTTCTTGCCAAAAGACATATTTTATAGTATCATTATAATAACAATGTGCGCGTAGGCGTGCAAACATTAAGGAGTAG
Source organism: Ruminococcus bicirculans (ex Wegman et al. 2014) (assembly GCA_963642145.1). Classification (GTDB taxonomy): domain Bacteria; phylum Bacillota; class Clostridia; order Christensenellales; family DTU072; genus Stercoripulliclostridium_A. The sequence continues at coordinate 272 of CAVIFU010000009.1, forward strand.
CATATGTTTGAAGAAATAGCAAAGCTAATAGCAGAACATCTCGACATAGACGTATCGCAAATTAAGCCCGATAGCGACTTTATCACCGACTTATCCGCAGACAGTTTGGACATCGTAGAGATGCTCATCGATATGGAAAATACTTACGGAATAGAGTTCGAAGACACGGATATGCAAAGCGTCAAGACGGTAAACGACGTTATTAAGTTTATCGAAGCGCATAAAAGCAAATAATTTTGCTTTTTCTTGTAAAATAATTGACAAGTAGTATACCGCGTGGTATATTATTAAAGCACCTATCTAGGGGGTGTAATTTTTTTGAATGTAAAAAAAGCTAATATCGGGTGTGCCCGATAGGAGGTAAACGACTTATGGCTGACAAAAAGAACGGCAACGACAAAATTACTTTGGCTTGCACGGAATGCAAACAACGTAATTACGACACGACCAAGAACAAGAAGAACACTCCCGACAGATTGGAGCTCAAAAAGTATTGCAGATTCTGCAAGAAGCACACCGTTCATAAGGAAACCAAATAAGCACGGAGGCTTACGATGGCTAAAAATAAGGTCAAATTGGACTTAAACGTCGACCAAACCGCGGTGGATAAACAAGTCGCGGTTAGTGAGAACGAGAAAGCCAAAAACGCCAAAAAATCCGCTCCCCAAAAGAGCAAAAAGACCAAGGACGGACCCAACCTGTGGATGCGTATCAAAAAAGGCTTCCAAGGTTTGATATCCGAACTTAAAAAGGTCGAGTGGCCCCCGATGAAGAGGACCAAAAACAATCCCGGCGTACTTGCAAATACGCTCACGGTTATTGTTGTTGTGCTTTTCTTCCTCGTGGTAATCACCGCATTCGACACCGGATTGCTCGCGGCGTTTAAGGCTCTTGTAGGTATCAACGGTTAATATTATTATGAATAACGAGAACGTAAAATGGTATGTAATCCGTACCTATTCTGCGTATGAAGCCGTTGTGCAAAAAAACATCGAGAAGATGATAGAAGTGCACGATCTTCAAGATTCGATTTTCGACGTAACTATCCCGACAGAGGAAGTTATCGTAGAAAAGAACGGCAAGCGCAAAATAACCGAACGCAAGAAGTTCCCGGGTTATGTATATATTAAAATGATCTATTCCGACCAGCTCGGATACTTTGTCAAGACTATACGCGGAGTCAGCGGTTTCGTTGGCCCGGAAGGCAAGCCTTTGCCCTTAACGATGGACGAGGTTAAACGTATAGGGCTTGAGAAAGTATATGCGGAAGACTTCCACATAGAAGTCGGCGACAACGTGCGTATCGTGTCCGGTCCGCTGGAAACGTTCCTTGCCGTCGTGGACGAAATATATCCGGACAAGCAAAAAGTCAAGGTTATCGTTCATATGTTCGGTAGACAGACTCCCGTAGAGCTCGAGTACGCGCAAATAGAAAAACTAAACAAATAATAGGGAGAGCGTTGAAATCTCAAAACAACGTTCGTTTGAACCTGATAGTCAAGGAGGTATCCGACTATGGCAAAAAAAATTGTAACAACTGCTAAACTTCAGTTGCCCGCAGGCAAAGCAACCCCCGGGCCCCCTGTAGGTTCCACCTTAGGTCCTCACGGCATCAATATCGCCGGCTTCGTTAAAGAGTTTAACGACAAGACCAGGGACAAGGAAGGGCTTGTAATCCCCGTCGTAATCACCATTTACGCCGACCGTTCCTTCACATTCATACTCAAGACGCCTCCGGCGGCTGTGCTTATTAAGAAGTACACCAATTTGCAATCCGGTAGCGCCAGACCTAACCGCGACAAAGTCGCTAAGTTGACCAAGGCTCAAGTAGAGGAGATCGCCAAGATCAAAATGCCCGATCTTAACGCAAGCAGCTTAGAGAGTGCTATGTCGATGGTTGCAGGTACCGCCCGCAGCATGGGTGTTACCGTAGAGGAATAGGAGGTGTGACATGAAAAAAGGCAAACATTACGTAGATTCCCTTAAACTTTACGATAAATCCAAAGCGTATGACACTGCAGAAGGCGTTAACCTCGCAGTCCAAACCGCAAAAGCCAAGTTTGACGAGACCATCGAAGTTTCCGTTAAGCTCGGCGTTGACCCCCGTCACGCAGACCAACAGGTCAGAGGCGTTGTAGTTCTCCCCAACGGAACCGGTAAGACCGTAAGAGTTTTGGTCATTGCCAAGGGCGTTAAGGCGGACGAGGCTCAAGCAGCCGGCGCCGACATCGTAGGCGCAGAAGAGATCATCGCCAAAATCCAAGGCGGATGGTTCGATTTCGACACCTGCGTTACCACTCCCGACATGATGGGTCAAGTAGGTCGTTTGGGTAAGATTTTGGGACCTAAGGGCTTGATGCCTACTCCCAAGAGCGGTACCGTAACCATGGATCTCACCAAGGCTATCCATGACATCAAAGCCGGTAAGGTTGAGTATCGCGTAGACAAGACCGCTATCATCCACTGCCCCATCGGCAAGAAGTCTTTCGGACCCGACAAGCTCCTCGAGAACCTCAACGTTCTTATGGACGCCATCGTCAAGGCCAAACCCGCCGCGGCGAAAGGCACCTACCTCAAGAGTGTAGTGCTTTCCTCCACCATGGGTCCCGGAATTAAGATTACCTATAAGCAAAACGCTTAATTCCGTTGACATACGCGCTCAAAAGCCGTATAATTAAAACAACTTAATAAGCTCATTCCTCCCAGACCGTATGTGTCGCAAGATATAATTCCGCAAGGAGCATACGCAGAGAAATAGACTTTATTTACTTAGCAGTGTAAAGCTCCGTTTCTTTTGGGACGGAGCTTGTTTATAAAATAGAAGGAGGTACAGAATGTCCAAAGAAATCAGACAAGCTAAAGAACAACATGTCGAAGAGATTAAGAAGATGATCCAAGACTCCAAGTCCTTTGTTCTTATCGATTACTGTGGTTTGACCGTCGCGCAAGACACCGAAATGCGTGTCGAGTATCGCAATAATGGCGTTAAATATTGCGTCCTTAAGAATAGACTTCTGAGGATCGCTCTCAATGAACTCGGATACAATCAGTTTGACGACGCGCTCAACGGACCTACGGCAGTCGCATTTGCTATGTCAGACAACATCTCCGCTCCCGCAAAGATCGCTTCCCAAAAGGCAATCGCTTTCAAGAAGCTCAAATTCAAATGCGGCATGGTAGACGGCTCTTTCATAGACGAAAACGGATGCAAAGATCTTGCTACTCTTCCGAGCAAAGAAACTCTTATCGCACAATTACTCGGGCTCTTGCAAGAACCCGTTGCAGGTCTTGCCAGAGTGCTTGACGCATATGCAAACAAGGCGGATGAGGCTAACGCGTAACAAAGTAGCCTAACTCAAAAATAAAAGGAGAAACATAAAAATGGCAGATATTCAAAAAATAGTTGAAGAAGTAAAGACTCTTACCGTTCTCGAAGTCAGAGAACTCGTTAAGGCTCTCGAGGAAGAGTTTGGCGTAAGCGCAGCGGCAGTAGCAGTTGCAGGCGCGGCACCCGCAGCGGCGGCAGCACCCGTAGAGGAAGAGAAGACCGAGTTCGACGTCGTTCTCAAGGCTGTAGGCGCAAACAAGATCGCAGTTATCAAGGCTGTACGTGAAGCAGTTCCCGGACTCAGCTTGGTCGAAGCTAAGGCTCTCGTAGACAACGCTCCTAAGAACGTTAAAGAAGCTGTCTCCAAGGAAGCCGCCGACGAAATCGCTAACAAGCTCAAAGCTGCAGGCGCAGAAGTCGAAATTAAATAGTTTAGAAGATGCTTATTGCGAGCGCGGAGTTAATCCGCGCTTTAAGCATACAATAAATTACAAAGAGGCAAGTCGAAAAGACTTGCCTCTTTTGTAAATGACCGAGATATGTGCCGTCGCGCGGTTAGCACGCTATACGCGTTAGTACGCTTAACGTATTTCCGAAAATGAAAAACAGCAAGGCAAACGCCTTGCTGCGAATTTACGCGTATCTTAGTGCGTCGGTACGGCACAAAAGTGCCGATGCCTAAACGCCGAGGAGTCGTGACGTTAGTCTTTTTTGACAACGTTGACTGCGATTTTTGCGGTGATGTCTTTGTAGAGTTTCAGCTCGGCGGAGTAAACGCCTACGTCTTTGATGGAGTCTTTAAGCACGATTTTGCGTTTGTCTACGTTGTAGCCGAGGGCGCTCAGGGCGTCGGCGATGTTTTGCGTGGTAACGCTGCCGTACATTTTGCCGTCACCGCATTTGACTTCTATTCTGACGGTGACGTTCGAGATTTCTTTGGCAAGAGCCTCTGCCGCGGCGCGTTCTTCCTTCATGATGCGCATCTCGCGAGCAAGCTTTTGGTCTATTTCGTTCAGGAGAGATTTTGTGGCTTCCGCCGCAAGTTTTTTAGGGATTAAATAGTTCTTTGCATAACCGTCGTTGACGACTACGATTTCGCCTTTTTTGCCGTGTCCTTGCACGTCGCTTAGAAGAATAACTTTCATTTGAGTACCTCCGTTTGATTTAGTCTATCATTTTAGGGTTGTTTTGTCAACGGATAAAACGCCACGATACTGCGCATACTTGAAAAAGGAGGAAAATTATGGACCAACTCAAATGTACGACTCGAAACTGTATTCACAATCTCAAAGGGCATTGCAACGCCTCCGTCATAGGCATAGACAAAAAGGGCGTGTGCGCGACAAAGATGAAGAGATTGGGCGGAACGCTCGAACAAACGTTTGCGGAGCTTGAAGCGGCGGACGAATTTTTGCAATCCTCACCGGCAATAGTGCAATGCGACGCCGACTGCGTTTTCAATAGGGACAGGCTTTGCAGAGCGACGTCGATATTCGTCAAAGACAAATTCATGAGCGCGCGTTGCCAAACGCGACTGCAAGAGGACTAAATCAAGACGACAGAGGCGTACGCCCGTACCGCGAGCCCTTCGCCTATGGGACCGACGCCTTCGCCCGTTTTGGCGGCAATAGCCACGTTTTGCATGTCCGTGCCGAGGATGTTTGCAAGCTTTACGCGCATTACGGGGATATATTCGGCAAGTTTAGGGCGTTCGAGCTCGATAACCACAGAGCAAGACGATACGCGCTTGTTTGCCTTGCGACAATCCTCCACGACCTCCGAAAGCATTATCGCGGAGTCTATATCGAGATACTTCGGGTCGCTATCCGGGAAACGACAGCCGATATCGCGTTCGCCGAGGGCTGAAAGCAGAGCGTCGATAATCGCATGGATTACCACGTCGCCGTCCGAGTGGGCAAGTTCGCCCAATTCGTGGGCAACCTCTATACCGCCGAGCATAAGTTTGCGATAGGGCACGAGCCTGTGGAGATCGACGCCGATGCCGACCTTTGCGCCGAGCGCGAGATAATCGCCTTTCGTGGTGATTTTTACGTTGGTTTCTTCCCCGATGACGGTGTGCGCGCCGTCCGAATATTTTGCGTAGAGTACGCTTTCGTCCGCAGGCGTGTAGCCTTCGGAACGCGCTTTAAGATACATATCGAGGACTTTTTTTGTCAAATAACCTTGCGGAGTTTGCACTCTCACAACGCTTTCGCGGTCGCCTTCCGCGACTATTATGCCGTTTTTAACAGCTCTTACGCTGTCCGAAATCGGTAGGGCAGGGACGCCCGAACCGTACTTTTCCGTTGCTACGCATACAAGCTCGATAAGATTTTCGGTTATGAAAGGGCGCGCGCCGTCGTGTATGAGCACGTATTCCGAGTCCACCGCCGAAAGACCGTTAATGACGGAATCCGCACGCGTCGATCCGCCGACCACGATTTTGAATTTGGACTTGCCGAATTCGCTTGCGATCGCAAGCCCCACGTCGATTTCCGCTTTGCGCATAACGAGTACGATTTTGTCTATGCGCGGAGAATCGCAAAAAACGCGAACGGTGCGCGAAAGCAACGTTTCGTCGCCCAAGGCAAACGCCATTTTGTTGCCTCCCGCGCGGACGGAATTGCCGGCGGCGAGGATGATTGCGTCAAAGCTCATTCCACTACCTCGTAAAGCGTGCTTGCTTCGGACTTGCCGACGTTGCCCGTAGGCACGGTAAGGACGCGGAAACGGGCTTCTTTATCCCCGAATCGCACGCCGATTATGTCGCCCGGTTTGACCTCTTTGGAGGGTTTTGCGGGCAAGCCGTTGAGCGTAACGCGTTCGGCGTCGCATGCGTCGCACGCGACGGTGCGCCGTTTGATAATGCGTGTAAGTTTCAGGTATTTATCTATTCTCATGTCGCCATTATATCACGCGTGCGATAAACTCTCAATTATATATTACAAATATTTTAATTTTTATTAATAATTACTTGACATGACTTTGTAAAGGGTGGTAAAATCGTACAATGTACAATTATGATGGATTTGTATGCGCTGGAGGGCGTTTTCAGTCTTAGAAGTACATCGTTTTGTATGCAAAAACGTAAATAATCGGCAACATGCGGATAACCTTTCCGCGTGCTGTCAAGGTAGTACCGTAACAATGGCGCAAGCCGACGGAAAATTTTAACAAGGAGCGTATCAAATGACTCAAAGAATCCACAAAGTCAAGCGTGGGAACGTGGAGAGATGGTCTTTTAGCAAGAACAAAGACGTACTCGAGATTCCCTATCTAATCGAAGTCCAGAAGAAATCTTACGAATCGTTTATCAACCAAGGTATTCGCGAGGTTCTCGACGACTTTTCTCCTATAACCGACTACAGCAACAAGATCGAATTATCTTTCTTGGAGCACTCGCTTTCCCAAGAGAGCAAATATTCCGTTAAAGAATCCAAGAACCGCGATGCAACGTATACGACGTCTCTCCGCGTTAAGGTTCGTCTTACCGTCAAGGATACCGGCAAGGTTATCGATTCCGACGTCTATATGGGCGAATTCCCCAAGATGACGGAAAACGGAACGTTCATAATCAACGGTGCCGAACGTGTAGTCGTCAGTCAGCTTGTACGCAGCCCGGGCGTATACACCGCTAAGGGCGTGGCAGACAAAAACGGCATTCTCCGCTATGAAACCACGGTTATTCCTTCTCGCGGCGCGTGGCTTGAGTATATCCAAGACAGCGCGGGCACTCTTTCGGTGCGTGTAGATCGTACTCGTAAAATTTCCGCAACGTTACTCCTTCGTGCGTTGGGTTACGGCACCAATGAAGAAATTCTCGATCTCTTCGGCAACGACGAGATGATAGCTCTTTCCTGCGCCAAGGACGGCGACATCCAAAGCGTGGAAACCGCCAAGATCGAGGTTTATCGCAAGCTCAAACCGGGCGAGGTGCCTACCGCCACGGCTGTGGATTCCCACCTCCCCAACCTGTTCTTCGATACCCGTCGTTATGACCTTGCCAAGGTAGGCAGATACCAATTCAACAAACACCTCTCTATCGCTAACCGCATAGAGGAGCAAGTTTGTGCCCAAGACGTTGTTTCTCCGGACGGCGAAATAATCGTTTCCGCAGGCGAAACCATCACTCGCGAACAAGCCGACGCCATCCAAAATGCCGGCATCAACAGCGTGTGGATCAAAAATATCGAGGATATGGACAACCTTCCTCCCGTCAAAGTCATCGGCAACAACACCGTGGATTTGAGCGCTTATGTCGATTGCGACCCCGCGGAACTCGGCATTCACGAGAAGGTTTACTATCCCGCGCTCAAAGAACTCATGGACGCGCATGAAGGCGATCTCGAGGGACTCAAAATTGCAATCAAGGCAAATGTGGATACCTTGGTTCTCAAACACATCACCATCGACGACATCATCGCGATAATGAGCTACAACGTCAACATGCGTTTCTACAACAAAGAACTCCGCACGGGCTTCCATATTCCGGACAATATCGACCACCTTTCCAATCGTCGCGTTCGTTCGGTAGGCGAGTTGCTCCAAAACCAATTCCGTATCGGTATGACCCGTCTCGAAAGAGTCGTGCGCGAAAGGATGATGGCGCAAGATCCCGAGGAAGTTACCCCGGCGTCGCTTATAAACATCCGTCCCGTTTCCAGCGCGATCAGAGAGTTCTTCGGCTCCTCGCAGCTCTCGCAATTCATGGATCAGCCCAACCCCATTGCGGAACTTACCCACAAGAGAAAGCTTTCCGCTCTCGGACCCGGAGGCTTAAATAGAGAGCGCGCCGGATTTGAAGTCCGTGACGTTCACTACACCCACTACGGCAGAATGTGCCCGGTAGAGACGCCTGAAGGTCAGAATATCGGACTTATCACATCGCTTTCTTCCTACGCGAAGGTAAACGAATACGGCTTTATAGAGGCCCCGTATCGCAGAATAGACAAAGAAACCGGCAAAGTAACCGATATCGTCGACTACCTTGCCGCAGACGAAGAAGATAAATATATCGTGGCGCAAGCCAACGAACCTCTTGATGAGGAAGGACGCTTCAAACATAAGCGCGTTACCTGCCGTTATCGTGATTTGATCAAAGAATTCCCGAGCGACAAAGTTGACTATATTGACGCGTCACCCCAACAATTGGTATCCGTAGCTACAGCATTGATACCCTTCCTTGAAAACGACGACGCACAGCGCGCGCTGATGGGCTCCAACATGCAACGTCAGGCAGTTCCGCTACTCCGTCCGGAAGCGCCTATCGTAGGTACCGGTATGGAATATGTCGTGGCGCACGATTCCGGCGTATGCATACTTGCAAAAGAAGCCGGCGTAGTCACTTATGTAAGCGCGGACAAGATCGAAGTCATGGGCGACGACGGCAACGTATACACCTATGAACTCCAAAAATTCGTTCGCAGCAACCAAGGTACCTGTATCAACCAAAAGCCCGTTGTAAGCCACGGACAGAGAGTTGCCAAGGACGAGATCCTTGCCGACGGACCTTCTACCGAGAACGGCGAACTCGCGCTCGGCAGGAACATCCTCATCGGATTCTCTACGTGGGAAGGCTATAACTACGAAGACGCTATACTTATCTCCGAAGAGCTTGTCAAAAAAGACGTATTCACCACCATACATATCGAGGAGCACGAAATAGAGTGCCGCGATACGAGACTCGGCGAAGAGCAAATCACTCGCGACATCCCCAACGTCAGCGAAGACGTGCTCAAAAATCTTGACGAGGACGGCATAGTAATGATCGGCGCCGAAGTAAGAGTAGGCGACTACCTCGTAGGTAAGGTAACCCCTAAGGGCGAAACCGAACTTACGCCGGAAGAGAGATTGCTCCGCGCCATATTCGGCGAAAAGGCTCGCGAAGTCAGGGACGTATCCCTCAAAGTGCCTAACGGCGGCGAAGGTACGGTTGTAGACGTCAAGATCTTCACCCGTGCGAACAAAGACGAACTCAGCCCCGGCGTAAACAAGATGGTCAGGGTTTACATCGCTCAAAAGAGAAAGATCGGCGTAGGCGACAAGATGGCGGGACGTCACGGCAACAAGGGCGTTATATCTCGCGTTCTCCCCAAAGAAGACATGCCTTTCCTTGCGGACGGCACTCCGCTGCAAATTCTTTTGAATCCCTTGGGCGTTCCTTCCCGTATGAATATCGGACAGGTACTCGAAGTTCACTTGGGCTTGGTTGCCAAACTTCTCGGAATCAAAGTCGCGACGCCCGTATTCGACGGCGCGTCCGAGATGGATATACAAGAGCTTTTCCATGAGAACAAATTGCCCGAGAACGGCAAACTTACCGTGTATGACGGCAGAACGGGAGAGAAATTCCCAAACCCCATCACCGTAGGCTACATGTACATGCTCAAACTTATCCACCTTGTAGACGATAAGATCCACGCGCGTTCGGTAGGACCGTACTCCATGGTCACCCAACAACCTCTCGGAGGCAAAGCGCAATTCGGCGGACAACGTTTCGGTGAAATGGAAGTTTGGGCACTCGAAGCATACGGCGCGGCGAACATCCTCCAAGAGATGCTTACCGTCAAGTCCGATGACGTCATGGGCAGACAGAAGATATTCGACAGCATCATCAAGCCCAACGCGGCTCTCGCGTCTCCCGGATTGCCGGAAGCCTTCAAGGTTCTCAAAAAAGAAATGCAGAGCCTGTGCTTAGATATCAAACTCCTGACGGACACCAATGCGGAAGTAGAACTCTCCGAATTGGACGACGATCCGATTCCGTTCGAGCCTGTAATCCACAGGGCTGCCGAAGTCAAGGAGGAGCCCGACGACGCATTGTCTATGAGCGGACTTTTAGACGGCGCAGAACACTTCTCGGAGTCGTTGTTCGAGGATGACGATACCATATCGAGCTTGTTCGCGAATAAAGGCAAGAGCGGCGATATAGACGTATCGAGCCTCGACGGCATGTTCGATGACGACGATGACGACGAACCGTTGTACGGAGACGCTTTGGATGACGATAACGATGACAATTACCTCGACGGCGAAGAGCTCCTCAAGAGTGAGTTCGGATTCGACGATGACGATCAATAATTAGGAGGTATGCAAGATGATAGAAATTAATAGCTTTGACGCAATGCAAATTTCTTTAGCCTCTCCGGAAAAAATCAGAGAGTGGTCTCACGGTGAAGTTACCAAGCCGGAAACCATTAACTATAGGACGCAAAAGCCGGAAAAAGACGGTTTGTTCTGCGAGAAAATATTCGGACCCACCAAGGACTACGAGTGCCATTGCGGTAAATATAAAAGGATCAGATATAAAGGAACCATCTGCGACAAGTGCGGAGTAGAGGTTACCAAATCCAAAGTCCGTCGTGAAAGGATGGGACACATAGAGCTTGCTTCCCCCGTAGCGCACATTTGGTATTTCCGCGGAGTACCGAGCCGTATAAGCTCCATACTCAACATGAGCCCCAAGCAAGTAGAGCAAGTCATCTACTATGCGGCGTTCGTCGTATTGGATCCGGGCGAAACGGATTTCTACAAGAAGCAGGTCATCAAGGATGACGAATATCGCGCCGCGCTCGAAAAGTACGGTCCCGACAGCTTCAAAGTAGGCATGGGTGCCGAAGCCTTCCAAATTCTCCTCCGCGAGATAGACTTGGAAGAAGAGAGCCGCAAGCTCAAAGAAATAGTTGCTACCTCCACCGGCAACAAACAACAAAAGGCTGCCAAACAGCTCGATATAGTAGAGGCGTTCCGTATTTCCGGCAACAAGCCGGAATGGATGGTGCTCACGGTATTGCCCGTGTTGCCCCCGGATCTTCGCCCGATGGTACAACTCGACGGCGGCAGGTTCGCGACCTCCGACTTGAACGACTTGTATCGCAGAGTTATCAACCGCAACAACCGCTTGAAGAAGATGGTTGAAAGCGGTGCTCCCGACATCGTCGTTCGTAACGAAAAACGTATGTTGCAAGAGGCAGTCGACGCCCTCATCGACAACGGCAAGCATGGCAAAGCCGTTACCGGACCCGGGAACAGAAGCCTTAAATCCTTGTCCGACATGTTGCGCGGTAAGCAAGGCAGATTCCGTCAGAACCTACTCGGCAAACGTGTTGACTATTCCGGACGTTCCGTTATAGTCGTAGGACCGGAACTCAAGCTTTACCAATGCGGACTTCCCAAAGAGATGGCAATAGAGCTCTTTAAGCCCTTTGTTTTCCGCAAGCTTGTGGAACTCGGCATTTGCCAAAACATCAAGAGCGCAAAGAACGCCGTTGCGAGAGGCAAATCTCAAATCTGGGATATATTGGAAGACGTTATCAAGGATCACCCGGTACTTTTGAACCGTGCTCCTACGCTGCACCGCTTAGGTATTCAAGCCTTCGAACCCGTACTCGTAGAAGGCAGAGCCATTAAGCTCCACCCGTTGGTTTGCTCGGCGTTTAACGCGGACTTCGACGGCGACCAGATGCCTGTGCACGTACCGCTTTCTACGGCGGCGCAAGTGGAAGCGAGATTCCTGATGCTTTCCACCAACAATGTACTTAAACTCTCCGACGGCAAACCGATTTTGAGCCCGACGCAGGATATGGTTATAGGTTCGTATTACCTTACCCAAATCAAGCCCGGCGCGAACGGCGAAGGCAGATATTTCGTATCTCCGGACGAAGCCAAGATGGCATGCCAAGTAGGGGACATAGACTTGCAAGCCCTAATCAACGTCAGAATTCGCAAGGAAGAGGACGGCGTTGTATACAAAGGCATAATCAAGACGACCGTAGGCAGAATAATTTTCAATGAGGCATTACCGCAAGACCTCGGATTTGTTGACAGAAGCACGGATGAAGGCAGACTTCAACTTGAAGTTGCCGGCATCAACGGCGACAACCCGATAGGCAAAAAGCAACTTTCAAAGATAGTCGAAAGATGCTTCAAGCTCAAAGGTTCCACCGAGGTTGCCAAAGTGCTTGACGAGATCAAACGTCTCGGATTCAAATATTCCACGCTTGGCGGCATAACCACGAGCGTATTCGATATGCAAATTCCGGGCGACAAAGAAAAGATTTTGGAAGAAGCCGAGAACGAGGTTATCCAAATCGAGAAGCGCTTCCGCCGCGGCTTGATGACCGAGGACGAAAGATATCAAGAAACCGTAGACGTATGGGCTAACACCACCAAGAAGGTTGCGGACAACTTGGAAGAGAACTTCAAGAAGTTCGATAAATTCAACCCGATATGGATGATGGCGGATTCCGGAGCTCGTGGCTCCATGCAACAGATCAAACAGCTCTCCGGTATGCGTGGATTGATGAACGATCCTTCCGGTAAAGTTATAGAGATACCTGTTAAATCCTCCTTCCGTGAAGGACTTACCGTTCTCGAATACTTCATTTCTTCCCACGGTACCCGTAAGGGCGGCGCGGATACGGCTCTTAAAACGGCAGACTCGGGTTACCTTACCCGTCGTCTTGTAGACGTAGCGCACGACGTTATCGTCAATGAAGAAGATTGCGGAGATACTCGCGGATTCGAAGTAGGACCCATCAGAGATTCCGCCGGCGGCATTATCGAAACGCTCAAAGAGCGTATTGCCGGACGTTATTCCATTACGGAAATCAAAGACCCCATTACCGACGAAGTAATCGTGCCCGCAGATACGCTTATTTCGGAAGAAGACGCCGACAAGGTAGAAAAAGCAGGCATCAAGAGCGTAAGGATCCGTTCCATACTTACCTGCAAGGCAAAGCAAGGCGTTTGCGCCAAGTGCTACGGCGCGAATATGTCGAGCTGGAACAGAGTTAAAGTCGGCGAGGCTGTAGGCGTTATCGCGGCGCAGTCCATAGGTGAACCGGGAACGCAGTTGACGATGCGTACCTTCCATACCGGCGGTATAGCAACCAACGCGGATATTACCCAAGGTTTGCCGCGTGTAGAAGAATTGTTTGAAGCGCGCACTCCTAAGGGCAAAGCGACGGTATCCACCATCAAGGGAACCATAAGCATCAAAGAAGAAGGCGCAATGAAGCACGTAACCGTTGCCGGCGCGGACGCTTCGGCAGACTTCAAGATCCCGGCAACAGCCAAACTCATCGTTGCCGACGGCGACGTGGTAGACGCAGGCGACCCGTTGATGGTAGGTTCCGTTTATCCGCAAGACACGTTGCGCACCAAGGGCGTACACGGCGTGCAAGAATCTATGATTAGAGAAGTGCAGTCCGCATATCGCAGCAACGGTGTTAACATACAGGATAAGCACATAGAAGTTATCGTTCGTCAAATGCTCCGCAAGGTCAAGATCACGGAGCCTAACGACACCAAGTTCCTCCTTAATGAAGTCGTTGACCTCAACAAGATGGAAGAAGAGAACGAACGCGTGTTGGAAGAAGGCAGAATGCCCGCAAGCGCAAAGAGGATCTTGCTCGGCATCACCAAGGCGTCCCTTGCAACAGAATCCTTCCTTTCGGCGGCGTCCTTCCAAGAGACAACGAGAGTATTGGTAGACGCGGCTATACGTAGCAAGGTTGACCACTTTGTCGGACTCAAAGAGAACGTCATTATCGGTAAGCTCATACCGGCAGGTACCGGCATGAAGATGTACCGCAACGTTACTTTGGAAAAAGTCGGCGACGCGAACCACACGACAAGAACGCTTGACGAAGAGCCTTTGAACATCGACGATTACGACGATACGGACATTTCGGATACCGATCACGACACCGCCGATAATCAATAAGGACGTATAAAAATAGGATAAACAACGGTTTTGCTACGCCTTGCGCGTAGCAAAACGCACTTATGGAGAGATATGAAAAGATTATTTACCTGCGAAAGCGTTACGGAAGGACATCCGGACAAAGTATGCGACCAGATAAGCGACGCCGTTTTGGATGAGATGCTCAGGCTCGACCCTATGTGCAGGGTAGCGTGCGAAACCACCGTTACCACGGGCATGGTGCAAGTTATGGGAGAAATAACTTTGCATGAGGGATACGCCGACATCCCGGGCATCGTGCGCAAAACCATCAAGGATATAGGCTATGATCGCTCCGAACTCGGATTCGATTATAGGAGTTGCGCCATAAACGTATGTATAGACGAACAGTCCCCCGACATCGCAATGGGCGTGGACGACAGCTTAGAGTCGGCTGACGGCGATCCGTACGACAAAATAGGCGCCGGGGACCAAGGCATGATGTTCGGCTACGCGACAGACGAGACGGAGAGTTATTTGCCTCTTCCCTTAGAGCTTGCGCACAAGATGTGTAAAAAACTTGCCGATGTACGCAAAGACGGCACTTTGAGTTACCTTCGCCCGGACGGCAAAGGTCAGGTTACCGTCGAGTATCGGGATGGCAAAGTCAGCAGAATAGAAGCGGTAGTTTTATCTGCTCAACACGACGAAATCGACATAGAAAAATTGCGCGCCGACTTGAAGAGAGAAGTCATCGACAAAGTTATCCCGGCAGAGCTTACGGATAAAGAAACCAAATATTACATAAATCCTACCGGGAGATTCGTTATCGGCGGACCGGCAGGCGACTCGGGACTTACCGGGCGCAAAATAATAGTAGACACATACGGCGGAGCTTGCGGACACGGCGGCGGTTGCTTCAGCGGCAAGGATCCCACCAAAGTCGATAGGAGCGCCACATACTACGCGCGCTACGTTGCCAAGAACATAGTCGCGGCAGGACTTGCGCACAAATGTGAATTGCAACTTGCTTACGCCATAGGCAAAGCGCGCCCCGTTTCCGTATCCATCGACACTCACGGCACGGGAATCATTCCCGATGACAAGATAGCGGAAATCGCGGAAAAGGTATTTGATTTTCGTCCCAAAGCGATAATAGACGCACTCGACCTACGTCGCCCGATCTACTCGCAAACGGCAAGCTACGGACACTTCGGCAATCCCGACTACCCGTGGGAGAAGCTTGATAAAGTGGATGAAATCAAGCGTTTACTTTCAAAATAAAATCAGAAACATCATATAAAAGAGCTCGGTCGCGAGCTCTTTTTGTGATATAGCTATTCGCCGAGTATGTCGTTGGGAGAACAATCCAAAACTTTGCATAACCGCACAAACGTTACGAGCGACGGCATTGCGCGCCCTGAAAGATATTGTGAAACATTGGCGATTGACACAAAAAATCGGTTCCGTAAAGCTTTACAGAGCCGACAAAGTGCATCTTTTGTTTTTTCTAATTAAAATATCCTTTACCGCGACACGAAGTGGCGTGCATATCACCGTCGCGCAAGCGATGCATATCACCGCGCCCACCGGGCGTGCATATTATAGTCCGGGATCGGCGTCAAGCGTCAATTCCGCCGGCATGGCTCCTGCTTTGATTTCTTCATAAGCGCATACGCCTATCATTGCGGCGTTATCGGTGCATAACTTTTTGGGCGGAAGCAGTACGCGGATATTGTTTTTTGCGCCGGCTGCGGTCAATCCTTCGCGGAGCGCGGTATTTGCGCCCACTCCGCCGGCAAGAGCTATAGTTTGTATACCGGTGCGTTTACATGCTTCTATGGTATGGTCAATAAGTACGCCGGTAGCTTCCTTCTGAAACGAGCAGGCAAGGTCTGCGGGTATGATTTCTTCACCGCGAGCTTTGGCGTTATGGACAAGGTTGATGACTGCCGTTTTGAGTCCGCTGTACGAAAAATCGAGGTGCTTTTCGCCTTTATACGCTCTCGGCAGGGTGTAGGACGGTTTGCCGTTACGGGCAAGTTTTTCTATTTCGGGACCGCCGGGGTAGGGGAGCCCGAGTACGCGCGCTACCTTGTCGAAGGCTTCGCCTACGGCGTCATCGCGAGTTTCGCCGAGTACGGACATGTCGTCAAAAGATTTGACTTCCAACACATAAGTATGTCCGCCGCTTGCAAGCAGGCAGATAAACGGCGGTTCCAAGTCGGGAGTCGAGATGTAATTTGCCGATATATGTCCCTTGATGTGGTTGCAGGCAATCAGCGGTAAGCCCAAAGAATAGGCAAGAGATTTGGCATAGCTCACGCCCACGAGGAGAGCGCCCAAAAGCCCGGCGCCGTAGGTTACCGCCACAACGTCTATATCTTTGAGCGTGACGCCGGCGTTTGCGAGAGCCTCAGCCACGAGGTTGTCTATTGCAAGCACGTGGTTGCGCGAGGCGATCTCGGGCACGACGCCACCGAATCGTTTGTGTATCTCTATTTGCGAACTTATCACGGAAGAGAGCACTTCTCTGCCGCGCGTTACGGCTACAGCCGTTTCATCGCAAGAGGATTCGAACGCCAAAATCAGATAGTCGTTCCGTTGTCTTAGCGCATTAAGTTTTTCTACGCATAGTTCATAATACATATATGCCTCTTTTAGCGCGCGAGAGTAAGTACGATTACTTTACTCGCGCCGATTTCTTTGAGTATTCTTGCGCATTCTGAAGCCGTTGCGCGGCTCGTCATTACGTCATCCAATAATATAACGGACTTGCCGTTAAGCGCGCCTTCCGGCAATTCGTCCGAGGCGTAAAACGCCCCTTTGACGGCTACTTGTCGTTGGTCGTAATCGAGCAAGGCTTGGTCTTTGGAGTGGAATTTGCGTTCGAGAGCGTCGATTAGCGGTATTTTGAGGTTGGCTTCAAGTCCGAGAGCTACCGTGCGCATATGGTCGAAACCGCGTATTTTGACTGTGCGTTTAAGACTCGGCACGTATGTCAGGTAGTCAGCCGTAATTTCCATTGCCACGGCGTAATCGCTCAGGTACTTGATTATATATTCCTTCAAATATTCGCCGTCGCGGTCCTTGTAGTCGATTATCATCTTGCGGATGATGCCGTCGTAGGCAAACGGCGCGTAAGCTTTGT
This sequence comes from Ruminococcus bicirculans (ex Wegman et al. 2014), assembly GCA_963642145.1. Taxonomy (GTDB): domain Bacteria; phylum Bacillota; class Clostridia; order Christensenellales; family DTU072; genus Stercoripulliclostridium_A. The sequence goes on from CAVIFU010000009.1 coordinate 17,435, forward strand.
CGAATGACGGCGGATTCGTGATGCATTGGGAGCACCGTCCCGGCGTATGTACGTAGTTACCGCACACCGGGCACACATGATCGTCGCGGTACGGTAGCGTTGCTCGGCAGTCATCGCATAGCGAGTCGTAGCGCGAGGAGTCGCCTATTTCTTTGCCACAGCATAGGCAAACGTAGCCGTGCGGAAACATCGCTTTGCGCAGGGCGGCAAGCGCGTTTTTTATATGCCCAATAAAGTTGCTTTTTTTGACGTCTTGCATAGCAGTTCACGTAATAGGGTGTATCGTTTGGCGGTATAGTCGTTTTTGACCATACGCGATACCGTTGCGTCGCCTCCGACCAATACAACGGCGTTCTTTGCGCGCGTTACGGCTGTGTACAGCAAATTGCGGCACATCAGCATTCCCCCGGACGCCGGTAAAGATATTACCGCAATCGGGAATTCCGAGCCTTGACTTTTGTGTACGCTCACTGCATACGCAAGCATTAAATCCTCTTGCGTGGCGCGATCGTACTCCACCGTTTTGCCGTCGTCGAACTCCACGACGAGTTCTCCGCGGATTATGGCTATCACGTAGCCTATTTCACCGTTGAAAACGCCGGTACCCGTCTCCGTCCCGCGCTTCCACTCTATATCGTAATTGTTGACGGTGTGCATTACCTTGTCGCCCACGCGGTAAGTGACGCCCTTGATGGTTACTTCCGTACCCGTCGGATTCAGCGCGTGTTGCAGCAGTACGTTCAGGTTCTCTACCCCGGCAACTCCACGTTTGACGGGCGAAAGCACTTGTATTTCCGTAGGGGAGATGTGGAAGAAATCCGGTAATCTCTTGGAAACCAGTCCGACAACGGTTTTCGCTATCGATTCGGGATCCGTTTGGTTTATAAGGAAAAAGTCGTTGGAGGAATTCTTTATTATAGGCATTTCACCGTTGTTGATGCGGTGCGCGTTTGGTATAATCAAAGAGTTCTCGTCCTGACGGTAGATGGTATCGAGATAGGTTATCGGCAGTAAATCGGTAGCGATTATGTCCGCGAGGACGTTGCCGGGAGAAACGCTCGGCAGTTGATCTTTGTCGCCTACAAGCAGCAGCTTTGCGCCGTGCTTCAAGGCGCGTAGCAGGGCGTTGAAGATATAGATGTCCGCCATGCTTATTTCGTCGACGATAACCATATCCGCAGACAAAACGTTGGATTCGTTATACTTGAACAGAGGGCGTCCCGAACTCATATCCAAGCCGAGTAATCGGTGTATGGTTTTGGCGTCCTCTCCGGTTGCCTCCGATAGCCGTTTGGCGGCTCTGCCGGTAGGCGCGCACAAGGAGCAATCCAGCCCCCTTGCCATGCATAACTCGGTTACGCATTTGATTATTGTTGTTTTGCCGGTGCCGGGTCCGCCCGTGATGACGGATACGCCTTTGTTGACGGCTACGGATACCGCTTCGCGTTGCTTTTTGTCGAGATATATGTTGTTGGTGCGCTCGTACGCTTCGAGTTCGTGTTCTACGCTTTGAGACAGATCCTTCGCGTCGGCGGCGACTCTTATCAGCCTTGAGGCAATCGAGTTCTCGGCGTTGTAGTTCAAAGCAGTAGCGTATACTCTTATCTCTTGACCGTCGTCATTGAGCGTCATCGTGCGCAATTCTCCGCTAAGTACCATTTTCGGAAGTAAAAACTCTATCCGTTCGGTATTGTCGAGGCGTAACGCGACGCTCGCTTCGTGTATGAGTGTTTGTTCGGGGAGTGCGGTGTGTCCGCCTCGGTTGCCGGCTTCGTTAAGAGCGTAGAGTATCCCGGCATTTATGCGGAAGTCCGAGTTCCTGTCAAATCCGATTTTTTGCGCGATGGCGTCCGCCGTGACGAATCCTATGCCTTCGACGTCGCGCACGAGCGCGTAGGGGTTTTGGGTGACGACCGACTCGCTTTTTTCGCCGTAAACATTATATATTTTGACGGCTTGCGCCACGCTTACGGAGTGCTTTTGCAGAAATATTATCGTTGAACGCATAGCCGTGGTCTCTTTGTATGCCGTCGCCATGGCTTGCGCCTTTCTCCTGCCGATACCTACGACTTTACGTAACTTTTCCGGATGGTTCTCTATGACGTCAAGAGAATCGGTGCCGAACATTTTGACGATATTGGCGGCGATGGACGCGCCTATCCCCGGGAAGAGTCCGCTCGACAAAAATGCCTCTATCCCCGCAAGATCGGTAGGAGATTCGAACGTCGCGTTTTCGAACTTGAATTGCTCGCCGTATTTTGGATTCAACGACCATTCGCCGTCGAGAGTCAGAGTTTCGCCCTCTCTTACGTACGGCAAACATCCGACAGCAGTCAGATGTCGGTCGGCGGTTTGGAATTCCATTACGGTGTATCCGTTCTCCGGATTATTGAAAATAACGGCGCTGACGCTTCCTTTAATTACCATGTAAATATTATAACATACGTCGGCGCAAAAATATATGCAATACGACATGTAAACGGAATTTTTTTGAGTTTGTCGCATGCTCGGAGTCCGCGTCGGCACGGAGAACGAAAAAATCGAGAAATGAAGGAGAATTATTTAGGATTTTTCTATATTTGCTTGACACGCTTTTTGTATATTGATATAATAACAAGGCTTGCGGAATGCGAGAGTTTATTGTTATGTAATTCCGCTATGAAAGTCAATTAGGCAAACGGTCGGATATGGTGTGTTTCGATCGCAAGCCGCGAATATACCGGTAGCTATACGCTCCGACGGTTTTCCCAAAAGGGTTGAACGGGAAAACCAAATAACAAAAGGAGGAACCCTAATGCCTACAACAAATCAGCTCATCAGGCAAGGCAGAGAACGTCAAACCAAAAAGTCTTTGACTCCTATCATGGGAGCATGCCCTCAAAAGAGAGGCGTATGCTTATCAGTAACGACGACTACGCCTAAAAAGCCGAATTCCGCCGTACGTAAAATCGCAAGAGTGCGTCTTGTAAACGGTATGGAAGGTACCATTTATATTCCCGGTATCGGACATAACCTCCAAGAGCACAGCGTAGTGCTTATCAGAGGCGGAAGAGTTAGGGACTTGCCGGGCGTCAGATACCACATCATCCGTGGTACTCTCGATACCGCAGGCGTTGCTAAACGCAAACAGGCAAGATCCAAGTACGGCGCAAAGACACCCAAATAGTCTTTGCCACACACTAAATTCAGGAGGATACAGATATGCCCAGAAGAAGTGGCGTTCCCAAAAGGAATGTTTTACCCGATCCGGTATATAATTCGGAAGTAATTACCAAGCTCACCAACCAAGTTATGCTCGACGGCAAACTCGGTACGGCTCAAAAAATAGTCTACGACGCATTCGACATCATCAAAGAAAAAACGGGTTTGGCTCCCGACGAAGTTTTCTTCAAAGCTCTCGAGAACATTATGCCTGTATTGGAAGTCAAGGCGCGTCGTGTAGGCGGTGCGAACTATCAAGTACCGTTGGAAATCAGACCCGTACGTCGCCAAACCCTCGGTATTCGTTGGCTCGTAGCTTATGCAAGAAAGCGTAGCGACAGAACAATGTGCGCTAAGCTCGCGTCCGAGATAATCGACGCTTACAACGGAACAGGCGGAGCCGTCAAAAAGAAGGAAGATACCCACCGTATGGCAGAGGCGAACAAAGCTTTCGCACATTTCCGTTGGTAGGATTTTACTTAAAGTAACAGTGGACGGTATGCTTGCTCATACCGTTTCATTTTTTAAGGAACAAATACAAATAAACAGATATAAAGGTAGAATATGGCAAGAGAATTCCCGCTGGAGAAAACCAGAAATATAGGTATAATGGCTCACATCGACGCCGGCAAAACGACGACGTCGGAGCGCATATTGTATTATACCGGCAAAGCGCACAAGCTCGGAGAAGTGCATGACGGCACGGCGACGATGGACTGGATGGCGCAGGAGCAAGAGAGAGGTATAACAATTACTTCCGCCGCAACCACCGTACAATGGAAGGGCTACGTAATCAACTTGATAGATACTCCGGGGCACGTTGACTTCACCGTTGAAGTAGAAAGAAGTTTGCGCGTTTTGGACGGAGCGGTAGCTGTTTTCTGTGCTAAGGGCGGCGTTGAGCCTCAATCCGAAACCGTATGGCGTCAAGCCGATAAATACAAAGTTCCGCGTATCGCGTTCGTAAACAAAATGGATATCAACGGAGCCGACTTCGACCGCGTCGTCAAGATGATGGACGAACGTTTGCACGCGCATCCGTTGCCCATAACTCTTCCTATAGGAGCCGAAGACACGTTTACCGGAATCATCGACGTAATAAGCAATCATGCGTTGATATACCATGACGACGAAGATAAGACCGGCAAGTCCTATGACGTAGTGGACGTCCCGGACGAGTACAAAGAAAAGACAGCCGCCGCAAGGCAAGCCATAATCGAGGCTTGCGCCGAGCAAGACGACGCTTTGCTCGAAAAGTACTTTGCGGGCGAAGAGATCACCCAAGAAGAGATTCTGACGGTACTGCGCAAGGCTACAATCGCCATGAACGTCGTGCCGGTACTCTGCGGCAGTTCTTACCGCAACAAGGGCGTACAGAGGCTTATAGACGCCGTAGTAGAGTTGCTTCCCTCGCCGCTTGACGTAGATCACGTACAAGGCGAATACAAGGGCAAGGTCGAAACGCGCGTTACTTCCGATTCCGCTCCGCTATCCGCTTTGGCGTTCAAAATCATGGTTGACCCGTTTGTCGGCAAACTCGCGTTCTGCCGTATATACAGCGGCGTTATCAAGTCCGGTATGACCGTGTACAACAGCGTCAAGGACCGCAAAGAGCGCATAGGACGTATTTTGCGTATGCACGCGAATACCCGTAAGGAAATGGAAGAAGCTTATGCCGGCGACATCGTGGCTCTCGTAGGCTTAAAGGACATAGGCACGGGCGATACCATATGCGATCCCGCGCATCCCATCGTGCTCGAAAACATGGAGTTCCCCGATCCCGTTATCAGAGTGGCAATAGAGCCCAAGACCAAACTCGGTCAAGAGAAAATGGGCATAGCCCTCGCGAAATTGGCGGAGGAAGACCCGAGTTTCCGCACCTATACGGATCAGGAAACGGGACAAACAATCATCGCCGGAATGGGCGAACTGCACTTGGAAATAATAGTAGACAGGTTGCTCCGCGAATTCAAGGTCGAAGCCAACGTCGGTAAGCCCCAAGTCGCGTACAGAGAAACTATTCGCAAGCCTGCTCGCGCGGAAGGCAAGTTCATACGTCAATCCGGCGGTAAAGGTCAATACGGTCACGTCGTTATCGAGATCAGCCCCCTTGAGCCCGGCAGCGGCATAGTATTCGTTGACGAAACCGTCGGCGGTAGCGTGCCTAAGGAATTTATCAAACCGGTAGAAGAAGGCATCCGCGATGCGGCAAGAGCCGGCGTGCTTGCGGGATATGAGCTCGTAGACTTCAGAGTTGCCCTTGTAGACGGTTCTTCGCACGAAGTCGACTCTTCGGAAATGGCGTTCAAAATCGCCGGCAGCATGGCTCTGAAAGAGGCTGCAGCCAAGGCGAATCCGACCATCCTCGAACCCGTCATGGCAGTGGAAATTACCGCTCCGGACGAGTATTTGGGCGATGTGCTCGGCACCATCAGCTCGCGCAGAGGCGCTATCAAGAATATAGAGGACAGGAAGGGCATCAAGGTCGTAGACGCAGACGTTCCGCTCTCCGAAATGTTCGGATACGCCACCACGCTCCGCTCGGCAACCCAAGGCAGAGGCAATTACACAATGCAACTTAACTGCTATACCGAGGTTCCGCGCAGCGAATTCGAGCGAATTACCGGCAAAAAGTAGGCAAACTTCATATATATAATACCTTAAGCTAAACTTTTTGATAAAAATATAAAAAAGGGTAGACAATTTAGGTTAATTATATTATAATAAACAAGTCTAGAGTTAATCGGACTAAATCAATAAAAAATAAAATATAACCATTATTTGGAGGACAATCTAATGGCAAAAGCTAAATTTGACAGATCTAAGCCCCACGTCAATATAGGCACCATCGGTCACGTCGACCACGGCAAGACTACTTTGACTGCTGCTATCACCATGGTCTCCGCTGCTTCCGGCAACGCCGAAGTTATGAGATATGACCAAATCGACAAGGCTCCCGAAGAGAAAGCCAGAGGTATAACAATCAATACCGCTCACGTCGAGTACCAAACCGCTACCCGCCACTACGCGCACGTTGACTGCCCCGGACACGCCGACTATGTTAAGAACATGATCACCGGCGCTGCTCAAATGGACGGCGCTATCCTCGTTGTTGCTGCTACCGATGGTCCTATGCCCCAAACCCGTGAGCACATCTTGCTCGCTCGTCAGGTTGGCGTTCCTTACATCATCGTATTCATGAACAAGACGGATCAAGTTGACGATCCCGAACTTCTTGACCTCGTAGAAATGGAAATTCGTGAGCTCCTTAGCAGCTACGACTTCCCCGGTGACGACATTCCCGTCATTAGAGGTTCCGCGCTCAAAGCTATGGAAGCTGCCGCTGCAGGCAACGCCGACAGCCCGGACTGCGATTGCATCCGTGAGCTCCTCGCTGCTGTTGACTCCTACATTCCTACTCCCGATCGTGCTAACGACAAGCCCTTCCTTATGCCTGTCGAAGACGTATTCACCATCACCGGTCGTGGCACCGTTGCTACGGGCAGAGTTGAGAGAGGTGAAGTTAAGGTTGGCGATAAAGTTGAAATCGTTGGTATCAAACCCACCCGTGACACTACCGTTACCGGCGTAGAAATGTTCCGTAAGCTCCTTGACTATGCTCAAGCAGGCGACAATATCGGCGCATTGCTCCGTGGTATCGATCGTAAAGACATCGAGAGAGGACAAGTTCTTGCTAAACCCGGCTCGATTCATCCCCACACCCACTTTGAAGGTCAAGTTTATGTCCTTACCAAAGAAGAAGGCGGACGTCATACTCCTTTCTTTAACGGATATCGTCCTCAATTCTACTTCCGTACTACCGACGTTACCGGCACCATCACTCTTCCTGCCGGCACCGAAATGGTAATGCCCGGTGATAACATTCACATGGACATCAAACTTATCACTCCTATCGCTGTTGAGCAAGGTCTCCGCTTCGCTATTCGTGAAGGCGGCAGAACCGTTGGTTCGGGCGTTGTAGCCAAGATCTTTGAGTAATCTCAACCAAAAAGCTAAGGCGACGGCAAAAGCCGTCGCCTATTTTTTGTCCTAAAAATCCAATAAATCGGTTGCCGTAGCAACAAATATCGGTACAAAAAAGTACCGCTCATAAAATCAGAGCGGCAATTTTTTATAGAGAATCATTTGTAACGCAGGATTGATCTGTGAGAAAGAACCTATTTAATTTTAAGCACTTTGACGGAGTGCTTTGGCAACTTGAGCGTTACTTTATTGCCGTGGTAGGTTTCGCCCGACCACAGCTCTTTTGCGTCATAAGCGTCGGCTTGGCGTAATCCGACGTACTCATCGGAGCATATTGCGGATATATCCAAAGTATACGTGCGCTCGTGTGCGGATTTATTGAAGACGCATACGGCGGCACTACCGTCCGACAGCGGACGCGCGAGAACATCGACGGTACCCTTTCTTACGCGCTTAGCTTGTTTTCCGAGAGCGTCTTGGTTTATAGCTATCAGATCGCGGTTTGTGATGATTTTGAGCACTTCCTCCGGCATGGAACGTAAATCATTACCGAGTATGAGAGGGGACGACATCATGCACCATAGCGAGAAGTGCGCCACGTTTTCATCATAAGTAAGTTTGCCATTGCCTACTTCCAGCATATCCGGATCGTTCCAATGTCCGACGCTTGCATACTTGTATTTGCGAACGTTTACCTCGTACATCCATCCTACAAGGTAGGGCCATATCGGGCGGATATCCGGTGTGGTGCGCCATAGGTTTCCGGCGGTTCTTCCCCACTGCCACGGTCTGCCCCAACCCCATTCGCAGATAGAGAACGTGATCGGTTTTTCGGGCGAATCTGTTTCCTCAGCTACCGTTTTAGTGGCTTTTATTAACGCTTTGCCCATGCTGCGATATTGCAACATTTCGCTATCGGCTTTCGATTCTACGGGGTTGAACAAGCGTATTTTGTTTGCGCCTGCCATTAGCTTAACCACGACTTGGAACCTTGCCGTATAGTTAAACGGTTGTTGCGGAGGGAAGTCTATCGTGTAGCTTTGCTCATCATTGACTATGAGCATCAGGCATTTGCGGTACTTGCCTTTTTTGCGGATGTTCACCGTTAGGACGTAATCGCCGTCGGCGTCTGCCGTAACGTTGGTGTATTCCATTGCGCCGTGGTTGGCGTCTAATCCAGAGACATGTTTGCCGCAGGGGACTTTGTCATCGCGCATGTAGCGCGCAAGCCCCATCAAGTTGGCGTCGGTGCAAGGGTAGAATGTGGCGTCCTTTTGCTTAGGTTTGGCAACGCTGATTCCGTACACGAGCGGCGCGTAACTGCTCACGCGTATGTTGTGGCAGAAATCGTACTTGAAGTACTCTACGCCCCAGCGCGCGAACGTCAGCGCGTCCTTATACTCGTTGCCGAGGCTTGCCGGGAGATCTTCGCAAGTATCGGTGCCGTTGGATGAATAGATGCCGACTTTGAGTCCGAGCGCGTTGATGCGTTTGACTAAGTCGGGAATACCCCTCGAAAACGTCGTCAAATCGCCTTGGAGCTCGCCGTTTTTATCGCGCAAGGACGATTGCCAGCAATCGTCAAGGTTGACGTAGCGGTATCCGGCGTCGAGGAGTCCCTTCTCCTTCATGGCGACGGCGGTATCGTATATGAGATCCTCGTCGATTCTGTTGCGGAAGGTGTTCCAACTTGACCAACCCATGGGAGGAGTAGGGCAAGCGTTCGGGTTATACTCGGGTTCGTTGTGCAGATCCGTTATTTTTGACGGACGCGAGAACAACTTTTTGACAAAACAAATAGGGCACATGCCGTTGCGCTTCATACTATCTCCTATCTAAATACTCTGAGTTTTTGGGTTATGACTTTGGCGTCGAGGATTTTGTCTTCCTGCACTTCGCCGTCGATTTCGGTCTTTCCGTCGTCGAGAATGGCTATTTTAACGCTATCCGATATAAATTCTTCGCCGTACTTTGTTTGGAGGTGCTTGCCGCCGTTTAGAAATTTGATGAGCACGCCCAAGACTTTCAGTCGCGGAATTTTGTTCACCACGACGATATGCAGTTTGCCGTCGTCGGGGACGGAGTTAGGCGAAATCGGCATGCCTCCGCCAATGCAGGTGCCGTTTGCGGCGCACACCATAAAGACCGTTTTATCCATCTTTTTGCCGTCCAATTCCATTGTGATTTTGTGGAATTTGCAGACGATCAGCGTATTTATAAGCGCGATAAGGTAACGTAGCTTGCTCTTGAAGCATTTCATATTGTTATATCTGACAAGAACGTCGACGTCCATGCCGGCTCCGGCGCAGTTCAAGGCGCGCTTTTTGCCCAAATCGATATAATCCATGTATCCTACATTGCCGCGCAAAATGGTTTTGATGGCTTCGGAAGGGTCGGACGGGAGATCCGTCGCGCGAATGAAGTCGTTACCCGATCCGCAAGAAATGATCCCGAGGTTGAGCGTATCGAAATCGGTAATGCCGTTAAGCACCTCGTTTAAGGTGCCGTCGCCGCCGAGTACAACGAGGTCCGTGTGCTCGCGCGCATTCAATTCGGAAGTAATTTTTGTTGCATGTAGGGGGTATTCCGTGCGATGTACGGTATACGGAACGTTTTCCTCTTTCAATACCGTTTCCACGATTTTGAGGGCGTTCAGACTCTTACCTTTGCCGGAAACCGGGTTTACGATGATATCCAACATAAATAATCTCCTATCGATTATAGATTATAAGAGTATTATACATTACGTGGCGCGCATAGTCAAGTATGACAAAATTCGGTTAGCTTGCCTTGATCGTGTTAATGCGGTATTGGAGCATGTACAGGTCGTAATAACGTCCTTTGAGGGCGAGTAACTCGTCGTGCGTGCCTTGCTCGACAATTTCTCCGGAAGAAAGCACGATGATTTTGTCTGCATGTTGTATCGTCGAAAGTCTGTGCGCAACCATAAGCATGGTACCAATGTTCATCATGCGTTCCAACGAGTCTTGGATAAGGACTTCCGTTTCCGTATCGATGTTCGCGGTTGCTTCGTCAAGGATCATAACTTCCGGGCGATGTATTATTGTACGCGCAAACGATATAAGTTGACGCTGTCCGAGGGATAGGTTGTTGCCGCGTTCGCGTATCTCTTCGTCAAGTCCCGCAGGCAAGCGATTGATGAGTTTGTCCGCATTGACGTAGCGGCATGCTTCCATTATTTCTTCATCCGTAAATTTGTCTTCCGACAGTGTGATATTGGAGCGTATCGTGCCCGAGAATAGGAATACGTCTTGGAGCATTTGCCCGAAGTGCTTGCGTAGCGAGGCTATTTTTATGTGCTTGATGTTGACGCCGTCAAGTAGAATTTCACCTTGCTGTATGTCGTAGTTACGGCATAGCAAGCTCAGTATCGTCGTCTTGCCGGAGCCTGTCGCGCCCACGAACGCCACGGTGTCGCCGGCGTTGACCTTGAATGAAACGCCTTTGAGCACCCATATCCCGGGAATATATGCAAACCACACGTTTCGGAACTCGATTTCGCCTTTTACGGTACCCAAATCTATGGCGTCGGGCTCATCGACAACTTGCGGAGGAATGTCCAAAACGGTGAATATTTTTTCTGCCGAGGCAAATGCCGATTGCAACCTATGGAATTGTTCGGCGAGGTTTTGTATGGGGTTGAAGAACTTGGAGATGTACATGTAGAATGTGACTATCGTCCCGGCGGTAATGGTTTGACCCATTATGCCGGCGCCGTCCAAGTACCCTTTGCCGCCTATAAAGAAGAGGCAGAGTACCGAGGATATGTACAGCATGTAGATCAGCGGACGGAATATGCCGAAGACGTAAATCTGCTCTCTGCGCGCGTTGTACAAGGCACGATTTTTGACGGCGAACTCGTCGTTCTTTTTGCTTTCGCGGTTGAAGATTTGTATAATCTTCATGCCGGAAAGGTGTTCGGAAAGGAATGTGTTTATGCCCGTGGTGCCGTTTTTGACTTGGCGGTAAGCCTTGCGCGTAAATTTACGGAATATCACGGTAAAGAGCACGATAAACGGTACAAAGCACAACACCATGAGCGTCAAGAGGTAGTTTGTCGCGAGCATGGCTATCAGCACGCCGATGATGACGAACATGTTTTTGACTAGATTGACTATAATGTTTGTAAACATCATGGATATGGCGTCCGTATCGTTGGTGACGCGCGTTACCAAGGTGCCAACCGGGATTTCGTTCAGCTGTCCGTGCGAAAGTCCCTCGATATGGGTAAAGACCTCTTCACGCAACCCTGAAACGATTTTTTGACCGGTTATTTGCAAAAGCATGGCTTGGGCATAGCTTGACGCCAGCGAAATCACGAGTACGCCGGCGTAAATGCCGACAGCAGTAAACAAGCGTTTCAATTCGAAGTCAAGCCTTACAAGCTCCTCGATATATCCGACTATAAGCGGAGAAAGTATCTCATAAGCTATCGAAATTATCATAATTACGCCGATTATCACAAAATTTTTGCGATAAGGTTTGGCGTATTTCAGTAGCCTGCGTATAAGCTCGGAGTCCTTCATTTTGCGTTCGAATCCGAGAGCTTCTTTCTTGTCCTTGATCATTGCAAAGGCAAGTATAGCTAGACCTGCGAAAAGTCCGAGGATGGCGCCTACTACGAGCAAAGGATAATAATTATGCATTTTGCGCCTCCTTTTCGTCCTCCAACTTCTGCAAATCGACGGTATTTCTGAATGCCGTGCAACGCGAGTACAATTCGTCGTATGTTCCCACGTCCGTCACTTTGCCTTCTTCGACGTAAATGATTTTGTTCAGACGTTCTATCGTCGATACGCGGTGCGCGATGACAACCGTCGTTTTGCCGTTGCGAGTCGCGTAGAGGTTATCTAATATTTTGCGTTCCGTCTTGGTGTCTACCGCGGAAACGGAATCGTCCAATATAAGTACGGGCGCGTCCTTCATAAGCGCTCTTGCTATGGAAATACGCTGTTTTTGTCCGCCGGACACGGTAACGCCGCGTTCGCCGAGAACGGTATCGTATTTGTCACGGAATTCCATGATGTTGTCGTGGACGTCCGCAAGCTCCGCGACTTCTTCGACTTTTTCCAAAGCGGGTCGGTCGTAGGCAAAGCCTATGTTGTTTGCTATCGTATCGCTGAACAGGAAATTGTCCTGCGGAACGTAGGCGCAATTTTCGCGTACGGATCGTATAGTCAGATCGTTGATGTCTTTGCCGTCTAAGAATATGGTGCCGTCCGGGACGTTGTAGGTCCGTAAAATCAGATCGACAATCGTTGTTTTGCCTGCGCCCGTTCTGCCCGTGATGCCGACGGATTCCCCGGCGTTAATCTTAAACGATACGTTTTCGAGTGCCGTAACCTCGGCGTCCGGATAACTAAACGTCAGGTTTTTGAATTCTATTTCACCGCGCAATACGCCGGCGTCAATCGCGCTCGGTTTGTCCACGACGTCACTTTTTGTATCGAGTAGCTTTGAAACGCGGTTCAGTGAGGCTTTGCCTCTTGCCGACATTTCGATCAACTCGGATACAGCCATTACCGGCCATATTATAGCGTTGAAGTAGCCGATGAATTCCATGAGCTGACCGGCGTTAAATACTTTTTTGTATACGAGGTAGCCACCGTAACCCAAAATAATGCAGGTAACCGATTCGATAAACAGCGTTATGCAAATATTTAGGAGTGTCGACGCCTTGGTATAGGCGACGTTGGCGTCCTCGTTATTCTTATTCAGGCGTTTGAACGCGGACAACTCTTTGAGTTCTTTGACGAAAGCCTTGATTACCGCTATTCCCGAAAAACTCTCTTGCGAGAAGTCGGATAAGTCGGAGAAAGCTTTTTGCCGTGCGTCCCACTTTTTCGTCATGTAATTCCCGACAATCAGACCTATTGCCAGCATAAATGCCATGGGTATCAGCGAAAGCCCGGCGAGTACCGGATCCATGCGGAACATTTTGGTCATCGACATGACGCCCAAGAATAGGGCGTCGAGGAACATCATGATTCCCCATCCGAAGCACTCTTCGATGGTTTCCAAGTCGTTGGTGAAGTAGGACATCAGATTGCCGACTTTGTTGACCTGATAGAATTGTAGCGAAAGGTCTTTGCACCTATCGAACATCTTGCCTCTGATTTCCGTTTCGACCTTCACGGACGCGATGAAGAAGCACACGCGCCAAGAGAACCTGCCCACGACCATGACGGCTATAACTATGAGCAGAGGCGCACAAATTTCATCCAATAGAAAATTTATGTCAAACGGAACGCGGACTCCGTCTACAACAACGGAGCCCTCGTTTAAGCCGTTGATCAGCATTTGGTACAGCTCGGGGACTTTGAGCTGGAAGTAATCTACCGCCACAAGCGCAATCGTGCCGAGTAGTAACATCCAACCGTACTTCAAGTAGTACCTGTTGATGTGTTTGCCAAAAATCATATCTCCTCCGAGAGATAACGGTTTAGCGACCGCTTACGTTCAGTCCTTTGATATACGCGCTGCCTACGCTTATGCGCGAAGTCTTGTCAACGTCGTCGGCGATGGCGACAACGTTATTCAAAAGGTCAATTATGTTACCCGAAACAACTATTAGGGTTACCGGTTCGGCTATTTTGCCGTTGCGTATTCTGTATCCCGAGGATTGCAGATTGAATGCGCCGGATATAGGATTTACGCCGGCATGCTGTCCCATCATGTTGGTGATAAACAACCCGTCGTCGATGCCCTTAATCATCTCGTCGAAAGTGATATCGTCGTTTTTGAATACGAGGTTGGTCGGCATTACGGAGACGTTGCCGTCGCCGGACTTGAAGCCGTTGCCGGTGGGCTCGGCGTCAAGCATTTTAGCCGTTTTGAGGCTGTGCAGGTAAGTTTTTAGTACGCCGTTTTCGACGACCGTCGTATCCGACGTAGCCACGCCTTCGTCGTCGAAAGCGTAATTGCGATATGCGCCTTCGAGTAGCGGATTATCCGTAATCGTAATGTTTTTGCCGAATATTTGTTCGCCGAGTTTGCCTTCCGTCAAAGACATTTTTTTGATGACGGCTTCCCCCGAGAACATACTCAGGAAGCAGGATATAAGGCTACGGAAGCATTGATTTTCGAAGACGACGGGATAATTGCCGCTCGGAACGGATTGCGCGCCGATGGATGAAAGAGTGCGATCAACGGCTCTTTCGACCAACTTATCGAAGTCGAAGTCCTTGATGTTCTTGATGGGCGTGTAGTAATATCCGTTTTTTGTATCCCCGTCCTTGTTTATGACGCATGCACCGTAGATAATGGCGTCTACATCGTTTCTCGAAACGTTGAGCCCGTTGCTGTTTTGAATGGTGAGCACGGACTCTTCCACGGCTATTTCACTTTCCGTAATAGAGATAAATTCGCACTTTTCGCGCAAAGTGCGCTCTATTTTGCGGCAAAGCTCGATTCTGTCGGATTGAGAGTACGCGTTGAAGTCGTGAGATTCGTCTTTGAGAACGGGATAATTTTTGCTACCGCCGTATATGAAATACGGATCGTCCGATTCCGTTACGGAAGCGTTGTCGATAAGACTTTTGACAACGGCGGGTATTTCGTCATCGGTGTCTTTTTCCGTGTAAACAGAGGCAAGATGTCCGTTATAGACTCCGCGAATGTAGGATTCGTCCGTGGAGTAGACGGTGTTTTTGTCTATTTCGCCGTTGAACGTGGATACGGAAGAACCGTCCGTTCTGACGTTATAAATTTCGACTTCCGTAATATTTGCTTGTTTGCATGCATTTTCTAATTTTTTGAAATCCATTATTTATTACCTCCGTTGCCGCCGACTGTCATGTTTTGAATTCTGAGCGTGGGTTCGCCTACATTTGCGGGTATGGAACCGGAAGAGGCTCCGCACATGCCGTGCCCGAACGTTTGGTTGTTGCCCACCATGTCAATGTTGAGTAGCGCCGTCGCGCCGTTACCTATGAGGGTTGCGCCTCTTACGGGATGGGTAATTTTGCCGTTTTCTATCATGTAGCCCTCGTTGACGGCAAAGTTGAATTCACCGGTAACGGGATTTACCGAACCGCCGCCCAAAGCGGCTGCGAACAAGCCGTGTTCGGTTGCCGCAATGATTTCGTCAAACGTCGAACTGCCGTTTGCGATGTAAGTGTTCGTCATACGAGAAGTCGTGCTGTAACGGTAGTTTTGCCTACGGCTGTTGCCGGTTGCCGGCATGCCCATACGCGCGCCGTTTTTGGCGTCGACCATGTAGCTTACGAGTATGCCGTCCTTGATGAGGACGTTCTTTTGCGTCGGATGACCTTCGTCGTCGATATTGGAAGATCCCCACTCGTTGTCAATGGTGCCGTCGTCTATGGCTGTTACCAAGTCGGACGCTATCTTTTGACCGTGCTTGCCGGTGAATATGCTCAGGTTGCGAGCTACTGCCGCGGCTTCGAGCGGATGACCGCAAGCTTCATGGAACAGCACGCCGCCAAAGCCGTTATTGATAACCACGGGGTAAACGCCGCCGACCATTTCCGGAGCGTCGAGCATGGTTATGCAACGCTTGGCAGCCGATAGGGCGAATTGTTTGAGATCCTTACTTTTGAATGCGTCGATTCCGAAATTACCGCCCACCGAATCGGAGGAGGACTGGCTCTTGTCGCCGTCCTTTGCCACGAGTTGCAAAGCGATACGCTGAGGATTACGAATATCGTGCACGAAAATGCCGTTCGTGTTGGCAATCGTTACGTATTGCGTGGTGTCCGTTATCGAAACCACGCGCTGTACGATGCGCTTGTCGTAATCTTTGATGTAATCGTCCACGCGACGAAGATATGCTACTTTCTCTTCTGCCGGAACATCCTTGCTTTCGCGATCGATAATTACGTGTTTATCCGCAACATCCGTTTCAGCGAGGGTGTACTTCAAGCCGATAGGGCTATCCGTGAAAGCTCCCGCCAGTTTGTTTGCAAGCGAAATCAGCCCCCGCTCATCGCAATCGGACGTATATCCGTAGACCTCTTGCAAATTTTTTAGTAGTCTTATGCCGGCGCCGTAGAGGTGCGAGCTGCTGCTTTTATCCACTTTGCCGCTTAAAAGCACGATTTTGTTTTCGATGGTGTCTTCATAAAAAATTTCCGCAAAATCCGCACCCGTCGATAGGCAGGCGTCGAGGGTTTTCCTTGCGATATCCAATGTCAGCATGTAATACTCCTTAAATTTATATTAGGAATAGTTTACCACTTAAATTAAAATAACACAACTTTTTAAGCGGTATTCACGCTAAATAATTATAAAATAAAAATATTTTATATTACAAATAGTGATATTAAATTTAATTTTTGTTTTGTTTGTCGGTTTTGGCGGAATTTACGCGTTTGTGTAGCGGAAAGCGTTTCCCGGCGAATTTACCGAGGGTTTCGTAGACGTTGTCGTAGTAGGCGAAGGTGTTGTTATATTTTTTGATGATTTCCTTGAATTTGCTTACCTGGAAGGGCTTGACCAAGCAGATGAGCAGGCCTCTTTCTTTATGTTCGAACATGCCTTCCGCAGGAACGACGGTAACGCCGTGCCCGAGCTGTTCGATGAGCTCTTTGGATATGAGTTCGCTCTCTTCTATGGACTCTGTGACCACTTCGAATTTGACCGCGCGTTTGCCGAAATCGAGAATGAAGTCGCAGGTTTTGGCGGATACGAACATATACACGATGGCAAGGAACACCGGCGTAAGGTTGTCTTTATAGATGAAGTAAGATATGGCTACGACGATGCCGTTTAAGGATTCTATGAGCACGCCGAGGTGTTGTTGCGGCTTTTTTTGTTGGATGATCATGCCGATAATATCCGTGCCGCCCGAGCAACCTCCGGCGCGTATCGCAAGCGAGAGTGAAAATCCGCAGGCAACGCCTCCGAAGAGGGAAGAAAGGAGCCTCGTGCCGACGTCGCTCAGTAGGGGAACGCCCGCAACCGAAAACTTATATGTCGGATCGATGACGTTGTCGAACAAGAACATAAAGAGCGACATCATTGCGGTAGTCAGCAGGGTAAGCAGGGCGAACTTTTTGGAGATGAGCTTCCAAGATACTATTACGAGCGGCAGGTTGCAGCAAATGATTATGAACATGCTGTAATCTATTTCATCGGGTTTGACTTGTGCGCCGGTTATGTATTTAACCATTGCGACAATACCGCCGAAGCCGCCGGGGGCAAATTTGCCGGGATTGACGAAAAAGTGGAAAACTATGGAGTAACAGAATGCCGAAAGCACGGCAAAGCAGATACTCTTGAATATATCGAATTTTGCGTCGACGGGGGTCAAACCCTCGTCTTTGACGACTGTGTAGTTGTTTTCGGAGACTTTAGTGTCTCCCTCTGTATGGGACTCCGTTTCCGTAAGAGCTTCCATTTCTACCTCGGCAATAAATAATATTGACGGAGCATAACCCCGTCATGCTCATTATATAAATATAATGAGAGAGTGTCAAGCGGTTACGGTGTTAATTATAAATTGGTATGCACTAAACCCCATGTTCGCGAAGCGTCTGACGGTATTGGACAGCGGAATATAGTAGGTAAATAAGAATTCGTCTATCTGCTCGTCATTGAGGCTTATAAAGCAACCGGTATCTTGCATCAGGTCGTAGTCTACGGCAAACTCCTCGTCGCGCATGACGTTTTTGTATAAGGTCGCCGTTAAGGATTCCGCAACGTCTTCATCCATACCGCGCGATTTAAGGGCATTGATGAATTTATCCGTGATAATTGTCCGCTCGTAGTAATCATCGTCCGCCCACTTCAAGAACTCTTCGCGATCCGGTAGATACGGTTGCCTGTCCTCTTGGAGTACGGCAATTTCCTCCAACTTCTCTTTCGGAATGTCGCATTTGACTATGGCGTTAGGGTAGATTTCATATCCTCGAGTGGCGCGCTCATCGGATTCGGAGTAAGCCAAGAGGTCTCTTTTGACAAGCTTTATACCGGTATAATGCTTATAAACGGCAAAAAACGTCTTAGGAGTTATATGTCCGTATAAATTGGCGGCGGCTCTGAGATATAAATTCAATTCTTTACAGTCGATGTTCATGCGTACCTCTACGCATATTATACTCCGATTGACAAAAATTGCAAACAATTATCTCATTGACCCGGCGGCGGATGTCGTGTATAATGAATTTACCTAACGGAGGTTCTTATGCGCGATAAAACAAAAGTAGTTGTCTTTAATGCATTGTCTCTTGCGTTCAACGTAGCGGTAGTCGTGCTTACGGCTTACTCCACGATAGATATGATGCTCGGCGGCATAACCGGCAATATGAGCGACGGCGTGAGAGTATTCAGATATTTCACGAACCTATCCAATATTTTGGTTGCGATAGGCGCAAGCGCAATAATACCTTTCAATATCCAAAGCCTGATTACACGCAAAGAAGAAACGCCGTTTTGGGCAACCGTATTCAAATTTTCGGGAACCGTTTCCGTTACTGTTACGCTACTTACCGTTATATTGTTTTTGGGACCCTTGCAAGGATTCGAGATAATGTTTATGGGACCGTGCCTATATTTGCACCTCATAACTCCGCTGCTTGCCATAGTGACTTTTGTGGCGTTTGAAGCGTATAACGCCATACCGTTCGGATATACGTTTTTCGGGTTGGCGCCGACGGTAGCATACAGCATAGTGTACTTTATTGCCGTTGTCGTAGTCAAAGCGTGGCAGGATTTCTACGGATTCACCTTTGGCGGAAAAATGTGGGCGATACCGCTCATGTTGATAGCCATGTACGGCGCAACGTACCTCTTCGCGCTCGGGTTATGGGCGCTTCGCAAAGTTATACGCAAAGCCCGGTACTAAGAATCTCGATTACTGTAGGATTATGGGAAGCATAGTCGCGATGGAATTGCTGCGCCGCGGATATGAAGTCTACGTAGGCGTTCTTTACAAGAAAGAAGTCGATTTTGTCGCGATTAAGCGTAACGAAAAATTTTATGTACAGGTTGCCGATAATATTTCCGCCACGGAAACTTTCCGCCGAGAAATAACGCCGCTACTTGAAATCAAGGACGCATATCCCAAGCCGATAGTTACGCGCACTCGTCACGAGCAATACGATCACGAGGGCGTTCAAATTATCGATATTGCCGATTGGCTGATAAAATAGCGGAAGTTACCTCGGGAATTTTCTCAAAACAAAAAACAAAAAAATTTTTCAAAAGCTTGACAGATGAAAAAAATCGAGTATAATAGTTTTATATCAAACAGTTGGATGGCGAATTAAATCGGAGGCAAAAATGAAAAGGCTGATAGGCGCGGAAATACGCTCTTTGCAAAATTTAATATCAAGACAGCTTGACGGATTTACGGCTACCTTAGGTGAGGATTTGGTATCCGGACCTAACCTGTTTATTCTCAAATACCTTATGGAGAATTCCGAGAAAGACGTCTTTCAGTGCGATCTCGAAAAGGTGTTGTCCGTAACGAAATCCACCTGCTCCAAGGTGCTGACGACGATGCAACAAAAGGGACTTATCGAGCGTAGCGGCGTATCCGACGCGAGATACAAAAAAATCGACATCACCGAGAAGGGCAGGAAGCTCGTCGAAAAGTGCGATAAATTTATCTACGCTCACGACGAGTCGTTGGTAAGGGGACTTACCGAGGAGCAGATTAAAACATTCCTTTACTGTATCGACACGATAAAAGCGAACATCCTTAATCAATAGTTTTTCGTCGTCCCGAGCGACGAAAAAAAATAGGTAAATAGTTCGACATCCAACTTATTTCCTTCTAAACTTATTCCGATAATAACGGAGGTCAAAATGAAAACCATCAAACTTATCATGAACTCGCTTCGCGAAAACAAAAAGAATACGTATTTGAGTATTGTATTTGTTGCGCTCGAAGTGGTATGCGAGTGTGTTTTGCCGTTTGTAATGGCAAAGCTTATAGACAGTAGCGGCGTCGATTGGCGTAGCCTTTTGATCTACGGAGGCTTATTGGCGCTACTTGCCACCGCCGCGCTTGCGTGCGGAATTATTTCCGGCAGATGCGCGGCAAAGGCGGGCGCGGGGTTTGCGGGGAACCTTCGCGACGATATGTTTGTCAAGGTGCAAGGATATTCTTTTGCCAATATTGATAAATTTTCCCCTTCATCGCTCGTTACCCGCATGACTACGGACATAACCAACATACAAAATGCTTTCGGCATGATAATTCGCATTGCGGTGCGCGTGCCGTTAATGATGATATTTTCCATAATCATGGCGTTTGTCATCAGTCCGTCGCTTGCGTGGGTATTCCTTGCTTGCGTGCCGATTTTGGGCGGTATTATCGTACTTATCATAAGCAAGGCGACGCCGACGTTCTCTCGCGTATTCAAACGCTATGACGCGCTTAACAATTCCGTGCACGAAAACGTCAAAGGTATTCGCGTGGTAAAAACTTACGTCAGGGAAGATTACGAAAACAAGAAGTTTGAAAAAGCCGCGGACGACGTGACGAATGATTTCGTGCACGCCGAAAAAATAGTTGCGTGGCTGACTCCGTCGATGAACTTTTTCATGTACGCCTGTTACATTGTCATTTCGATACTCGGCGCATACGTCATTACGGGGAAGCTCGGATGGGGGACGCTTACGACGGGCGATCTTTCTTCACTCATAACATACGGCATCAATATTCTCTCTTCGCTCATGATGTTTGCGATGATACTTATCATGATAACGATGTCCGTTGCTTCCGCAAAGCGTATCGCGGAAGTTATGGAAGAGGAGAGCACGCTTACCGATCCCGACAACGCCTTGACAACCGTTGCGGACGGTTCGGTGGATTTTGACAACGTAACGTTCAAATATTCCGACAAAGCCGAAAACGCCGTCCTGAACAACATCGATTTGCATATCAAATCGGGAGAAACAGTCGGTATTTTAGGCGGTACGGGTTCGAGCAAGACTTCGCTTGTAAATCTTATTTCACGTCTATACGACGTTACGGACGGGTCTGTCAGAGTAGGCGGCGCGAATGTAAAAGAATACGATCTCGACGTTTTGAGGCAAAACGTTGCCGTTGTTCTCCAAAAGAACGTGTTGTTCTCGGGAACGATAGAGGACAATCTCCGTTGGGGTGACGAAAACGCGACGGAAGAGGAGATGAAAAAGGCTTGCGAAATTTCGCAGGCGGACGAATATATACGCGCTTTCCCGGACGGATACAAAACTTATCTCGAAGAGGGCGGCACGAATCTTTCGGGCGGACAAAAGCAACGTCTGTGCATAGCGAGAGCACTTTTGCGCAAGCCCAAGATTTTGATACTCGACGACTCTACGAGCGCGGTCGATACCAAAACAGACGCGCTGATTCGCAAAGGCTTGAAGGAAACCATACCGGAAACGACGAAAATAATCATCGCGCAGCGCATTTCTTCCATTCAAGACGCCGACAAGATCGTCGTTTTGGACAACGGGAGAATTGACGGAATAGGTTCGCATGAAGAACTTCTCGCAACCAACGCCATATATAAAGATATTTATTGCACGCAGAACAAGACGGGAGGTAACGAATGAATAACGCGGTAGTCAAAAACAGCAAACCGTCAAGTATGAAGAGGTTGATTAAATACATTTTTTCGCACAACAAAGCGGCGATGATAGTTATAACCATATGTCTGTTGATATCGGCGATGGCGTCGTCTGCGTCCGGAATATTCCTGTTTTTCCTGATAGACAACGTCATAACGCCTGCCGTTTCGGATGGATTTGCAAGCGTAGCCGGCACGTTTGTCGCGCTTGTGGTATCGATGGCGGTAGTTTACGGGCTCGGTATACTTGCTACAACGTGCTATTCGTTTGTCATAGCGGAGATGGGGCAAACCACTTTGAACAGACTCCGCAAAGACATGTTCGCCAAAATGGAACAACTCCCCGTCAAATATTTTGACAGCCATAAGCACGGCGATATTATGTCTTACTACACCAACGATATAGACGCGATACGGCAATTTATTTCGCAAAGCATGGTTCAGATTATGAATACCGTATTCACGCTCGTAGTGCTAACCGTGGCGATGCTGTATTTCTCGATATGGCTGACGATCATCGTTTACGCGTGCGCCGCAGTCATGCTTGTCGTTATAAAGAAAATCGGCGGCAAGTCGGCAAAGAACTTTGTCGCACAACAACATTCCACCGCCAAAATAGAAGGTTTCATCGAAGAAATTATCGGCGGAGAAAAGGTTGTCAAAGTCTTTACGCACGAACGGCGTTCCGTCGAAGATTTCAGGAAGATCAACGACGTAGTGATAAGAGATTCGGCAAAAGCCAACGAATACGGCAATATAATCATGCCTTGCCTCGGCAGCATAGGCAATTACATGTACGTTTTGCTTGCCTTTATCGGCGGAGCGTTCTGCCTCGTTACGGGATTCAAAAACGTGTCGCTTACCGGTGTTTCGGCGATGAGCGCGGCGGTCATCGTATCGTTTTTGCAAATGTCAAGGCAATTCGGACAATCCATTGCGCAGGTGTCGCAACAAACATCGATGTGCGCAATGGCGTTTGCGGGCGCGGACAGGGTGTTTGCTTTGATAGATGAAAAGCCGGAAGAAGACGACGGATACGTCACCCTTGTCAATGCGAAATACGACGCAAACGGCGAACTCCGCGAGTGCGAAGAGAAAACCAATCTTTGGGCGTGGAAGCATCCGCACCACGACGGCACCACGACGCTTACGGAGCTCAAAGGCAATATCGTGCTCGATCACGTCGATTTCGGCTACGAAGAGAACCATATCGTATTGCACGACATCTCCATCAACGCCGCGGCAGGGCAAAAAATGGCGTTTGTCGGAGCTACGGGCGCCGGCAAAACGACGATAACCAACCTAATCAATCGTTTCTACGACATTGCGGACGGAAAAATCCGTTACGACGGCATAAATATCAACAAAATCAAAAAAGACGATCTCCGCAACTCGCTCACCGTGGTATTGCAAGAGACAAACTTGTTTACGGGAACGGTTGCCGACAACATTCGTTACGGCAAACTCGACGCTACCGAAGAAGAGATCGTTGCCGCGGCAAAAACGGCAAACGCCTACGATTTCATTATGAAGTTGCCGGACGGTTTCGATACGATGCTCAGTAGCGACGGCGCAAATCTTTCGCAAGGGCAACGTCAGTTATTATCCATTGCGCGTGCCGCCATTGCCGATACGCCGCTGCTTATCTTGGACGAGGCAACGTCGTCTATCGATACGAGAACGGAAAAACTCGTGCAGAAGGGCACCGATGAAATTATGAAAGGCAGAACCGTTTTTGTCATAGCGCATCGCCTCTCCACCGTGCAAAATGCCGACAAAATTCTCGTTCTCGACCACGGCAGAATCATCGAAGAGGGCAATCATGAAGAACTTATCGCAAGGCGCGGCACTTACTATCAATTATATACCGGCGCGTTCGAGCTTGAATAGAGTGCCTATACGCTCATAGCCCTTACGGCTAAAAGACGCGTGTTTCCGAAAAACTACAAAAAAATACGAACCGCGGTTTTCGAGGTTCGTATTTTTTCGATCTGGTGGAGACAAGGGGAGTCGAACCCCTGACCTCTTGAATGCCATTCAAGCGCTCTACCATCTGAGCTATGCCCCCAAGGCTTATTTATTGTAATATAATGCAATTTTTTTGTCAATCGGATTACGCGTGTTTTTGAAAATTATGTGTAGTTTCGACTAAGCCGTTGTTTTGCTCTGAAAATTATGATATTATTTAGATATGAAGAGGTCTTTTATAGCGATCTTAATAGGCGTTTTGGTTTTGAGTATGGTCTGCCTTACGGCTTGCAAGAGTGATAATTCCGATAAAGCCGACGTTTCCACTCCCGATAATTCCGTAGTGCCCGACGATGAGCCCGCACCGACGCCCAAACTCTACGAGAGAGTCGATCTAAACGGCAAGGATACGGTATATTTCGGCAGAGCCTTCCAAACGGCGGAAACTGAGTCGCTCAACGCAACGCTTACCAATCTTGTCAACGACGGCATTTTGCTGCCGGACGATAACGGCAATTACGTGTATGACGGCGTCACCTATAAGATGCTTGTGTTAGACGCCGGGATGGCTGACAAAAGTTTGTCCGACGGACGGACTCTTAGGACGGGGGAAAAATATTTTTTCAGGGAAGAGAAAGTTGCTTGGCAGGTGATAGCCGAGGATGAAGACGCTCTTACATTGCTTGCCGTCAATATTATAGACGTATGCGTTTTTCGGCAACAGGGTACCTTTAACAGCGCGAGCGGACTCCTAAACGACGGGAAAACGCTTGCCAACGATTACGGCACGTCATACGTGAGGAGCTATTTGAACGGTGCCTTTGCGGATAATATTTTCACGTCCGACGAGCGAGAATCGCTCTTGACAAACGTTGTCGATATGGGCAAGGAACAAAGCGAATATTCAGGCGCGACAAGTAAGGCCGCACTCTCCGATAAAATCTATTTGCTGTCGCACAAGGAGCTTAAATCGATATCTGTGCTTTTGCCGAGCGAGGATTACACATACGCGGTTGAGATATCCGATTACGCCGTCGCACTCGGCGCCGACGCCAAAAAGGTAGGCGAAAGCGGCAGAAATTATTCATCCTGGTGGCTTAGGTCCGAGGGGAACAAAAATTCATTTGCAACGGCTGTTCCGTATACCGGCAAAATCAACGGCGAGGAGTCCCTCTATCGCACCGTCGTTACGCTTGACGGTTTGCGCCCGGTTATCAAAATAAACAAGTA
>CAVIFU010000010.1:0-42364 GCA_963642145.1 Ruminococcus bicirculans (ex Wegman et al. 2014)
ACTCGCCCTTTCGTAATATTTTAGTAAAAAATTTGCTAATCGCGCGCGCGAATAAAATTTAATATTGACATTACGCGCTATTTAGTATATTATATACGTGCGTAATATAAAGAGCAGATAGATTTCTGCTCTCTTTGTCGTAATTTATGCGCGGGCGCGTGTGTGCGCAACTATATCCCGCGTGTACGGAGAGATAAATAATGCACCGTAAAGCAAAAACATTTATCTTACTTTTGGCACTCATCGTGCTTGTTGCGGCGACTCTGCTTGCGTGTACGCCCGTTGAAACTCCGGAGAGGGACAATTATCCCATTTTGGACAACGAAGACAACGAAAAGTACTTGGACAAGACCCAAAAAGAAGAGGCTATCGATCGCGCGGTAGGCTCTATGGAGAATCTCTTGCAACACCTCGATACGGAAGATATAGCCGATACCGGCTACTACGTCGGCGCGGATATGACAATCAATACCGATGACGGCTCGGCGTTCGTGTTCCGCATGCAAGCCAACCTCTACACTTATCCCTATGAGATTAAGGACGAAAACGGCAATGTCATAACGGACGAAGACGGAATTCCCCTCGTCGATCAGGCTAAATTAGCCAAGCACAATGAGTTAATCAAAAAATCCGATATAGTTTTGGAGTGGTTTGACGGTGCAACCAACGAAATGCTCATCGGATTCTACTTTGACGGCGTCAACCCCAACTCTCCCGATCCCGGCAACATCCTTTATCTGAATCTCCAAGGCACCAAACGCTGGTTTCCGGACTTCGGCGACTCGGTACTGTACCAACAGCTCATAAGGCTGATAACCAAGTTTAACCTCGAAACGGTCATAGGCAGCGCAAGCTCGGACGGCAGTGCAAGCTCTTCTTTGAGCCAACTGCGCGAAGCTTTGAATTTGGCGGTATCCGACAACTACAAGCGCACCATCAACGGTGACGAAACGACTATTTTCTTTAACCAACTCCCTTTGACAACGTTAAGCAGTACCGTTACCGAGTACATGCAAGGCATATTCAGTCCGTTCGAGGACAAGCTCGACCCCCTCACCAATAAGTACTTCGGCTTCCTCTTCTCTACTCTCGGCGTGGCGGAATTCAAGTCCATCACCTCCGACATGGAATTCAGAATGGAAGATAACGAGAAACTCGGCAAAGAGATTCTCAAACAACTGATCATGGACGTATCGGGCGATTCGTCCGTACCTACCGTAAACGAACAGACCGGACTTACCGAGTCCAAAACGGTGCCCTACAAAGCGCATATCTCCGCGGAGTATTCCATGCGTACTTCGTCCAACATCGTCATTGACAAAGCCAACTACACCAAGTACGAGTACGGCTCCTACGAGTACGTCGGCGATATGTACATACCTCTGCTTGACCTCAAACTCGACGTGCTTCTGCGTACCGACATCAACGAGGTGGACAACAGCAAGAACCAAGTCTTCATGAATTGCCGCGACCTTGCGACGGACGATTTGATAATCGGCTTGTACTACAAGCACGAAACCGTGACCAAGGACAACCAAAGCGTTGAAGGCGAATTTACTTTCATCGATGTGGAGGGCTTGCAACATCTGTACGGCGGCGTTAAGCTCGAGGACATCGGCTTGCCGAAAGCATATCGCGGAGGCTTCGATATGGCGGATACCCTCGCGTGGCTGTTCGATTTAATCGACGACTACATCGTCATAGCCGTAGACAACATACTCTACGGCGAAACAAGCGACGAGGATTCCGGACAGTATGAGAAGCTCACCAAGATAATCATGGATAACATCACCTCTACCATGAAGGACGAAAACGATCCTTCGAGTAGAGCGACAATCAAAATGAAAATCAACGTGGAACTCGTGCGCAAAGTCCTGTCCGAGACAAGCGAGACGGGCGTGGAGTACACCACGGACCAAATGATTCAGCTAATCAACAGGCAGTTCAACATAGATTTGGAGAGTATTGCCTCGATACTCGGTTTGAGCGTCAAAGAGCTCATAGACAAAACTTACTTTGAAGTAACATACGACGTAGATTCCTACGCCATCAAGATAGAAGTGTACAGCACCGCCGAGATGACGAAAGAAGAGATCGAAGAAAACGGCGGCGCGCGCCTCATTCTCCGCTTGGATTTGGAGCCTACTCACATCGGCGAGAAGGTCAAGATAGTATTCCCGAGCTTTGCCAAGTTCAATGAGCTCGAAGACGTCATGACCTATTCCGGAGAGCTTGACGGCAGATTTATATTCGCCTCCACGGAAGAAGTATTCCTCGGCGACTTGCTGGGCTCCTTCATGGGCGACGTCCGCAAGAACGCCAAAGAAGAACTCAGCGAGCGTAATCGTCAGGTGCCGTATAACGCGCCCTACACTCTGCCGAGCGCGGCAACCATACAATTTACCCTCGTGTACGACCAGTATATCCGTGAACAGATATTGGAGAGCGGTAGATGGACGCGCACGTCGCGCAGCGCATTCAAACTACAATTCTATGTGGTGGAAACGAACGATCTCGGCGTACAAAAGCGCACCAACATCGTCAACGTATACGCCAACGACGTCAGCTTCAACACGTCCGATCCCGTAGAGGAACTCGGATACGTTTGGCTGGATTACGCATGCGTAGAGGGCATGCCCAAGTTCAAAGTCCGCGAGGATATCTTCGTCAAATCGTTCTATAGGTACATGGGCTACGATTTCGACGAAAACGGCGATGAAATCGTCTTGGGTCTTACCGACATCGTCAAAGCCCTCATGAAGGATTCGTGGGCGACGTTCGAGCCCGAGGTTATCCGCGTGACGACTTCCAACGAAACCGTCAGGAACTTCTTCAACGTCGACAAGATGATCGCTACCGCTTCGGTGAGAATAGGCTTCAAACAAAGAGTTACCGACATCGATCAATTGGAGAGCGAGTACGCCATGTACACCGTATCCGAGTTGAGCGATCTGGAAAGCGACAGTGTGTACAAAGTCGAACTGCACGATACCGTCAGCGTTTGTTTCGACTACGGCTCCAACAGGACGTATCGCGATTTCTACTTCCTGTACTCCGATGACTCCATAAATATCGTAAACGGGCAGGACACTTACAGCCCGTCCATGCTCAACCTGTTCATGGGCGTAAACAGGGATTACATCGTCAGAATCAATACGGAAGCCGGTACGCAAAAAATCAATGAGCTCGTCTACAAACGTGAAGAGTGGGAACCTCTCGAACAGAGGAAGACCACCGTTGACGCCAAGTACGGCGTAGACAACGTACAGAGCAAATACGACGCAGACTACGTTTTGCACGCCGTATACGACAGCAAGACGGGCTACTATATCGTGTTTAACGACCTCGGTTACAACATAATCTACGATTTTGAAAACAACGTTTACATCATAGACGTGGGCTCCGCGATAGGTTACGACGAAGATAAACTCATCGATGTGCTAAACTCTTCCGCAACATGGTACCGTAGAGAAATAAAGACCGCACCTTCTAAGAAAGAAGATGACAAGAGCTATGCCGACCTTAGCTGCCTGTACGAACTCGGTATGCATGCCAAGGGTTGGTATCGCGTGGAAAACGACGACAAAAATAATATCGAATACGACGTGCTTTACAGCCCCGATAAGAACGTATTCGTGGTAGAATCCGCCGAAATCCTGAAAGATCTCAAAGATAAAGAGTATTTCGGCACCGGCGACACGGTATGCGTGAGAACGTTTACGTCTTCCAAAGGCTATACGTTTACGTATGATTTCGAGAGCGGCAAATACTACTCCTACATACCGCTCGAGGGGGTTGGCAACTATCAAGTCATACTCTACGATAGTGCGGTCAACTACTACTATGCACCCGACAAAGATACGTACAACGCCGTCAAATCGATTCTCGGCGAAGCGAGATTCAATATCAACGCGGATCTCGATTGGAATAAAGATTATAGCGCGGGCGAAGCCTCTTACGGCAAGTTGGATGGCAAAGACGCCATTTGGCAAAGCTTTGAATGGAGCAACCTTACTTGGGACGATATCACCATCGCGGGCGGTCTGTTCATTGCCAAAGTAACCATAGGCAAAGGCATGATGGCTTCTTATTCGGAGAACATCGTCCTCAAAATAATCAACCGTACCGTGGATACCGATAAGTGGATAAATATAGAGCTTTCAGAAGAAGATCTTAAGTATCTCCAAACGCAATCCGACGAGTACAACTCCACTACCGTCAGCGCTCCCGTTGCCGATAACATAGACATCGACCCGTACGTCTACCTCATCTACAAAGCCTTCTACGAGAATACATATTCAGCCACGCTTTCTCCGGCAGAGCTGGCAAAGGGCTTTGTAAAATGGTACCTCAATAAGTTCACGGTGACGTTCAAGTTTACCATAATCTATAACGATCCGTCCGAGGATACCGCGGACGAGGTAGTACCGCCCGACTCTTCCAAGGACAACTCTTTCAGAGGCTGGGCGTTCGACGATAATTCCCAAGGTTACGCCATCTACAAAGAAACTCAGATAAATAACCGCGCAACCAAGGATTCGAGCGACAAGACCTATGTCTACACCATATTCCACGGACAGGTAATAGCGATAGGCTTGAATGTTTTGCCGCGCAAACTCAGCGCCGTTTACGTCCGAGGCGAGGAGGAACGCAACGTTTACACCGTAGACGCCTTGGAGAAGGATACGTTTACCATATCTACCGACCTTATCTACGTGTTCGATTGCGAAGACGGTGAAGCCGTGCTTGACTGGTCCAATCCTTCCGAAGGATACAAAGGACTTCCGGCAATTTTTGCCAAACTCCCGAGTAACTTCGAAGACAGCGACTTAAAATTAAAAGAAGGTAGCCTGTTAGATAAAATCAAAGGTGAAAACGCTCTCGACATCATTTCGTGGACGAATCCCGTTGCGAATAACGTCAAACTCGTCAACTCCGTGGAACAAGAGGACGGCAAATTTACCGTGTATCCGTTTACGGAAAAAATCGGACTTAAAAACCACAACTACACGAGTTCGTTCTTCGACCTCAAAAATTATATAGACTACGCCGACAAATGGTATACCGAAGATTGGTTCGCGGACGAGGAAATCTCCATCCGCGTAGATATGCCGGATAAAGTCATCGGCGAGCACGATTATACCTTCAAGTCGGGCGTCGAACACACGGAGGAAACCGTTAAAGTGCTCAACATCCAAGTCGCTCCGTATTACACCGAAGGTCAAACCGAAGTCGGCGCGAATTGGGGCGTATACTATGTCGATCCCTTCGACAGCACGACTTGGACGTTGCCGAACGACATTTGGGTGCACTTTAACGGCATAAAAGACGGATATTCTTCCTATCCCTACACCGTAACTTGGCACAACGCCGACGGCGACGACGCCACGCACTTTGTAATCGTAGACGGCAAGTACGTCCTCAAAGACGTTTCGCGCATACCGGGCGGTTACTTCCTGTACGCCACGATAGGCGAGGGCGACAATACTTTGGATGTCAGAATATTCGTCCATAACCTCTCCGCTTACATGCAAGAGATTACCTTCCTCGGCGCGGATCACGAACTCGTGTCGGCTAATTACAACGAGGCTTCCGACGTAGTCGGCTCGCTCACCGCGCAAGATACTCCGCGGACGGAGTACCAGTCCGAGACTTATACTTATTACGTGGATACCTATGCGCGCTTCACGTTGCCGAGTTACGCAAAGATAACTTTCAAGGACGGCGCGGTACGCACATACGCAACCGATTGGGACAAGAACCACGATCCGTGGGTACAAAGCACGTCCGTAGAGATCAACGCGACGTTGGGCGACGCCTTAGCCATCAACGAGAAGATATACCTAACCGTCAAGATGGAAGGCAAAGTTATCGACAATCTGATAATAGCCAATGCGGAAACCGCAATCAATGCAATTGCGAAGGCAACCGGCGTAACGCCTACCATAACCGTGTATCCGATAACTTCCACCATAGAGGTCGGTAACGTCAAACTTACCGCGGACGGGTTGGTCGATCTCGGCAACCTCGGCAAGAAGACTCCCTATGAGTTCTTCGGTTGGCTGTTTAGCGACATCACCGCTTGCTTCAACGGCGACAAAGCCGATATACGCATCACCGACGCGGTGGACAGCGCGATATTGCCGGTATTCGGCGGATTCGACACGCAAAAGCTCATCCGCGAGTATACCGCGGCATACGGTCAGGGCGTTGACATCTACATCGGACAGGATGACGACGCGCACGACTTTACCGTAGCCATGACGCTCATCGGCAACGACAGCGTGGAGTATGACGAAAGTCAAAAAGCAATAGTGCAAACGGCGGCAATCGATCCGTTCAATTCGGACAACACGCCCAAGTACCCGAACGGATACGTTATAGCCGACGAGCTCAACTTCACCGTCAAACGCAAGGACGGTACGAGCGTGTATTACAGCCGTCTCAACGGCAGAGCCCTCCCGGAGGTATGGTCGGTGGCATGTCCCACACAGGAGGCGGAAGAATCCTTCTGGGCGGATACCAACGAGTCTAACCGTTTGGCAGGGCTGACGCCTTACGAGCAGATCTCCGTGATAAGCTGGGAACGCTTGTATTTGGGCGGCGAGATTTGGCTGTCCGCCATGCTCGAAGACAGCTCTCGCGTGTACGTGAGAATAACGTTTACATCGCGCGACATCGGCGACAAATACCACAGCGCGGATGACGATAAGTCATCGTACAAGATCTCCTACGGCACCATTACCATAGAGAACCTATACGATAACTACAACTTAAAGGACTACATCGCGCCTAACTATCTGCCGTCTTCCGTCAAGATAGGGGAATCCGATTCCGACTTGGTATTCACCGGTATATCTTGGAAGATGATAGACGGAGCCGAAGCAATACTTGCCGCCATCGACTATAACGGCACCGTCGGCAAATTCGAGGACGACAAAGTGGCAATAGCGACTTCTACCATTATCGGTAAGAAAGTTACGCTTTACCTCAAAATATTGCCGTGTAAGGTCAAGGCTTTGAGCTATGACGCCATCCTAAACCGTGAGTTCCGCTCCGAAGACGTCAACGAGGAAGGCACCGTCGTATTGCACGTGGACGCTTACAAGAATTGGGCGTATAACGGCGAATTCAAATTGCCGGAGTCCATCAAACTCGTCTACGACGCTACAGGCAGAACGGGAAGCTCCTCCGACGAGTTTACATATAACAATATCTCGTACGTGAATGCCGTATCGGGTAAAAATATAGTCAACGCAATAGGCTACAATCTGGACGGGCACAACTTGTCCGCGGATGAATCGCTCAACAAAAGCGACGTAAGCGCAACGATTACCCTCAAAGACGGACAGGTAATCAACCTCCTCGTACACTTTGACGATAAGCACGTCACCTCCGTAAGCGCAGGCACGTATAAGGATTCCAAGTACTATATCGATCCGTATTCGGAGAAAATAACCGTACCGCAAGAAATTACCGTCAACTTCAAGGAAGGCGACTCCCTCAAATACATTGCAGAGTGGACCGCCGACTCCGAGTTCGAGGTTATGTACGACACCTACCAAAGAGTGCTTGCAAAGAGAGCCGAGCCGTTCTTCCTGTTCGAAGCCAAGCTTTCGGGATACAGCAAGATATCCGAGCAAGATCTGCTTCTCAAAGTCCAAGTCTACGACAGACTTAAAACGGAGTACGAAATAGTCGACGGCAAACAAGATACCTATGAGGCGTATTCCACGCCTAACGCTTACTACCGCTACGAAGATCCGTTTGCGGGAAGAGCTGAAGACTTACCGTCCGTATTCGAAATCAACGATAGGAATTATAATCTCGTTTGGGACTTTACGGACGCCGATATAACCACTTCGGGTACCTATAACGTCGTTACAGGCAAAGACGGCACGCGCACATACGAATTGGGATACATTACCGTATACGGGCACGTCTATAATGCCGAGAGAGGTCAACCGGTAGCCATCAAGGTATACGTAGACGCTTGGCAGTACGAGCAAATACGTAAGCCGGACGGTCAGGGCGGATACATCATCATGGAAGGCGACGCGTTGCGCTTTGTCATCTCGGCAATAACCGGGGTATCGGCGGAGAACAACTATCAGGTTTCGTTCAAGAGAGTAGCGGGCGATATCGAAAAAGGCGTAGTCAACGTCGAGACGATCCAAAGAATATTCGTGCCGGAAGGCGTTTCGCCCTCGGCGGCGGACGCTTCGTACACGGACGCATATCCGTACAGACTGTATTGGGATGCCGAGGCTCTGAACAGAGCCAAGTCCGGAGAGGAAGCTACCGGTTATTTCGCGCTCGGCAACGAGAACGGATTGGAAAAGACGCAGTACTCGCCTGCCAAGTACCAGTACGAGCGCCCCAACATCATATCCATAGATATGGGTTACGGTCTCGGTACCGAAAACAACGCCGTTTACGTGGTAAATCCGTTGAATCCGACTTTTGCGAATATCAAGGTAAAAGCCACCGGTACTTACAGCGGTCAGTACAACGTGTCTTTGGATAACGTCGGACTTACCGTTACGGCAACGTGGAACAACACGCCCAACGTGTCCAAGTACTTTGCCGGCGGCGTCATCAGAAATCAGCAGGTAACGCTTGTGATGACAAGGGACGACGATTCTTCGTTCTACTACACGCAATCGTTCAACGTCATGTTGGTTATGTTGGATATGTCTCCTACAAGCTACATCGGCAATTCCGCGATATCCGTTCTTAACGGCGCAAGGTTCAAGACGACTTACAACGCGAGCACGTATTCGGGCAGTGTAAATCCGTACAAAGACGTATACGTCGAGCACCTCATCCAAAAGCAGGTAGAGCGCGACGGCGTAACCGCCAACGTATTGGATACGGCGATCAAGGATCTCGGTTTGTCCGACAGAACGCTCACCTACTACGTAACGGAGTGGGAGGATCGTATATACAACTCGAACAACACCAAGACGCAATATTCGAGTAAGGTTGAGGTCAACGGCAGAACGTACTCCACCAACGCCGTAATGCGCCGTTGGAACTCGATGTATTCCATTACAGGACTTGACCTAGGCTACGGCGACAGCTTTGGCATAGACTCTGCCGATTACGCCGATAAGAAGAGCAAAGGCACCCTTACGGCTACCGACAAGAAGATTGTCAAGGTAGTCAATCCGTTGGATCCGTTGTTCGGCGAACAATTCTCGTCCGCGTCGAGCGTATACGAAACGAAGATATCTTCAACATCGGTACGCGGTACGTACAACGGTAGCGATATTTCCACTCTCGGCTACGAGTTCAGCATAACTTGGTGGGATACGGCTACCAACGGAGATACCGTCAATTTCGGCGACTCATACGTGCGCGGCGGTATCGCGGATTACTGGAAGGTCAAAGTCAAGGTCTACAAAGACGGCGCCGTTGTTTACGAACAGATTGTCAATATCGAGATGGTATTCTTGGATATGACGCCGTCCGGAAACAAATTCTATGCCGACGAGGATAAATCCGTCTACGGCGGACACGGTGTGGCGACTTACACTCAAAACACCTATCAAGGTAAACAAAACCCGTACGGCGACGAGTACAACAGCCTTGTGGCGGCGCTCAACAAGGGCGCGACGGGCGCCGGAATCGGCAGTCGAAGCTACGATTACACCGTTGTGGAGTGGGGCGATTACGAAAGCGTCTCTGTAGACGGCGAAGAGAAGCACGTAAGGAACTCAGAACTCGTCGAAATAACGGTTACACTAATGGACGGCAGCACGAAGACGGTGCGCGTTCGCACGGATATGTTCTCAACCGAACTCTAAGAAAACTATATACGTCTATCACGGGAGCTAAGCTTCATGGAGGTTACAATGAAGAATAAGGCGTTAAAATTACTTTTACTGATACTCATCGTAGTGCTTGCTACGGGAGTGCTGTTTGCATGCAATAGTAGCGGAAATACGGACAACTCCGGATCCGATACCACCGACAATACGGATAACAATTCCTCTTCGACGATAGATAAATCCGCCGCAGGGGAAGAGATTACCAATGCGCTGCTAAACGCAGGCACCGTGATAGACAACGCGAAAAGCGGTACTCGCCATGTAACCTCCGAGTACACTTTGAGGGTGAACAACGCAAACGTTGCCGTCTATTACCAAGCGAATTACTCTTTGGAGCAGGCGCAGGATTCCGAGATAATGCTACGCGTATACAATTACGCCGAAAACGTCAATATGTTATTCGTGTACTACGACGGAGTTGACCTCTACTACTCGTTCAAAGAACAAAAGATCAAGGTTGAGGGTTTCGGCTCGACCGCTTCGTTCAAGACGTTCTACGACTTCATCACCCTTGCGGACATGTCGCGCGTGCTGTTTGACGATACTATGGCGTCCTACATCGGACAAATGGCGTCATCGTTTGCGGACGCAAAGAATATTTCCAAGATTATTTTAAGCGATACCTCGGCGAACTACACTATCAAGAACATCAACCTCGATAGCTACAAAACTACCGTAAACGACTTTATTACCGATAAAATCGCGCCGTTCGGCGAAAAGTTCGACGCACTGACCTCTTATTTTCTGGGCGTTGAGATAAGCGATATAGCGCGCGCCCAAGTAGGACTGTTTACCGCAGAGAAGCTGTTTGTGCTGTTAAATAAGAAGGACGTTGTCGGCAGTGACGGCGTGACGAGGCAAGAGTACGTCGCAAGTAACTTAGACCTTACGTTTAGCGGTAACCAAGCAAATTACGAGGACGACTACTACTTCAACGTACAATATGCCACTTCCGACGCAAAAGAGACAATAACTCTCGACAAACTCGTCGATCCCGACAGCAACGTATACGAAAAGAGCATGGCGGGACACAGAATATTCGGCGGTACGTTGGCAATTCCCGCGGCGGAAGCTCTATATGACGCGGAAATACGCATGGTTCTCGACGCGGAAACCAACGCCAACAACCAAATTTCCGCAAGATTTACCGGTGCGACCAAGGACGGCGAAACAAAAGAGCCGGAGATAGCGTTCTACTATAAGGACGGCGTATCTTATTTAGATTGCAAAGGCATACTGTCGAGCTATGTGGGATCTGTCGTCGATTATGCGGCTCTCGGATTCCCCAAACTCAAATCCACCGGACTCAACGTCACCAACGAGCTCAAAAAAGTCAGCCTCAACCTGTTCAGTCTGTTGTCGGAAGGAGTAAGTTTCGATTCACTGTTCTCCGACGGAGAAACGGACTCGAGGGTACAAACTTTTATAAATAAATCGAACAGCAAAGACGGCGTATTCTCGGTGACCATAGACTCGGAGTTTATCAAAGACATAGTCGGCGGAGATTCGACAAGCGTCATAGAGTCGGTGGCGGAGCTTTTCGGCATACAAAGCGACATGGTCAAGGCGGTACTCGACCTCGGCTACCTCGATGACCTTTGCGTGGTAATATCCTATAATACCAATAACGGCAACATAGCCTTTGACGTACAAGTCGGAGGAGAATCCGAGCTTACGCTTACGTTGGAGCCCGAAGAGGTACCCGCCGATGGCACGCAGGCGAATTATCCCGATGAAAGTTATTTCGGAGAAGAATTCAAAGAGTATGTCGAACCCGAAGTCATCACCCTTGACTTTGAAGCCGATATGCACACTATCGACAGCGAAAACGGCAACATTTCCACTTTCTTGGGGCTGTTCATGGGCGATATTTCCGGCACAAACACGACGTATCCCTTAAGCCCTTCGGATAGAGTGTTGCTTAGTGGCAGCCTGTCGGAAAAGGGCGATGAGACCTACATAAACGCAAACTTAACGATAAACGGAGAACTCATAGTAGCGTTTGCTACCGATCAAACATATCCCGACGACGTATACGTGGACAATCGTCAATTAGGCGTCAAATACAAAATGTCCAAACAAGTTTTGGAAGAACTCATCGCAGAGCTCGCGTCCGACGGCAAAGTATGGAGCTCGCAGTCGTTTGTGCAGACCATAGCCGAGCTTTTGGAAAATTCCAAAGCAACAACCGACGGCAAGAAAATAAGCTTGATAGTATCTCCCTACAAGGTCAACAACGAAACCAAAGATCCGCTCAAAGAGCTTATCGGCGTGGAAAATTTCTATGCCGCCCTTAAACTAAGCTTCCGCTTTGCGATGGTGGACGCGCCGACAAATACGGAAGAGTATTGCGATCCCAAAATTACGGTTGAAGCCGAGCAAACCTTCGGTAGCATATACGAAGCGCGTTGGCAGGATACGGCAAAGGTATCTTTCGGCGGTACGGAAAAAGAATTCGCGCTTACGTTCAAAGAGGAAATCACCACAAACAAGAGTACGTATCGCCCCAAAGCCAAACTGTTCGGCAAGACCGTTGAGTACGTTATGCAGATAACGGATGCCAACGGCACCAAGGTGGTTTGGTCGCTTGCGAGCTCGAACTATGAGTTTGACCCGATAGACGAGAGTCCGTTACCCGACAAAATAGGCGTCGTTTACGAAGACGGCACGGAAGGCAAACTCAAATACAGAATAATCGGTTTCACGGATAAATACAACAACGGCAATATAGGCAAGTTACTGCAACAGGGCATGGCGGCAAGCGAGTACACCTTGATTATCGGTGAAGGCAGTATCGGCGAAAAAACGTTTGGTGTTACCGTGTCCGTTAAGTCGAGGGTTGTAAAACCGGCGCAGGACAACGACTATATCCAACAAGAAGTCGATGGCGAGCGCATCCAAATCCCCGTAGTCGCGCACGTAACGATCGATCCGTACGAGTACTATGCACGCAAAGCCGCCGAAGGCGACAATTTCCATCCTATTGTATATGATAATTCCGGAAAAACCGAGTTGACGCTTAAGTTCTACGAAGTCGGAAGCATGAGTAAAACATATGACGAGAACGTCGATTTCGATTGGAACTTTGACGACAGCTACGTCAAGTACAGCGGCGGCGAATACAATATAGTGGGCAAATACAAATCCTTGTACATAGCTCTTAACGTCATCGTTGAGGCTAAGGAAGTCAACTACATAAAGATTAACTCAGAGGAAAACGGCTATTACACGATAGACTCTCTCGTGACGGAAACGTATACCATCCCGACAAAGACGACGTTCAAGGAGGTAGACGGGGGGTTTGAAATAGACGATTTTGTACGCGTGTACTTCAAGGACGGTCATTACAGAGTGATAGGCGCTAAGCCCGAGGGCAGTAGCTTTGGCTTTGAAGAAGATACGGATTTTGACGGCTATTTCTACAAAGACGGCATCACATGGAAGTACGCAGAAGGCAACTATTTGCACATAGACGGCTCCAAGGTACCGCTAAACGGCGAAGCCTCCCAAGACACGGCTACGTTCGGGGAAAGCGCGACGATAGGCAGACAGACCATTACCCTAAACGTTGTCAATCCGTCGAGGAACATCGGTAGATTCTCCGATAACGAAAGCGGTATCGTCAGCCGTACCGAAGAGAACGGCAATTACGTATACGAGAAGAGGGCGGATATTCAGCTCTCCGAAGCGTGGTTTGACAAAGAAGGCACCAAGTTCTTCAAATTCGATCCGTACAGCAGTACGTCCGACAACAAAAAATTGCCGAATAAGGTATACCTCAACGTCATATTCGAAGGCAAGACGCAAAAGCGCGCGTACGACATCGTTTGGGACGATTCCAACGGTATCGTAGACAAAGACGGCAACATATTGGCAGACGTTGCGGAAGAAACATATCTCATAGCATACGGCACCGTCGGCGACGGAGATATTACTCAAAGGCTGACTATGGCTATCCATAACCTCTCAATCGGGTACTCGAATGTCGAGATGTACGTCAAGGACGACGAGAAGGACGACGAGTATGACGAGTATAAATTTGTCGAGAAGGATGGCAAATATTACGTCGACGGACTCAATCCGTATCAGCACGTTACTTTGCCTACGCACATTACGCTCAAATTTCCCGAGGGTAGCGGCGTTGCGGACAAAGAGAAAGTCAAAGTGACTTGGTTCTACAAAAAAGGTCAAGAAGCAACCGGTCAAGAAGTAATCGTTCAAGAAGTGACGGAGTCTACTATACTTCCTTCGGGCAACGTCAGCGAAACGGTTGTGGTATACGCCGACGTCAAAGAAGAAGGCATGCGCCTACCGCAAAGGGTGGAGCTGAACTTAAACTTTGTTAAGAGCACCGTCACTTCCGACCGCATATACGGCGTGTACGACGCGGCGGACAAAAAAGAATCTCTGTCAGAAGAAGACGGCGTAAAATTCGCAGAAGTAGACACTTACTCCGAAGAGAGTGCGGAGCTGTACAACAATATCGTCGATAACCTCATGGGTACCGACGCAAAGATCGGAATAGGATTCTCCGACGGTAGTCTGGTAGAAGGGATACCGGTTGTTTGGGAGAACATACAAGAGTTTATCTCGGTATTGGAAGACCCGCGCGGCAGTTCTTCCTACTACAACAACGGCGACTACAAAAACGACGTATTTGTGCTAAAAGGCACCATTTACAAGGATACCGTTCTCAAAACGGAGGTAAAGATGAACTTCAAGGTAGGTACGCGCATTGTCGGTTCGATCAATCTTAACAATATAGAGAAAGAATACACCCAAAGGGGTGACAGCGGAGAGGCTGCGATAGAGGTAAGTACCTCCGTGTGTAAGTACATAGAGAACGCTACGACCGGGAAGGTAGAGCCTATCGGTGCAAACTACGTCAATATCACATTCAACAAGATGTATGCTTTGCGCATACCGGACGCCCAAGGCAACCAAAAGCTTGCCACTCCCAAGGAATACATAAACTATGTATTGCAAGCGGTAACGCTCGGTTTCGGCAGCAAAAACGACACTAAGGATCTCACGAGCGTTTTGCCGGATGACTTCAAATTCAACGAATGCGTATACGGCACGGCTACCAACACGGAAGAGGGATTCGAAGTCAAATCCGATGAAGCGACCGTCAGCATCATATTTACCATAAACAAGCTTTCTTCCGGCAGTTGCGTTCAACCCACGCGAGTAACCCTCGTATACCTCAAAGACGCGCCCGTAGAGGAAGTTGCAACGGAGACCGTCGAACTCTTCAACGCAGACGGCACGCCCAAGTACGACACTACCGACGGCTATACGTTATCGCAAAGTTATGACATCGAATACGCAAAATCCGGCAAAGTCACGTACGATAATCTCGAGTGGAAGGTAGCCGAGACCATCGCCTACGGCGGCATCACCAAGCCCATAGACGAGTCTATTACCAACATATCCTCCGAGTTGCTTACGGGACTGTTCTCCACCAAGGGCGCGCGCACGTTCAAGCTGTACGCGACGTTACCGGACGGCACCAAGTATCAACGTCATATCAGCGTATACCCCAAGGATATACAGAGCACCAAGTATTCCACTCCCTACAGCGGCAAGTACAAAGTAGTTGACGGCGAACTCATCATCAACAACGTGTACGAGTACCTGCCGGTAGCCTCCATAGCGGAAGGGCTTGTAAGCAGTATAGTGCCCAATGAAACGCAAACGTACATCGGCGAGTACGACATAACTTTCCGTTTGGAAAACGGCTGGGTTCCGAGCGCGGAGTTCGCGGGCGATGACGGCAAATTCGACATTGCCAAGATGAGTGCCAAGATTACTTCTCAAGGATTGACGCACGAGGAATTCGCAACCGGCACCATTGTAGGCTATAACGGCGAAAGGCAAACCGTTAAACTCTACATCACCGTCAGAACCCTGAACGAAGGCAAGGTTACGCACAAGGATTACAACTTTGACGCCAACAGGCGACTTGTGTTCGACCAATATTCCTCTTCAAGCAACAACGGCACGTTCGTGTTGCCCAAGGATATTACGGTGACATTCGGTAGCAATGATCCCGTTTCGTACACGTTCGGCGCGAATGCGGATATCAAATTTGCCATCAAGAACGTAAATAGTAACGAGTACGAAGACATCACGGCTATTACCTACAACAACAAGGGACACACGCTCGGTAGCGCATACGGCGAGCCGAACGATCCGCTCAACATACGCGTGACGTTGCCGGACGGCAATAGCGGCGTAAGTTTCAGCGTGGTATTCCCGAACAGAGAGATAAATTCCGTATACTACGCGCACGATACCGATGACGGCGTCAAGTA
Source organism: Ruminococcus bicirculans (ex Wegman et al. 2014) (assembly GCA_963642145.1). Classification (GTDB taxonomy): domain Bacteria; phylum Bacillota; class Clostridia; order Christensenellales; family DTU072; genus Stercoripulliclostridium_A. Next base: position 16,151 of record CAVIFU010000010.1, read on the forward strand.
CATAGAGGGCGTATACTACGTCGATCCTTACGACGCCTCGACATATACGTTGCCTATAGAAGTCGGCGTCAAATACAAAGGCACCGATGACATAACGCCCGTCAACGTCAAGTGGACGCCTTACGACAATGCCGAAGACGCGTTTACGTCGGACGATAGCGGCAATTACCGCTACAAAGGCGGAAGCGCGGATTACTTCGGCAAAGGTTACGCGTTCTACTCCTCGCTAAGGAGCTTTGACGACCAAGACGCCACGCAGTATTTCGTCATGCAGGTATATGTTCTGGATAGGCGCATAGAGTCTTGGGATAGCGCAATCGGCAAAGGCACTTACGAAATAGATAATCCGTTTACCGCGATAGTCGACGATATCCCTTCCGAAGGGAATACGTTTGTCGCGCTCGAAAGCGGCTTTGACGGCAGTTTCGGCGTTACTCTGCAAGCGCTTAACGATGAATTGAAAAATAAAACCGGCAAAGTGTCGGTAACGATATTCGGCGGCATGTATGCGTCGGGCTTTGACGTCTATGCAGCCTATACAAGCGTCACTTCACCCGTGACGCCGGCAATCAAGTGGTACACCGCGTATGAGGCAAACGGCGCAAAGATCTTGCTCGAAAACGACGATATAAGCATATCTGGCGGCTTCAACATGACCATATACGGCGTACTCGGATACGGAGAGGAAGAGAGCACGTTCGGACAAACGATAACACTAACTCTTACCGCCGCCAAGTGGAGCTTCATAAAGATAAACATGGGCGACGGCGACGCCGCATACATCGTTGAAGTCAACGAGTATACCGGGCTGTGCATCGAAGATCAATTCGGCGTCAAGTTCCAAGTTACCGGCACCACCGACGGCAGAGAGCTTAGCTTCTATCCCGAAGACAGAGTAAAGGGCGACGCCGACAAGATGCGTTCCGTGATAAGTTGGGAGCAGAATCCCGACGGAAGCGACAATTACGCCGCCGTGTTCTACAACAACTACAAGAAGAGCGACGCCAACAGGATACGCACCGAGTACATCTACAAGCTCGACAGACAGATGATCGGCGTGGACGAAATAGATTTCGGCTACGGCGACGGCATGGGAGAATCGGGTAACGTCGATCTCGTCATAGACCCGTTGAACCCCTATGTACCGCTGACGGCAACCGCGCAGGGCGTCGTGCAAAAGGACGGGGAATCCAATACCATAACGTTCGATACGGTCAACCTCGATTGGGTCAACAAGGATTCGTCCTCTACGGAGAGCATATACAATATGCCCATGGGCGGCGGTTCGCGCAGTATACTGTGCAACGTAACCGTCCCGGGATCGGCTCAGATATTCCCGTTCGTCGTCAACGTGACGTACTTGAACCGCAAGCCGACCGCCATTTACACGGAAGAAAGCGGCTACACGACGGAAGCCAAGACGGAACAGGGCTACTACACCTTGATGCAGATAATCACGGAAGGCGGCAACGAGCAAAGACGTTCGTATTTCACCGTCAACCCCACTCCGCAGGACGTCAACTTATACGTGCAGGACGGCAGTTCCAACGTATACTACAAGGCGACCGGTTCGAGCACATACTCCAAGAGCGCGTACATCTTACCGCGTGAGCTTATGGCGGAATACCCCGCATACGACATAGGTTCCATCGAATACGAGGCGGCAAATACCAAGCTCGGCACGACGATGTACTTCACGAATGTGGAATGGGTACTTTCGAGGGATATAACCCTTGTAGGCACAAGCGTGCAGGGCGGAGTCATCACCGCGAAAGTGCGCAAGTTCACTCTTAAATACATTATCGACGGCAAAGAAGTTTATTCCGAAGAGTACGATTACCTCGATGAAGAAGGCACCGTTCTCGGCGGACAATACGATATTTCTCTGACCACCGTAGACCGTACGGTAGAGAGCACTTATATCATTGTAGACGGCGAGGAGAAGACCCTCTCCGAGGTTCCGCAGGGCTCGGTGATCAACTACCAAAAGGCGGCGGACGAATTCTACATCGACCCGTACGCAATCTCCTTCCCGGATGACATTTACGTCGTATTCAAGGGTGTTTCCGTGCCGTACCACGCTACGAATGTAGAGTGGACGTATGACGAAAGCTACTTGTCGCGTACCGAGGTTATCTCCGGCAGAATAGGCGCAGACGCCATGTACACAATGGGCACGATGAAGGTGTACGGAACGGAACTCTCCATCCAATTCACCATCAAAGGGCGTAATATCAATATCACCAAGGAGACTGCGAGCGGAGAAGAAACGCAAGAACCTCTCGTAGGCGGTACGTTGTACGTAATCAAGGACAGACCCGTCTCCGAACAATTGCCCGATCACCTCTATTACAGATTCGAGTATGACGACGGCACCGCTCAAATCGCGTCGGTACCGCTCAAATTCTCGGAAACGAGCATCGCGAACATCTCTACGGCGAAAGCCGGAAACACGTACAGCAACGTCAAAGCCACCCTCGGTTGGGTTGACGACGACAACATCACGTTTACCATTATCGTTATAGATCCCAAACTGTACACCGTCAACGCTACAGAGAGTGCTGTCGGCGGCAGTACGAGCTATTCTAACGGCGGATTCTATTACGACTACATTTCCGTAGGCGTCAATACGTTCGGCGCGTTTGTCGCAGGTCCCGAAGGCGGACTCCTGCCCGACAAGGTAATCGTCACGGACGGCGGTGCGTACATGGATATCGTAAGCATCGCGTATGACGTACAATCGCTTACCGCTACCGTCAGATGTAAGTACGTGTTCAGGTCGTTCAGCGACAGCCGTTACATCAGCGGCGACGCCGAGGGCTATGGCGAGAACAGCGACAAGATGTATATCAACTTCACCGTTCCGCTCAAAACCTACGAGTACAACAAGATCGAAACGGACGTAAGTTTTTCGCGCGAACTCTACTCCTTCCCGTTCGGCAAAGACTTGACGGCAACCGCCATGCCCGCAACGACAAGCGGAATAAGCCCGTTCTGGGATATGACGGGAGTAAACCGCAACAAAGCCGGTGTGTATGAAGTGCAATGGTACTTAAAGAACGCATACGGCAAGATTATTTCCGACACAATCAAGGTCGAGATAAGCAAGACTACCATTACGTCCGCCGACATCACGTGGAAAGAAAACGATACCGGCGAAAGCTTCCTCAATCGCACCTATGACGGAAAAAGCAGAAACATATCGGAATGGTTAGAGATAGGCGAATTCCTACGTGAGGACGGTAAACTCGGCGCTCTTAACGGATATACCGTGGAGTACAGTACGGACGGAGGCAGCAATTGGAGCACCGAACAGCCCACAGACGCCGGCAATTATCTTGTAAGAATCATCGTAAAGGAAAACGACGACTACAACGTAACGGGCTCGGTAGAATACACCATGCACATAAATAAGCGCGAGGTAAAGAGTTCCGACGTGTATTTCTATGACGAATCGAAAAATATGATAGGAGAAAGCGAATACAAATATATCGACAGCAAGGGAGTAAGCAGAACGCTCAATATAAGGCAAATAGAGTTTACATACAGCGGAAAAGAGCTCTTGCCCGGTATCGCGAGCCCGGAAGGCGCCACTTACGAAACTTCCTTTGCCATTTACGATCCTACCAAGGGTGATTACCAAACCTATGATTCTCCCGTGCGCCCCGTAAACGCCGGCGTGTATATCATGAGAATCAATTTCCCGAGTAAGTCGAAGAATACAAACTTTACGATAACCGATGACGTAAGGACGATGGTTATAGTCATCAAGATCAATCCGAAGACGCTCAGAGTCACGCTCGCTCGGTCGCTCGATTACACAGGCTATTACATGAACGCCAAGATAGAAAATCTCGACGCGGAATATCCTACAAGCGGAATAACTTACACTTATGACGGCATACCCGAGGGCGATAAGATCCGTAACGCCGGCACGTACAAGGTAACCATTAGCTTCCCGGAGACAACTAACTACATAATCGCCGGGCTGAATGAAAAAGGCGAACTTACCGGTAACGTCGAGATCCTCAAGAGGGAAGTGGTAGTCGATATCAACACGGTAGAGAGCGAGTACCTCGACGAGCTTAAATCGTTCGACAGCGCCATGACGTTTACACATACCGTCGGCGGCGTTGCGGAAGAAGGCATTGTCGGTACCGACAATATCGACACCGTAAGGGAGCTCTTTGAGATAGCATGGGACGGCGGAACGCTCACGTACAAGCACATGGTCGGCGACTATACGCTTATATCCGAGAACGATCCCGTACACAATAACTACACGTTTACGGCGATAAACGCAGGTACTTACAAGATAGTTGCGTACTCCGCGAACACCGAAGTTATCGAGAACAAAGCAATGTTTGACCAAAAGTTGGAAAGCCTCAAAGACGGCGACGTTGCAAGGTGGTATCTGAAAGCCGGCAATTACGGCACCTTGACGCTTAACAAGAACGCTTCTCTGTCCGTTGTCGGCTGTTACGACTTAAATTCCGAAGACGAGAGCATAGCCGTGACGTTCGAATCCGTAACGGTGGAAAAGGGAGCGTTGCAACTCGACATCGTTGCAATGAAGGATAAGGCGAACGGCGCAGCCGTCACGCTCGGCGCAAACGCAAGCAATCTGAATGTATCGCGTTCAAAATTCTACAAGAGCGGCGCCAACGTGCTTACGGGCTCGATGGCGATAAGGGCAAAGAACGGCTACGAAGCAACCGTATACGTCGATGAATCCGAGTTCACGGGCTTCAACAACGCCATCTACCTCGAAAGCGGTTCCGTAGAAGTGAACGATTCCGTATTCGAGGGCAATACCAACGGCGTCGTAGTCCGTAGCGGCGATATTCTGCTCAGAGGTAATACCTTCAAGTCGAACACCGGTAGGGCGGTAGACATAGTATCGAGTACGGCAGACGCAAGTATTTTAGACAACAAGTTTATAGTCAATAACGTGGCAATCCGCACGGCGGTTGAACTGCGTAGGGACATAAGTCTGCAAAACGAATTCAGGCAAAACGCCGTAATGTTCGACGGAGTCGAATTCGACTACGTCGGTAAATAAAAATCGGTATAGGGAGGCAAGCCACGGCTTACCTCCCTATTTAGCGCAACCTAAACGCCTCTATAAGATTTACTTACATCTCCAACGCTTGATATGCGCGGATTTATAATATATAATATCCGTATGATTAAACTGTCGAAAGAAAAAGGAAAAAAGATAGGACTCGCTGTTTCCGGCGGTGCGGACAGCATGGTAATGTTGCATTTGTATATGGAGGCGCAAGCGGACATCGTTGTTATCAATGTCGAGCACGGTATCAGAGGCGAAGCGTCGGTAGAAGATAGCGAGTTTGTGCGCGCGTTTTGCGTAGAGCACGGCATACCGTGCAGAGTGGTGGGAGTAAATGCGCCCGAATACGCGCAAAAGCACGGCTTAGGGATAGAACTTGCCGCAAGAACGCTCAGGTACAAAGTTTTTGACGAGATGCTTGCAAGTAAAGAAGTGGATTGCATAGTCCTCGCGCATCATATGGACGATCAGGTCGAAACGATATTCATGAGGCTTCTCAGAGGCACCGGCATACGCGGAATAAGAGGCATCGTAGACAGACCCGGGTACATACATCCGTTGCTCGGCGTCACGCGCGATGAAATCAAGGCGTACGCGGAGGAACACGACATAAAATACAGAGAGGACGCCACCAATTTGGAGTCCGCATACACCCGCAACTATTTGAGACATGAGGTTTTGCCGAGTATCAAAGTAAGGTTTCCGCAGTACGCCAAGGCAATAATCAAGCTTGGCAAGGCTGCGGAGGAAACTGAAGACTATATGATGGGGCAAATCGTTCGCGCAACCAAAGAAGGCGACGGCATCGGTTTGCCGATTTCCGTACTCGACGCACATCCTGCAATTGCCAAAAAAAGCATAGCGGAGGCTCTTAGAAGCATAGGTTGTGACCACGATATAGAAAGTACCCATCTAACCGCCCTTGTCAAATTGAAGGACGCTGAGAACGGCGCAAAAATCAATCTTCCGTTCGGATACGACGCGTACAGATCGTACGACAGACTGCGCATTATTCCGAGGCGCGAGCGTTGCACTTATAACGAAAAATTCGATTTGGGTACCGAATACGCCTTTGGCGGATACCGATACTCATTTGTAGAGTACGACGCAATCGTCAAAGGGTTGACGTTTGACGCGGAGAGCATTCCCGAGGGCGCCGTGGTACGCACGCGCGAAGAGGGCGACAGATTCCGCCGTTGCGGCGGAAGGGAAAAGAAGCTTTCGGACTACCTCACCGACATCAAAATCCCGAGATATATGCGCGATAAACTCTTACTTATAGCTTGCGGACAAAAGGTGTACGCAATACTCGGCGTAGAAATATCCGATGAGGTAAAAATTACGGAATCAACACAGAAAATATATAAAATAGAAATAGGAGAAGATGAATAATGCATCAAGACGTTAAAGAAATACTTTTGACTTCGGATCAAATTGCCGCTCGCGTCAAGGAGCTCGGTGAGCAAATCACCGAGGACTACAAAGGACAATCGGTACTTATGGTAGGTATCTTGCGCGGAGCCGTCGTGTTTTTTGCCGACCTCGTCAAGAACGTCGATCTCGACGTCAGATTCGACTTCATGGTAGTTTCGAGTTACGGCAACGGCGCCGAGTCATCGGGCGAAGTCCGTATAGACAAAGATCTCGCTCAGCCCATAGAAGGCATGAACGTCATAATCGTAGAGGACATTATCGACACCGGCTACACCCTCAAAAACCTCAAGAGGCTGTTGCTTACCCGCAATCCCGCCAGCCTCAAAATCTGTTCGTTGCTCGATAAACCGTCTCGCCGCAAAGTCGAACTCGAAGGCGATTACGTAGGCTTTGCCGTGCCAAACGAGTTTGTCGTGGGATACGGCTTGGATTATGCGGAGAAATACCGCAACCTGCCCGATATAGGCATACTTAAACCCGAAATATATTCGTGAAAACCGAGTTTCCGCAAGAACTTAAAGAACTTGCGGAGATATTCCCCGCAAGGCTGTACGTCGTAGGCGGTGCGGTAAGGGACGTCCTACTCGGATACAAACCGCAAGACTACGATTTGGCGTCGTCCGCTAAGGCGGAAGATGTGCTTACCGCGCTTGGAAAGACGCGTTTTCGTGCCGAGCACAATTCACTCAAGCTCGGCACTTTGTCTATACGCGGTAACGTCAAATACGAGTATACCGCGTTCCGCAAGGACAGCTACACGGGTAACGGCAAGCACGAACCCGAAAAAGTGGAGTTTGTAGACGACGTGGAGGTGGACGCAAGAAGGCGCGACTTTACCGTAAACGCAATCTACATAGACGTTTTGTCCGGCGAAGTCGTCGACCCCACCGGCGGACAGGCAGATCTGAAAAATAAACTCATACGCACGGTGCGCGCTCCGCAAGACGTAGTGGCGGAGGACGCCTTACGCATAATGCGCATGGCGCGCTTTGCTTCTTCCCTCGGATTCGAGGCGGACAAAGAACTAATAGAGGTATGTAAATTTTACGCCGAAAGCCTCAGACTCATAGCGGCGGAACGCATTAAAGACGAACTCAACAAAATACTCGTAGCGGATACCGTATATGGCATTAAGGGAGCCCATATACGCGGATTGGAACTACTTAGAGAGATAGGCGCGTTGAAAATCATACTGCCCGAAGTCTACGACATGATAGGCGTCGAGCAGAACCGCAACTACCACGCGTATGACGTGTATAACCATACTTTGCGCGCTGTAGAGGCGTTGCCGCCCGAGCTTAGGCTTGTAGGGCTAATGCACGACGTAGGCAAGCCGGCGACTATATCCGAAACCGGCAAAGCCACCGGGCACGACGTTTACGGCGCGGAGCTTACGCGCAAAATTATGGGACGGTTACGCTACTCAAACGAGCAAATAAGCCGTGCGGTAGCTCTTGTTCGCGACCATATGTTTGATATTGACGGTACGGAAACGGACGTTGCCGTCAGAGAATTCGTGCAGGCGAAATACAAAGAGATACCCGACCTCATCACGCTCAAAATTGCCGATTGGAACGCAGGCGGCGTTCGTACCGGCGTTTGTCCTTCCGCGGAGAGGCTACGTAGGGTATACGACGAACTTATAGTCGAGGGCGTGCCGTTCGAGATACGCGATCTGCCGGTAAGCGGCGGAGAGCTCGAAGGCTTGGGCGTTGAGCCGAGCGACAGGGGCAAAATTCTCAAAGAACTGCTCAAAAAATCGGCGTCGGACGACAGTCTCAGGACGAGGGACGGCGCGATCGGATTTATAAAAAATCATATAAGCGGTATATAAGGGCGTCGCGCACGCATAATAACCGTATGAAGAGGCGGTGTTTTGCGTGGGTATCGATTGTATTGATTGCCGTGTGCGTTACGGGTATAGGCTTTGCCGGCGTTCCGAGCGCGGCGCACGCGTACGTCGATGTAACGGGTTGCATGGAAAAGCTATCGAGCTATGCTACCGATTACTCTTCATCTTCCGCTTCGCGCAAGCACAACATCGCGCTTGCGGTCAAGAGCGTTGACGGCTACGTTTTGGGAGTCGGAGAGGAATTTTCTTTCAACGAGGTAGTAGGCGCCAGAACGGAAGAAAACGGCTACAAAAAGGCAAAAATAATAGTCAAAGGCAAATTCACTGACGGCGTGGGAGGCGGTGTTTGTCAGGTATCCACGACGTTGTACAACGCCGTACTTCGCGCGGGGCTCTGCGTCAAAGAAGCGCATTCGCATTCGCTTCCCGTCGTATACGTCAAGCCTTCGTTCGACGCCATGGTGTCGGGAGGCACGGATCTTAAATTCATAAACGATACGCCGTATCCCGTGCACATCACGGGGACTGCCGACGGATTGAGGATCAGATTTACCGTTTACGGCTTTCCGACGATAACCGATGGAGAAAAGCGAGAATTTCGCAGCGTCAAAGTCAGGGACGTCACGACTTCCGAATACGAAGACGTTGTGGACGCCGACGGCGAACTCAAAGAAGGGGAAGAGTACAGAATAATAAAAGAGCCCTTGAGCGGGCTCGTTTCCGAGGGATACCTCGATATTTATTACAGGGGAGAGCTTGTGGAGAGCGTGCGCATAAGGCGAGATTATTACGCTCCGCAAGTCGGCGTCAAACTGGTCAAGCGGTCGGATTAGACGGGGTCTGCCTTGGCGCAGAGATTGTGCAACCCGGTATCTTCGCGGTGAGTGGCGTCGTACGGCGTAATGCGATGCGGTGGCAGAGTATTAGCCATGGACTCTATTTCGTCCATGATATATTTTGCGATTTCCTGCGAATCCTTTTTGAAATTTTCGAACTTCTCTATTACTTTGACATGCCCGTACATTACTTTTTTGAGGCTTTCGCAGACGTAAACGGGGACGATGCCCACGGGCTTATGATATTTTTCCACAAAGAGTTTTGCTGCGTAAGCCACTCCGGTTTTTACTTGGTTGACAAAGCGGTATCCTTCCGCCGGGTCTTTCCACTCGGGGTAGAGGACGATGTCGAGCCCTTCGTTGAGGGTAAGAGCGGATTTTTCAAACGTCTTGCGCACGCGAGCGTCGTAGTACACGGGAATGGGCTGTTGGCTACGGACTATGCACGCCATCGGTATCGACAGTAAGCAGGCAATCGGGAAAAGCAACGCCGTTACCCATTTACTTTTTACGTTGCAGACGTTTTTGATCAGGTGCATGGGCATTGAGCGAACGCGGATAATCGTGTCCACACTCCAAACGCGACTTTTGCGCTTATGCACTTTGTCCATGGCAATCGGTCCGAAGTCGCAGGCGTGGTTAGGGCAAATCAAGAGAGGCAAATCTTCGGGAAGAGGTTCTGCGTAAGTAGCCTTGACTCCGCGCGCCCTGATCGCGCACAATATTTTGCGCGCCAAGCGCGATATGGGGTAGATGTGCTTTATATTTGTTCCTTCGTCGTGATACGGCGAGTAATATTTTTTTGTTCGTTCAACCATTTTTAGCTCCTACGATAATTATAAAACCGCGCGTTGCGTTTGTCAACACCGACCGATTACATAAATATGATACCACCGGAATATTACGACGCGCTTAAACAATCGTTACAAATTCATTACGTTTAATCAAACGTTTGATTTTGCACCCGAAAGGTACTATAATTTACATTCGTTAGCGGAGAGGAATCAAGATGGTAACGTCTGTTTGTTTAAGCGCGGTAGCCGTTCTCGGAACGGTTGCCTCCATAGTATTTATACCGGAAGTCCGCGTCAAGGGCAAAAGGATACCGGTGTTTTGGGTAATCCCGTTTTTGGTGGCGGTCGTACTCATCATAATCGGTGCGCCTACGATGTCGGAGGTATTTCACGGTTTGACGGAAGATATGTTCTCCATGTTTCACGGCAGAACGTCCGTCAATCCCGTCAAAATATTGATGTTGTTTTTCGGTATGACGGCGGTATCGGTATTTTTGGACGAAGCCGGCGTATTCCGTTATCTTGCCACTCGTTCGGCGGCTCTTGCAGGGCATAGCCAAAAGAAGTTGTTTTTCATACTGTACGCGATAGTGTCGTTGCTGACGATATTTACCTCAAACGATATAATCGTTTTGACGTTTACGCCGTTTATAGTATATTTCTGCAAGAACGCCAAAATTTCGCCGATACCTTACCTCGTGTCCGAGTTTGTGGCGGCAAACACGTTCTCCATGCTCTTCATCATAGGCAACCCGACGAACATTTACCTTGCTGAGAGTTACGGATTGACTTTCGGCGCGTACTTCAAGGTCATGGCAATACCTACGGTATTCGGCGGATGTACGGCTCTTTGCGTTTTGTACCTCTTATTCCGTAAAAAGCTTTCGGAACCCGTTTCGAGCGATGATTTTGAAGTCGCGAGTATTCGTGACAAAGCCAATGCCGTGTTCGGCACGATACTTCTTGTTGTCTGCCTCGTCTTTTTGGTGGTTGCCGATTACGTCGGCATCGAGATGTGGGCGGTGGCAACCGTTGCTCTTATTCTGCTTGTCGTAGGCGCTCTTATCGTGTCGGCGGCGGAAAAACGTCCGCCCGAGGCACTTAAAAACGTCTTCAAAAGGTTACCGTACGAGCTCATACCGTTTGTGCTTTCCATGTTCATAATAGTGTTGTCGTTGAAGCGCGCGGGAGTTGCCGACGTAATTGCACAAGCGTTCAACTCATTGGGCGGAGAATTCGACATTCTGACCTACGGCGTGGCGTCAACTTTGGTGGCAAACTTAATCAATAATATTCCCATGAGCGTGTTGTTTACGGCAATTACGGAGATGTCTTCCCCTTATGCAGTATTCGCTTCCGTTGCAGGCTCCAATATCGGCGCCTTCCTGACTCCGGTAGGCGCGCTCGCCGGCATAATGTTTACGGGGCTCTTGAAATCGCTCGACGTGCGCTATACGTTTACGGATTTCATCAAATACGGCGTAGCCGTCGCCGTTCCCACGTTGTGCGCAACGCTGATAGGGCTTTACGCGTCTTACGGGCTTGATTGTATTTGAAAAATGTGTTATATTAAATATAGCGTCGCAATGGGAAGAGTTTATGGATAAATATCTACCGGTAATCTGCAAAATCAAACTCTTTGACGGCATAGACGTAGAGGAAGTGCCGACACTGCTTGCGTGCTTCAAAGCAAGGGTGCGCAGGTATCGGCGCGGAGAGTACGTTTTGCGCCAAGGCGAACCGATAGACGAAGTTGCCGTCGTGTTGGAAGGCGCGCTCCATATCCAATACGACGATTACTGGGGCAACAGAAGTATTCTCGGGCAACTCGGCGTCGGAGATATGTTCGGAGAAGCATACGTGTTTTCCGACGGAACGAAGCTGATGAACGACGTCGTCGCGGTGGAGGACAGCGCGGTTATGTTTATGAACGCCCAAAACGTCGTTACGGCATGCGCTTCGGCTTGCGCGTCGCACAACACTGTTATTCGCAACATGTTCTTTGTGCTTGCCGCCAAGAACAGGAACCTTGTGCAAAAGCTCGGCTACGTATCCAAACGCTCTACGCGTGAAAAACTCATCGCGTACCTATCGCAAGAAGCCAAAAGACAAGGGCGATCCGATATAGAGATAACCTTCAATCGCCAACAGCTTGCCGACTTCCTTGCCGTAGACAGGAGCGCGATGTCCAAAGAGTTATGCAAAATGCGTGACGAAGGACTGCTGACGTTCCGCAAAAATTCCTTCAGATTGTTGTAAAAAATTCATATTCCGTTGTTTTTACAACCGACAGATTCTACATCACGGTGTAGAATGTAAATAAAAAAAGGAGAACGAATATGAAAAGAAAAATTATCAAAATAGACGAAGAAAAATGCAACGGTTGCGGAGCATGCGCCAACGCTTGCCATGAAGGCGCCATCGAGATGGTCAACGGCAAAGCAAAACTTACTCGCGACGATTATTGCGACGGGTTCGGCGATTGCTTGCCCGCTTGCCCTACCGGCGCGATAACTTTTGAAGAGAGGGAAGCCGCGGCTTACGACGAGGCTGCCGTAATCAAGAATAAGCAAGAGAAGATGCAAAAGGCAGTCATGTCCGGCAAGTTCGGAGGCGCGCACGCTCATCACGACGGTTGCCCCGGGCACAAAGCGCAATTACTCCACGCTCACGAAGAAGAGGTCAAGGAGGACGCTCCTTGCAAGAAGGCCGTATCGAGGCTCGGACAATGGCCCTGCCAAATCAAGCTCGTGAACCCTTCCGCGCCTTACTTTGACGGAGCCAAGTTGCTTGTGGCGGCGGATTGCACGGCGTACGCATATGCAAATATGCACGAAGACTTCATGAAGGGCAAGATAACCCTTATAGGATGCCCTAAACTGGACGCGGTAGATTATGCCGATAAACTTACCGAGATAATAGCTTGCAACGATATAAAGAGCGTTACCGTTCTCCGGATGGAAGTGCCCTGCTGCGGCGGAATAGAGAACGCCGTCAAAAAAGCATTGCAAGACAGCGGCAAATTTATTCCGTGGCAAGTTGTGACGATATCTATAGACGGAGCTGTTCTCGATAGATAAATAAAATAAACGGAGGCACACAATGGCAGAAAAGCTAAACACGAACGATCAACCCAAGACCAAGTATTCCGGCACTCAAACGGAAAAGAATTTGGAAGCGGCATTCGCCGGCGAAAGCCAAGCGCGCAATAAGTATACTTATTTTGCGTCTGTTGCGAAAAAAGAAGGCTACGAACAAATATCCGCTCTGTTCCTGAAAACGGCAGAGAACGAGAAAGAGCACGCCAAACTTTGGTTCAAGGAGCTTAAAGGCATAGGTAACACCGTAGAGAATTTGAACGCGGCGGCGGACGGAGAAAACTACGAGTGGACAGATATGTACGAGGGTTTTGCAAAGACTGCCGAAGAAGAAGGTTTCCCGGATCTTGCCAAACGTTTCCGCCTTGTGGGCGCAATCGAGAAGCATCACGAAGAAAGATACCGCGCATTGCTCAGTAACATAGAAACGGCAAGCGTATTCAAAAAGTCCACCGTCAAGGTATGGGAATGCCGCAACTGCGGACACATAGTAGTAGGGGAATCCGCACCCGAAGTATGCCCGGCATGCAACCATCCGCAAAGCTACTTTGAAGTGCACGCCGATAACTATTGATAATATAAGTAATCTACGATAAGCAAAGAACCGTCAAAAATCATGACGGTTCTTTTTTATAAAGTCAAAGAGTCTATTGACATTTTGTCGGCAAAGAGCCATTCTTATTCCGAAAAAAGTCAGCAAACTGCATTTTCTCGGAATAAGAGCGCATGTCGCCGCGTTATTTGAGTTTGCCGTTCGCGCGCATGGCGTTGAGTATGGCTATTACCGCGACTCCTACGTCACCGAACACCGCAAACCACATGTTCGTTATGCCGAATGCGGATAGAATCAATATGAGCAGTTTGACGCCGAGCGCGAAAAAGATGTTTTCGTATACTATGCGCATGGTTTTGCGCGAGATCTTTTTACCGTCGCTTATGCCTTTCAAATCGTCGTGCATCAGCACTATGTCGGACGCTTCGATCGCCGCGTCTGAGCCCACTCCGCCCATAGCAATACCTATATCCGAACGCATAAGTACCGGCGCGTCGTTTATGCCGTCACCCACAAAGCACAGTACGTCGTCCTTGCCTTTGTCGGCAAGCAAAAGTTCCACTTCGGCTACTTTATCTTGGGGCAGGAGAGAAGCTTTGTATGCGGTCAATCCCAACTCTTCCGCAACGCCCTTGGCAATGCGTTCGTTGTCGCCGGTAAGCATTATCGTCTTTGCGCCCATGGCGTTCAACGCGCTTATCGCGCTCTTACTCTCGGGCTTGATTTCATCGCTTATAAGGATGGAACCGATATATTCACGGTCCTTGGCAACGTATACCACGGTGCCTAAGCCTTCTTCTTTGACGTAGTCGATGCCGTTTTGCTTCATCAGCTTGGCGTTACCGCAATAGATTGTGTATTCTCCGCGCGCTATGATGCCGTGTCCCGCAACGTCCTCTACGGCAAAGCCGTCTTGCGCGCAATCGCCGTATTCCGCTATTATGGACTTGGCGATAGGATGGTTGCTTCCGCTTTCCGCGATGGCAGCAAGCCTCAAAATCTCGTTTCGGGATTCCTCGGGAGTGACTTTGGTTACCTTGAAGTTGCCTTTTGTCAGCGTACCCGTCTTATCGAATACGAATATGTCGGCTTTGTCGAATTTCTCCAAATAGTTACTGCCCTTAATAAGTATGCCGTTTTTGGAAGCGCCGCCGATGCCTGCAAAAAACGTCAGTGGTATAGATATGACCAACGCGCACGGACAGGACACTACAAGAAAAGACAGCGCTCTATATATCCACTCCGACGGATTTTTGGTAATAAGGCTCGGTATCAGCGCAAGCAGAATAGCCGTTACTACCACGGTAGGCGTGTAGTAGCGCGCGAACTTGGTAATAAAGTTTTCCGCCTTGGATTTTTGGTTAGAGGCGTTTTCGACAAGATTGAGTATTTTGGAAACGGTCGAATCGTAGAAAACTCTTTCGACGCGTACCTCGATGGTGCCGCTTACGTTTACGGAGCCGCTTATGATGCTTTCGTTTTCACATATATCTCTCGGGATGGATTCGCCCGTCAACGCCTTGGTATCGAGAGTGGACTTTCCCTTGGTGACGACGCCGTCGAGGGGGACCTTTTCCCCGGGTTTGATGACGATGATTTCGCCTACCGAAACTTCGGAAGGATCGACTGTCACGAGGACGCCGTCACGCAACACGTTGGCATAATCCGGACGAACGTCCATGAGGCTTGAAATATCCTTACGCGATCTGCCTACGGCGTAGGACTGGAACCATTCGCCGACTTGATAGAACAGGAGTACGGCGCACGCTTCGTCGAATCCTTCGACTTCCGCGCCGGTAACTCCGCGATATATCGCAAGCCCGAACGCGCCGAGAGTGGCGACAACCATTAGGAAGTTTTCGTCAAAAACTTGTCCGTGAGCGATATTCCTTGCCGCGCGCCACAATACGTCATAGCCGATGAAGGCATATACGGCAAGGTACAGCCCGAACGCAAGCAGCCAACCGTAGTCGCCCGGGATGACGGTAGCCAAATTTTGCGCTCTGTCACCCACGATCACGCCGACCAAGAGCTTATCGAACAGGATGAGCACGAGGAAAGCGGCAAGCGCGATTACGATGCGTATCAAGTTTTTTTTCTGTTTTCTCGTCATAGCGCGAAACTAAATATCCATGTAGAAATCGGGTTCTATTCTTTTGGCGGCTTTGAGAGCCTTTTTGAGGACGGACTCGTCGTCAATGTCGAGGGTCATTTTTTGAGTAATGAAGTTAATGGCGCAGGAGTTAACGCCGTCCACTTTGCTTATGGCGTCTTGGCATTTTTGGGCGCATATTGCGCAGTCGACTTCGATATCGATAACCTTTTTCATAGTGAGCCTCCGATTATTCTTTGATGTGCGATAGCGCACATTCATAAATTTTTGCGACGTGGTCGTCGTCCAAGGAGTAGTAAACTTCTTTACCGCTCTTGCGTGATTTGACAAGCTTTGCCTGCCTTAGTATGCGTAATTGATGAGAAATGGATGATTTTGTCATATTCAGGCAGGAAGCGATATCGCATACGCAAAGTTCGCTCAGCTCCAAGCAACTCAATATTTTGGTTCTGGTAGAGTCACCGAACACCTTGAAGAGCTCGGCTAAGTCAAAAACCGTGTCCTCATCCGGCATTTGCGCGCGGATGGCTTCAACAACCTCTTTGTGTACGTGGTCTATTTCGCATTCTGCAACGTAACGATCTTCCATAGTCACTCCTTTGTTTAACGGTTGAACAATTATTCAACTATTCATATTATATTCCGCATACACGTCGTTGTCAACGGTTTTTTATAAATTTTCAAAAATTTTCAAAAACTCCGAAAAGCGATGCCCGTGGGGCGCATATTCCGAACGAACGCGGTAAATTCGACGGCGATTTACATTTATATTATTGTACGCGCGAGGGGCGGAAGAAAAATCCGAAATAAATTTCACAAAAGTTAGTAAAAATCATTGACAAGCAATAGGAATAATTATATACTACTATCGTTATAAATGCGAAACAAATTTCATATTCATAAACGGAGGGCGAACATGCCATTAGTTGTAGCACCGATAGGAAAGAGCGTGAGGATAGTCAAAATCCTTGCGGACGAAAAAACGAAGAAGCATTTGGAGAATCTCGGTTTGACCATAGATTCCAATCTTACGGTATTATCGTCGAGCGGCGGTAGCATCATATGTCTTGTCAAGGACGGCAGGCTGGCGCTTGACCAAAATATAGCGACAAAAATACTCATAGCATAATCGGAGGTTTGTATGGAAAAGAAACTCAGTGAATTTGCTATCGGAGAGAGCGGAACCATACGCTTAGTAGGCGGCGACGGCAAGATCAGGCGTCGTCTGTTCGATATGGGCGTTACTCCCGGAGCGCAAGTGTATCTACGTAAGCGCGCGCCTTTGGGCGATCCCATCGAGGTAACCATCAGGGGATACGAACTTACGTTACGTAGCAGTGAAGCGTCTGTTGTTACGATGGAGGTAGCCGACAAATGAAAAAATTCGCATTGGCAGGCAACCCTAATTGCGGCAAGACGACGTTGTTCAATTCTCTTACCGGATCTACCGCCCACGTAGGCAACTGGCCCGGCGTAACGGTAGACAAAAAAGAGGGCGTATACAAAAAGTGCGCCGAACCCGTATCGATAATAGATCTTCCCGGCATATACTCTTTGAGTCCGTATACTCCGGAAGAAGTTATCTCGCGTAACTACATTTTGGATGAGAAGCCGGATTGCATCATCAACATCGTAGACGCAACCAACCTCGAACGCAACCTATATCTCACCACGCAGATTATGGAAATAGACGTTCCGATGGTTATCGCGCTCAACATGATGGACGAGGTCGAAAAGAGCGGTGACAGCATCGACGCCAAAAAGCTCGAGAGCAAGATAGGTCTTCCCGTTGTTCCGATTTCCGCGCTTAAAGAAAAGGGGCTCGACGAACTCATGAGTCGCGCGTACGAAGCGTCACTCAAACCGAGAGTAGGCACCACCGTTTTGGAAGGTACCGACCTCATGCACCTCATTAACGATTGCAAGATAGCCCTTGAAGGACAAGGCATAGAGAACGCGTTGTTCCACGCGGTCAAACTTGTAGAGCTTGACGAGTTGGAGGTGAGCGCGCATCCGAGTTCCGCCACGATGGTGGAGGAATTCAAAAAGACCTTCAAAAACGATACTTTCGGCACGGATTTTGAGGCAATAGTTGCGGATAGCCGTTACAAATACATATCCAAGCATTATTCTTCCGTACTTACCAAAAACGAGAAGGCAAACAAAGAGAAGCTGTCTAAGTCCGACAAAGCGGACAAAGTACTTACCCATAAGGTATGGGGCATCCCGATCTTCCTTGTGATATTGTTCCTTGTGTTCCACTTGACGTTTGCAGAGGACTTTTTATTCCTCGGAGCCGCAGGCGTATTCGATAAAGACGTAGTTGCCTACGACGCAAGCGGTAACGCGATTACCGAGTATTATGACGCGAGTGGCAAAAAGCTTGATACGATATCCACAAATGACGACGGCGAGGTCGTGGCGCTCTACGACAAAAACGGCAAAGAGTACACCGTATTCTACGATGAAGACGGACACGAAGCCGAGCTTACCGTAGAGGACGGCGCCATTACGGCGGTAGAAGCCATACCTTACGCATATGCGGACAAGAACGGCAAAACCCCCATCAAGGCGTTCTACGACAAAGACGGCAACGAACTCACCGTGCTGACGGACGCGAAAGGCGAACTTGTCAAACTCTACGACGTCAACCACAATGAATACACCACGGTATACACCGCCGACGGTTACGAAGCGGAAATATCCGTAGACGAAGAGGGTAAGTTCGCTGAAGCCGCATACGCAAGCATCATAGACGAGTACTGTGCGGGAGTCAACGTACACACGTTCTTCGGATACGAAGAGGGCATTTACTCTCCGGGCGTCATACTTGCGAACACATTTACGGCGTTTACAGACCTCCTCAGCGCATGTGTGGAGCAAGGCTTAGCCGTAGCGGAAGCCCCTGAATGGGTAACCGGACTTATAGTTAACGGTATCCTTGGCGGACTGTTTGCCGTTCTCGGATTCTTACCGCAAATCCTTGTGTTGTTCCTGTTCTTCTCCATTTTGGAAGACAGCGGATATATGGCGCGCGTTGCGTTCATACTTGACAGAATATTCCGCAAGTTCGGGCTTTCCGGCAGAGCTTTCATGCCTATGATAATGGGCTTTGGTTGCTCGGTACCGGCGTTTATTAACACTCGTACTCTTGCCGATAAGAACGAACGCGTTGCGACCATTAGGGTAATACCGTTCTTCAGTTGCGGCGCCAAGTTGCCTATTCTTACGGCGATTGCAGGCGGCATAGCGACGATGTGGGGATTCAAGAATCCCGATATAATTACCTATTGCATGTACCTACTCGGCGTATGCGTGGCGATAGCAAGCGTATTGCTCATGAGGAACACCACGATGAAAGGCGAAGTGCCTCCGTTCATTATGGAGCTACCCGCATACCATCTGCCGCAACCCAAGAACCTTGCGTTGCACCTGTGGGACAAGACCAAGCACTTTGTCAAGAAGGCGTTCACTATCATATTCGCGTCCACGATAGTGATATGGTTTATCAGCCACTTTGGTTGGGGATGGAATTATCTCCCGGACGAGAAGATCAACGAGAGCATTTTGGCAGGGCTCGGCAAGCTGATACAGCCGTTGTTCACGCCTCTCGGATTCGGATCGCAACTTAACGCAAACGGATGGGTCTTTGTAGTAGCGGCGCTTACAGGACTTATAGCCAAAGAGAACGTTATAGCCACGTTTGGCACGCTCGGCGCATGTCTTGCGCAAGGCATGATAGACGTAGAGGCAGACGGCGGCATCGCGGCGGCAGTTGCGATGATCAAGGGCACCGGCATAACGGCGCCTGCGCTTATAGCCTTCATAGCGTTCAACATGCTGACGATACCTTGCTTTGCGGCAGTAGCTACGGCTAAGGCAGAGCTCCCGGACGAGAAATCTTTCCGCAACACGTTGTTATTCTGGGTAGGCACGTCATACATAGTATCGACGATGATATACGTAATAGGCACCGCATGGTGGACGGTATTCATTTTTGCGGCTATCTGGGCGGCGATAATAGCGATAATCGTGCTTGACAACAAAGGCGTTATAAGCGTAGCCGAATGGGGCAAAAAAGTCAAAGCGTTATTCGCCAAGAAGAGCAAATAGGAGAACCTCAAAATGACGCCACTCGAAATAGTAGTAATAATAATGTGCGTTTTGGTGGTAGGCGGAGTCGCGTTCGGTGCGATAATCCGCAAGAAAAAAGGTAAATCGAGCTGTGGCTCGGGATGTGCGGGATGCCCCTATGCGGGGTCGTGCAGGACGAGAAACGGCGCAAAGCAAACAACAATGGTTACGTCCGCAGAAGCGACCGAAGCCGACAAGGCAAAGGAACCCGACGCGGAAAAGTAAACCGATATGTCCCTCCTCAAAAGTGGCTGTCGACGACAGCCACTTTTCTATGCGTACCGTGGGGCGCTGATATACACCCATAGATGGTAAGTTCAAGAGGGTACTATTGTATGAATAATAATTCTCACGCGCGCTTGCGGAACATAAATACAATCAGCGCGATGATTGTTATCAGTCCGACGCCGCCGAGCACGTAGTACAGCACGCCGAGACCTATTGTAGTTTCTTCGACGAACGCGAATCCCGTAAGCCCGGTTGTTTCTATCGTGATATAGCCGTCCGTTACTTCATACACGCCCATGGTGCAAACGTTATTCTCATCGGAGACGATGACCTTGACGGTTTCGTTGCCCTTTAAGCTTGTAGGGACCTTGATTTTGAGTGTATTGTTGCCGTCGAGGGCGGTAAGCTCATCGCCGACGGTACCTATTGAGAACGCGCCGACGATCTTTTGGTTAGAGGACAGGAGGGAACTCATATTCTCGTCATTTTGCGGTAATTTTTTCATACCGATCTTGACATCGGGATCGAAGCCGGAGTCATTTTCGACAACGACGTCTATGCCGGAGTCTTCGGTGACGATGACGTCGCGCCTAATGGTAATGGTTACGAACACGCTTTCGGGCGCGTAATATTCCTTGGTCTCATTGGCGGTGAGTTCGACGTAATACTTACCTGCATCGGTGAACGTGTTGGGCACGACATTGCCGTCGATGCGACAAATAATCGTAGCGCCGCTCGAGCATTCCGCGACGATGGCGTAGAACGTGCCGTCATAGACCTTGGTAACGGAGGAATTCGCCACGGTAATGGTGGCGCGGTACTTCTTCACGGTGTAGATGCCGTTGACAAAGGTTACGTCGTAATCTTTGTTATCGCAGGTAGCGGTCAAAGCGTACTCGCCCATAGCGGAGCCGGGCGCCTTATTTATGGAAATATCGAGGGTATCGCCTGCGAGGACGGAGCCTTCGGTAATTTCGTAAGCGTTCTGGTTGACGACGACGTCCTGACCGTATTCACTCGATTGCGCGTTGAGTGTGACGGTGACGGGGCGCGGAGCGACGGTATACTTTGCGTTTACGAAGGTGATATCGTAGTTTGCGCCGCTTACCGTGCCGAGGGTGATGTCGTACTCACCGACGTGTGCGCCGATGTTGCATTGCAGTTCGCCGTCCAAAACGTCGCCGTTGACGAGTCCTTCGCCGAGATCGGAAGTTACGGTGTAGGTAAGGGCGACGTGCGGTTCGCCGTACACGGAGGAAACTTTATCGGGAATGAGGTTTACGGGGCGTTTGCTTACGGTAAACGTCGCGTTACCGCCGAGGGTGATGTCGTAGTTGGGGTTGTTTTCGACAAGCGTGCCGAGCGTGACGGCGTGAGTGCCGAACTCATAGCTTTGCGACGTGAGCTCGCCGAGTAGTGTTTCGCCTTGCGCGAGTGAACCGCTCGTTACGGTGTAAGCGATGGTTGCGCGTTGTTCGCCGTAGACTTGCGATGTTGTTTGATCGGGAGTTACGGTAAGGCGACGTTTGGTTATTGTCAGTTTGGCTTCCTCAAAGGTGATGTCGTAGTTGGGGTTATTCTCGTTTGTGAGGGTGCCTTGCGGAATGACGTATTCGCCTACGTTCTTGACGTCTAACTTACCGAGTTCGCCGATGAGCGGATATTTGCCGTAGACTTTGCCGGTGACGGTTAGCGTAAACGCGGGTATATCGTCGCCGTATTCGACGGTTATAGCCACGGGAGCCACGGTGACGGGAGCCCTGTTTACGGTGTAAGTGCCGTTTTGGAGAGTCACATCGTAATTGTCATTGGTCACGAAATCGTCGGAATAGGACAGCGCGATGTTATACTTGCCGGCGAGCACGGGGCGCGCGTCGGACTCGAAGCCTTCTACGGTAATTTGGAGAGTCGGAGCTTCTCCTTCGAGGAATCCTTGCGCGGTGTAAGTAAGCTCGTCTGCGTGTTTGGAGCCGTTGAAGTCAACGGTGATGTCGGTTGCGGTTACCGTGACGGCTTTGCGCGTAACGGTGAAGGTATCAGTCTTCGCGCCATCCGCAATTGTTACCGAGTAGTTATCGTTGAGGGACTTAACGCCGATCAGGTTGTAGGTACCCACATTCGAGCCGTCTTCGCGAGTAAATACAACGTCGAAGGTTTCGTCTTCGATGCCGTTGACGGTTTGCGTGAGGTCGGGATCGAGTTCTCCGTAAGTTTTGGAGAAGGTTTCGGGCGCAACGGATACGGCTTTGGGAGCGATCGCATACGCGTCTTTTGCCGTCTCGGAGAGGGAAACGGTATAGTCGGCGTTATCCGAGCTAATATCTACGTAATCGTAAGTAGCGGCGTTCTCGCCGATTTCTCTCGTAAGGGTCAGGGTGATGACGTCTTCGCCGAGACCGTTTTGGGTGAAAATGAAGTTTTCTTCTTTGTCCGCTTCACCGTAGACCTTGGTGCGTTTGGCTGAGTCAATGGTAGTTACGTCGAACGCGCCCAAATCATAGGGCTTGACGGTAACGTATATCACCAAGCTTACGCCCTTGTAGTTTGTGGTAGTAGGCACTATTACGGTGACTTCGTAGTCGCCGACGTGCACATATCCGTCGCTTACCTTGCCGTTCACGCGGTACGAGAGCGATACGTCGGTATCCCCGGTGGTTATTCGGGCTTTGACGTTTTGAGGCTCGCCGTTGTAGGTTGCGTCAAGGTAGTATTTGCCGTCGTCCTTGGTTTCGACGCCCTCTACCGATACGATGGTTTCGGCTTGCGTGATTACGAACTTATTGTATTGGATTTCCTTGGTGAACTTGTAGTTTTTGAGTATATCTTTGCCGTTTTCGTCATACTTAAAGTCGAACGAGTACGCGCCCACGTCTTCGCCCGTCGCGCGAGTAAGCGTAATGTACGGGGAGGGGTCATAACCCTTGACGAACGCATTGCCCGTAGCGCCTTGTCCGACGGTGGCGGTATACTTGAATTCGCCGTCGGTCTCGCCGTAAATCTTTTTCGCGTTTGCCGGCGGTGTGAGCGTTACGGGGCGCGCGGTCACGGTATACTTACCGGACTTGTAGGCGATGTCGTAGTTGGGGTTATTGTCGTTAGTCAGCGTGCCTTGCTTGATTTCGTATACGCCTACGGTATAGTTGACGTCATCGTCAAGCGCGACGTCGCCCGCGAGGGCATCGCCTTTTACGAGTTGCGCCGAAGAGTATCTGTATGTAAGCGGTAAGCGCGTTTCGCCAAAGACTTGCGACACGTTGTTGGCGGTTACGGTAATGGGTCTACGAGTAATCTCGTAGTAATACGTCGTTTTGCTGTTCTCCCAAGCGTAGGTTACGGCGTAGTTGGGGTTATTGGTAGAGAGCAACGTACCGGCGGTTACGTTGTAGTATCCGACATTCTTTCCGGCTGCGCGAGAGAGACTTCCGGTAAGCGTGTCTTTGTAGGCAAGTCCCATGCCTTCTACGGTGTAGCCGATCGCCACGTCCCTGTTGCCGTATACGGAAGAGGCGGATACATATTTAGTTTCGTTGCCGTCCGTAACTTCGGTATACGTCGGTACGATGGTTATCTCACGCGGACCTATCACGAAGAAGTATTCTTGTGACAAAGCAAAGGAATAGTTCGGATTTAACGTCGGTAGGTTGCCGAGAGTTATAGTATAGGTACCCACTCCCGACGCTTCGGGATTTGTGCGAGAAAGTTTGGAGTCCTCGTTAAGCCCTTTTCCGTTTATGAGAGGGGTGTCGGCGGAGACCTCGAATCCGAACGTTTCAGCGTTTCCGTAAATTCCGTAGATCTTGTTTTCTTCAACCACTCCGGTTACTTTGATGGTTATCGGCTTTTGCGTGATTATCAGTTTACCGGAATCGGTGGCAAGCTGTACGTCATAGAAGTCGGACGAAATTGTCGTGGTAGTCGTGCCGTCGGAGTTGGTTATCGTACCGATGACCATGCCGTACGTGCCGACGTTGAGGATTCCGTCTTCGGGCACCGTGGTATTCAGAACAAGGTATCCGGATATGCCGGTTTTGGCGTCATTCAGCTTGATTTGCTCTTCGCTGGTTAGATCTGTTGCGGTATACGTTGCGTTCACTTCGTAGAACCCGTCGGAGTTTTGTTCAAACGTTGTTCCGTACGGGAATGTAATGCTTT
The DNA here is from genome assembly GCA_963642145.1 of Ruminococcus bicirculans (ex Wegman et al. 2014). Lineage (GTDB taxonomy): Bacteria > Bacillota > Clostridia > Christensenellales > DTU072 > Stercoripulliclostridium_A. The sequence continues at coordinate 40,416 of CAVIFU010000010.1, forward strand.
CCGCCTTGATTACGGCAACGCGCTTACGTATGACGAACTTACCCGTACCCTCTACCGTTATATCGTAGTTCGGGTTGTTGTTTTTCATGGCGTCATCCGGCAGTATGTCATACCCGCCTATGGCAGAAGGCGTAGTTTCGCCACTGATTTTGGAGTTCGGTAGTCTTAATTCCCCGTTGAGCGTTTCGCCGTTCGGGAGCTCGGACGGAGCCGTGCTGAACTTAAAAGTAGTCGGTAGGTCATCTCCGTAGTATATGGTGACGCGAGCGGGGACTACTTTTACGGAGAGCTTGATAACTTCCAGATAAACGGCGGTATCGGCAAAGGTTATATTGTAATTGGCGTTTCGACCGTTTTCGTTATTTAGCGTTCCCTGTGTGATCTGATATGTTCCGACAGGGGATACCGCAGTTGCTTCGCATGCCAATTTACCTTCCAAATAATCTCCCTTGACGATAGGGGAGCCGGTAAGATCGGAGCCGTTCAATTTAGTATCGTAGGTCAGATTGTATATGCCGTTGCCGTAGTCAACGATAACTTTTCTCGGCGTAATGAGTATCGGGCGCGCGATTATCGTATAGGTACCGGAATTGATAGTTGCGGTGTAGTTAGCGTTTATCGTAGATTTGGACGCTTTTAGGCAATACGTGCCTACGCCGTTTTCGGTTGTAGCCAAAACGCTCTTGTCCTTTGCGCGTATGATTGTCAGTTGGAATAGCGTATTAAGCTTTGCTTGTAGCGCGTCCCCGGTGAGTTCCTTTTCGTTGTCATCCAAGATGTCGCACGTGGCGTAATTATCGACGGTAAAGGCGGTATGGTCTATTACGATTTCCTCGCCGTATACGGAAGAATTGTTATTTATCGTGATTGTTACGGGTCGCGCGGTTATCGTATAGGTACCGGAATTGATAGTTGCGGTGTAGTTAGCGTTTATCGTAGATTTGGACGCTTTTAGGCAATACGTGCCTACGCTTATTTTGTCGGTAGGTTTAGTATCGTCCGCGCCTTCTTCCGCTTCCGTGCGTATGATTGTCAGTTGGAATAGCGTATTAAGCCTTGCTTGTAGCGCGTCCCCGGTGAGTTTATTTCCGTTGTCATCCAAGATGTCGCATTCGGCGTAATTTTTGACGGTAAAGGCGGTGTCGCTTATTACGATTTCATCGCCGTATACGGAAGAATTGTCGTTTATCGTGATTGTTACTTCTCGCGCGGTTATCGTGTACGTTGCGCCCACATACGTTATCTCATAGTTATCGTTTTTGAGCTCTTCGCCGGATATATCGTACTTCCCGCATTTGGAGCCCTTGACTGCCTCGCATGTCAGATTGCCAAAGGTGTCCTCCCCTACAAGTCCGCTGTTTTCATCACCCTCTAATTTGTCGGTTTCATAGGTAAGCGCATTGACCTCTTCACCGTATATAGAGCTTTTAGACTCTGCGGTTATTTTAATGGGGCGCGGCGTTATGGTTAAGGTTAGCTTTTGGTTGGCGGGAGCTATGTAATTGGTTGTGTTTGTCGGCGTAAATGCGATTTCCACCTCATAGGAAGTAGGTTCATTCTTGTCGTCGCGTTTCACGGTGGTAGGGATATCTCCGACAAAGCTCCAAGTACCTTCTACGGTGAGGTTGTTTTCTCCGTCCTCTACGTAGGTGTAAGCGTTATACACTGTGGCTTCGATGTCGGAAGCTTTGGTCTCTTGACCGTATATCTTTGTTATCTCTTTGATATTCAATATTTTGCATTCGGCTTGGTTTATTGTGTACGAAGCCGTTAGCGGAATATCTTTACCGTCATCGCCCTTAGCGAGCTCATAGTTACTCGTGGATGGTGCCGATATAGAGATGGTGTATTTTCCGGCGTTAATTATTTTGTCAGCGCCGTAGTTAATGGATACATCTGTAGATCCCAACTCCGTTTTAGAAGGCTTCGTATCTCCGCTTTTGAGGATG
>CAVIFU010000011.1:0-39968 GCA_963642145.1 Ruminococcus bicirculans (ex Wegman et al. 2014)
AAATCGGCTCCGTAAAGTCTTACAGAGCCGAAAAAGTATATATTAGGTTTTTCTATTTAATTATCCTTTACCGTCGCCGCAGGCGATGTATATCATAAATCTTACGCTTTCCTCCATGCCGGCGGATAGAACAGCAGTAGCATCGGCATAATTTCGAGCCTTCCGATAAGCATATCGAGGCTTAGTATTATCTTAGAGAAGTTGGTTAGGGGGGCGAAGCTGTCAAGCGGTCCGAGCTTGCCGAGTGCGGGACCGACGTTATTTATGCAGGTTGCAACTCCGGTAAAGCCCATCAACAGTCCGTCCGTTCCGCGCAAGAACGGATCTATCATCACGAGGAAGAACGACAGCGTAAACAATATGACAAAGAGCACGAGGTAGGTGTTTACCGAGCGAACCGTTTCCGAATCGAGGGTTTTGCCGTCAAGCTTGACTGATATCACGGAGCGAGGCGAGAACGTCCTGTGGATTTCTTTCAATCCCGACTTAAACATGATTACCACGCGAGAGACTTTGAGTCCGCCTGCCGTACTGCCGGCAGATCCGCCTATAAACATAAGGAATACGAGTACGGCTTGCGCGAACGCCGGCCACTTGGTAAAGTCCGTCGAACAGAATCCCGTCGTGCTCATGATCGAGGAAGCCTGGAAGGAAGAATACCTCAGCGCTTCGGCAACGCTTGTATAAGTATTATGTATCGAGAGCGAAACGGTTATTGCCGCTACCGCCACGCCGTAGATGATAAACATCGCGCGGAATTCCTCGTTGCGGATAACGTCCTTTACGCGCCCGACAAGCAGCAAGTAGAACAAGTTGAAGTTTATCGAAAACACCATCATAAACACGGTGACGACGATTTCTATATACAAGCTGTTATAGTACGCCATACCGGCGGAGTGGTTGGCAAATCCGCCCGTACCGGCTGTCGCGAAAGCGGTGGTAAACGCGTCGAAAACGGGCATTTTGCCGGCAACGAGCATGCCGACCATGATTAACGTCAAAACGATATATATAGCATAAAGTATGCGCGCGGTGAAGCGCATTTTGCTGACGAGCTTACCGAATTGCGGTCCGGTCATTTCGGCTTTCAGAAGATGCACGATGGAGTTGTTGCTCTTTGGGAGAATCGCAACGACAAAGACCAGGACGCCCATACCGCCTATCCAATGGGTGAAAGAACGCCAAAAGAGCAAACTTTTCGGGAAAGAATCGATATTTGTAAACGCCGTCGCGCCGGTCGTGGTAAAGCCGGACACTGTCTCGAACAAAGAATCGACGTAGTTCGGTACGTATCCGCTCAGGGTAAAGGGTATAGCTCCGCATACTGATAAAAGTATCCAGGCAAGCGCCACTACGATGAAACCGCCTCTTACTCGTAGCTCGGTGTTTAGGGGCTTTTTTATTATGAACGGGATACCCAAAACAAGCAAAATCGCAATTGTTACGCCAAATCCGAGCGGAGTGCCGGACTCCCCGTAAGCAAACGACATGGCAAACGGAATCAGCAGTAAACAAGCCGTAGTCAAGGCTATTTGCGCCAAGATGTAAGCGCACATTCTATAATTCATACTTACTCCAGAATATCGTTGAGTTCGCTTAGGGACTCGTTGGTGGTGATAACTATCAAGCCGTCGTTTATTTCGATGGTATCGTTTCCGCGCGGAGTGATGAAGTTACCGTTCCTGATGATACCGCCGATCAACGTGTTTTGGGCAAAGCGTATGTCTTTCAGCGGTTTCCCGAGAGCCTTGAAGGTGTTGTGTACGGTAAATTCCAAAGCTTCGGCGCGATCGTTGACGATTCTGTACAGCCTGTCCACAGAACCGCCGTGCCGACCGCCGTCCATATTTCTTGCATAGCGGACGATCTCTTCCGCCGTGGAGCTCTTGGTTGAAACAATCGAGTCCACACCGCCGGAGGTAAGCATGCCGTAGTAGGTGTTTTTCTCTACCTTGGCTATGACTTTGCCGACGTTCGCGGATGCGATCAGCAAGCTCATAATGACGTTTTGTTCGTCCAAACCGCACAAACAAACAACCGCGTCCGCGCTCTTCACGCCTTCGTCTTCGAGCACTTCCCAGTCCGTGCCGTCGCCGAGTACGACTTCCGTTTTTCTCAAAGCGTCCGTCAGGCGCGCGCATTTAGCCTCGTCCTTTTCGATTATCTTCACGCGCATATCGAGTTTTTCGAGCTCGGTAGCCAAAAACGACGCCGTGCGACTACCGCCGATAACCATGACTTTTTTGGAACCTTTGAGGAGTCCCAAAGATGTAAAGAACTTATTCAAAATCTTGTCGGAAGCCGTTACGTAAATTCTGTCGCCGGCAAGCAATGTGAAGTTGCCGCTCGGGATGAACACGTCGTTTTGTCTCATGACGGCGCAGACCAATACGTCGAGATCGAGTTTGGAGTGAAGCTCATGCAAAGCCACGCCGTTTAGCGGTGATTCCGGTTTAATGCGTAGCTCTACGAGATCGACTTTGCCGCCGGCAAACGGTTCGATTTTGATAGCGGAGGGGAAGCGAAGCAGTCTTGCGATTTCTTTGGCTACTTGGTATTCGGGGCTTACCATCATGTTTATGCCCAGCTCCGCGCTCATGAAGAGGGTAAAATATTCGGAATTTCTTATACGGGCGATGGTTTCCTTGACGCCCAATTTCTTTGCTACGAGGCAAGAGAGGATGTTCATTTCGTCGTACTGCGTACAAGCGACCAAAAGATCCGCCGAGCTCACGCCCGCCTCACGCAAAACCTCGTAACTTGCGCCGTTGCCGTATACGCCTTTGACGTCGTAGTCCTCGACGGTGCGGTTGACGATTGCGGGATCTTTGTCGACGACGACGAGATTGTGACCTTCTTTTGCGAGTTGTTCGGTAATTTCCTCGCCGACGTTTCCTATGCCGACAACAATTATATTCATATGTCTCCTTATGTCCTAAGACAAGATTTCCGTCCGAAAATCTCAAGCATATGATATTACAGCGTTTTACGTTTGTCAAGCGGTAGATAATATTTTGGCTTCGGTGCTTTTTTGTCGATTTTTCGCAACAAAACACGCGCGCGATATAATTAAAGTAAAAAATATACCTTATCTTGCAAAAAGTCTTGATAAATTTTCGATTATAATGTACTATTATACGTACAACGATTAGGAGTATCGTATGGTCAGTGAATCCGTAGTCAAAATAGGTAGCGGTATAGGCGCGTACAACGTGCACATCGGGACGGGCATTATCCGCGAGACGGGCTCGTTTTTGCTCGGATCCGTGCCCGACGCCAAACGCGTAGCCGTTTTTACCGACGACGTCGTAGACGGCTTGTACGGTGGCGTCGTCACGACGTCGGTCATGGCGCACGGCTATGACGTTTGCAAATTCGTATTCGCGCACGGCGAGGTGAGCAAATCCGCCGCGACTTATCTCGGCGGACTCAAATTTTTGGCGGAGAACGGCTTCACGCGCACGGACGTCGTTTTGGCTCTCGGCGGCGGCGTGGTAGGCGATCTTGCCGGCTTTGTCGCGGCGACGTATATGCGCGGCGTTAGGTACGTCCAAGTGCCCACAACTCTGCTTGCCATGTCTGATAGCAGCGTCGGCGGCAAAACAGCCATCGACCTCGATACATATAAGAATCTCGTAGGCGCGTTTCATCGCCCCTCGGCAGTGATTGCCGACGTGCTTACTCTCGGGACCCTTCCCGAGGAGCAGTATTTGAGCGGTATGGGTGAGATCATTAAGTACGCCTGTTTGGACGGCGGACGCATTTTGGAGATAACAGAGTACGGCGTCGACAAAAACAACATAACCGAGCTTGTTTCGCTTGCCGTTAGGAGCAAAGCGCGAATAGTCGAGGCGGATGAATTCGAGTCCGGCGCGCGCAGACTTCTTAACTTAGGGCACACGGTAGGGCACGCGGTGGAAACGCTGTCGGGTTACGGCGTTCCGCACGGCATAGCCGTAGTCAAAGGGCTATACGCCGTTGCCAAGGCGTGCGCGCGCAGAGGCGAGCTTAGTCGCGAGGACTTCGATAGGCTCGGCGCCGTAATATCCCGATACGGCATAGATACCTCCATACCTTATTCGTCGGAGCAAATTGCCGAGTGCGTGGCTCATGACAAAAAGGCGGACGGCGACAGCATAAGAATAGTGGTTATGCGCGGATTCGGCAATTGCGCCGTGCAAAAAATCGCGCTGAGCGACATAAAGGAGTATATCACATGAACGTACTTGTAATCAACGGACCAAACCTTAATATGCTGGGCGTCAGAGAGCCGGCGCTATACGGGAATAAGTCGTACTCGGATCTTGTCGAGTACATAGAATCCGTGGCAAAGGAGCTCGATATCGGCGTTACGGTAACCCAAAGTAACCACGAAGGCGCAATTGTAGACGTTATACAATCGGCGTACGGCGAGTACGACGGCATAGTGATAAACGCGGGCGCCTACACTCACACGAGCGTAGCGATACTTGACGCGTTGAAGGCTGTCGGCATCCCGACGGCGGAGGTTCACTTGACGGACATCAACCAAAGGGAGGATTTTCGCAAGGTGAGTTACGTCGGTTTGTATGCAGAGAAGCGCATCATGGGCGCAGGCTTTTCTGGCTACAAGCAAGCGCTCGAATACTTAAAGGAGAAGCACAATGAAGGGTAACGACCAAAAGATGAAGCCGTTCATCATCTACGACATTTTGCAACGGGAAACGGACTCCGATCATCCCATGACCACGCGCAAACTTATCGAGAGGCTGGAAGCCAAGGGCATATGCAGCGAGCGCAAATCGATATACGAGGACATCAAAGTTCTCAATAAATTCGGTTACGAGGTGCTTACCGCGCGTGGCAAGAGCAACATGTATTACGTCAAAAATCGTCGATTCGAAACGGCGGAAATCAAAATTCTCATGGACGCGGTACGCGGAGCCGGGTTTATCACGCCCGTCAAGACGGAGATACTCGTAGACAAAATCGCTTCCCTTGCCGGCGAGCATCGGGCGGAAACGCTCAAAAGCGACGTCGCTTGCATAGCTGCCGTCAAACATACCAACGAGGCTGTTTTCGACTCGGTGGACGTCATCGGCAACTGCATAGTAGGCAATAAGCAATGCAGTTTTACCTATTTCGATTTCAATTGCGAAGGCGAGCGCGTTTATCGCAAGGAAGGCGCGCGTTACGTCGTCAATCCCGTTGCGCTTGTGTTCAACGAGGACAACTATTACCTCATAGCGTACAGCGACAAGTATTCCGACGTAGCCACTTATCGCGTGGATCGCATGGACGAAGTGCGCGCCGAGGGCAACGCCAAAAAGGAGGCGCGTTGGCTTAGGAATTACGATTTCGCGAGGTACCGCAAGCAGGCGTTCTCCATGTTTAGCGGCACGCTGACGGAAGTCACTCTCGAATGCGACAAGTCCATGACCGACGTCGTAACCGATAAATTCGGTGAAGATGTGGAAATGATTGAGGCGGACGGCAAATTCAAAGTCAAAGTAAGGGTGCAGGTGAGCCCGACGTTCTTCGGCTGGTGCGCAACTTCCGGCGGTAAGATAAAGATTAAATTCCCCGCCAAAGTCCGCGATCTGTACCGCGAGCACCTCAATAAGTGTTTGGAGTAAGTATGAAGATATTGTTTGTGTGCAGTACGAATATATGCCGTAGCCCTTATTGTGAGATGTATTTCCGTAGGCTGATGCGCGACAATCCCGAGTTCGCGCGCGTAGTCACGGATGTCAAAAGCGCGGCGGTAATCAATTTCGGCAAAAAGTTGGACGATAAGGCGTACGCTTGTATGAAAGAGGAAGGCTTCCCCGAGGAATGGCTCGACGCCCACGTATCCAAGCACATATGGTTCAACAAGCAGCTGTTCAGGGACGCCGACGTTATCGTAGGGATGACGCGCATACACGGAGCCTTGTTGCCGCGCGCTTTCCGCCGTAAGTACGTCAATCTTTCGGAGGCGGCGGACGGCGTATACAAGCCGATACCGGACCCGTTCCTTGCCAAATCGCAAGAGGAGTACAACAACGCCATGCACGTAATCGCGGGGTACTTGGACAGGTACGCCGCCAAGCTTATCGAGGGCGCGAAAAATAAACAAAGCAGGTAAACCATGCAGGAAGAAAAATATACGTTTTCTATACAAGAAACGCCCGAGGAGGGCGCCGAAAAGACAATATCGTATGCGGTGGAGAAAGAATCGAGTAGCACCGCAAGCGACGGTTGCGTAGCTACGCAAGGTGAACAAAAAACCGTGCAAGAGGCACCCGAAACCGCGCAAAAGGGAACCGATACTTGTGAATCCGCGGAGAATTACCCCGAGGGCTACGACAAGAACGCGCCGGAAATATCCGCTACCGCCAAGACGCGCGGATTTACCAAGGAATACGTCCTTATCGCGTTGTCGCTGGCAATCTGTCCTGCCGGAATATGCTTGGGACTCAAATTCACCGGGTACAAATACGTGTGCTTCATCATTGCCGCCATGGGCGTACTTACCGCGTACGCGCTCGTCAGGCACATAATCATTTGCCGCAAGGTAAACGCGTTGCTTTCGGCAGGCAAATGCAGTACCGTTACCGGACTCATGAAGGAGTTGAAACTCAAAAAGAAGCCCGATTTTGTCCGTACTCTCGGCGGAATGGTCCGCGAGGGACACTTGACGGGTTACAAGATAGCCGGAGAGGAATTGATTATCAAGGTCGATGTCGATAGTCTCCCCGAGGAAACGCACAAATCATGGAAAGAAACCTTATTCAAAAAAAAGAAGTGAGGATGTAGTATGGCAAACAAAAAGTTTTGGACAAAGAAGAACATCATCATCGTATCCGTAGTAGCGGCAGTGCTTATAGCCGGCATCGTGACGGCGGCGGTATTGCTGTCGCGTCGCAGTAACAGCGTCAAGACGGCTGAAGCCACGGTTGCGCGCGGTTCGCTGTCTGCGAGTATCAACGCAAGCGGCACGGTCATAGAGGCGGGCATTTCGGGCTCGATACCGTTTTACGCCTGTCTGAACGATATTACCGATCTCGACTCGATCAACGAGTTGGAAAACGATTTCAATTGGAGCGACATACTCTTCAACACTCATACCCCGGTTGTCTACAAAGTGGTGTGGGTCAACGAGAAATTACTCAACCGCAAGATAACGTATAACACGAAGAGCGAACCGACAGACGTGTTCAGCGCCGAGCCGTACTACATAGACTACGAGGCGGTCGAGCGTGACAGAAAAGAAGCGATAGAAGACGGCAGAATCCCGGGCGACACCACCGTGACGGACTTTTTGCTCAAAGCCATACTCGGCAAGAAGGATAGTTTATCCGATCTTCCCACCGAATACATTAAGCCGTCCACAAATGCGGATGAGCGCGTTACCGTTTCCACGCAATACGCAATCGACATTATCAACGCCAAGGTCATACCGGAAGAAACCGGCGTTGTGGAGTTCTCGTTTTCGAACTTCAAGTTGTCCGAGGGGCAAAACCTGATGTTGGACACCGCGGTATTCAAGATAGCCGTTACCCAGCTTTACACCTCGTTTACCGTAACGGAATACGACGTCGTAAGCATAGTCAAACGCCTTAATTCCGGAGAGAAAATGTACGCCGGCGTCACCATCAACGCGCTTAACGGTCAAAAGGTCGTTGCCGATATCCAAGAGGTAATCAAAGGCTCTTACAGCGCGGGCGTTGCGTATTATGCGGTAAGGGCAAAGGTTATTTTCGGCACGAAAGCCGTCCTCGACCTTACGGACGAAAACAATTTGGATTCCTCTGCCGCGCAACGCGCCGTCAAAAAGGGACTGACGGAGCTTGAATATTCCGACTACACATACTACGATCCCGATCTTACGCCGGCGGTAGTGGAGTCGCTCGGTTTGGATATTACGGAATGGGTAGAGCGCGACGAAGTGCTTGTCAATTACTCCGTTTCCGTCAGCGTGCAAAAAGAAGCCGTCATAGACAAACTGATAGTACCCACCAAGTGCATTTATTACGACGACGCCAAAAAGCCTTACGTAATAGTCACCGGGGAGAAGAAAGACTACCGCGTATACGTCAAGATATTGCTGTCCACGGGTTCGGAGGCGAGCGTGGAAGTCAAAGAAGGCACAGACAACGCGCAAGGCGTTACTTTGGAAGAAGGCGACAAAATCTTATATCAGGCAGACAGCTCACTCATAAGCAGCATACTCGGATAATATGACAAATTACGGCAAACCATTACTTGTAATGGAAAAAATCAATAAGAGTTACGATATGGGCGGTACGCCACTACAAGTCCTCTTCGATATCGACTTCAAGGTATATCAAGGGGAATTCGTATCCATACTCGGACCGTCCGGATCGGGCAAGAGCACGCTTATGAACATTATAGGTTGCCTCGACGTGGCGGACTCCGGCAAATACGTGCTGAACGGCAGAGATATCGAGAAACTGAAAGACAACGCGCTTGCCACGGTGCGCAACAAGGAGATAGGATTCGTCTTCCAGCAATTCCAGCTGTTGCCCAAGATGACCGCTCTCGATAACGTCATACTTCCCATGGTATACGGACGCGTTTCGAGCAAGGAGCGCAAACGTCGCGCCATAGGCATGCTGTGCAAGGTAGGACTCGGGGACAAAATAGCCAACCGTCCAAAACAGCTTTCGGGCGGACAGCAACAGCGCGTAGCTATAGCGCGCGCAATCGTCACCAACCCGTCCATCATCCTTGCCGACGAGCCGACGGGCGCCCTCGATCAAGCCACGGGCGCGCAAATCATGGAGCTGTTCAAACAGCTTAACCAAGAGGGCAAAACGATCATCATGATAACCCACGACCCGAAGATCGCCAAGCAGGCGCAACGCATAGTGCACATACTCGACGGCAGAATCTATACGCAGGAAGAGTACATGCGCACTTTTGACGAAGACGGCGTCAGATGGGAGGATAAACCCACTCTCAGAGAACGTAGGAGAAGGAGGCTCGAAAATGTTTAGAGATACCATTCGCATGAGCTTCAAGAACCTGTTCTCCAACAAGATGCGCACGTTTTTGACCACGCTCGGCATAATAATCGGCATAATGAGTATTATTGCTCTTATCACCATAGGGCAGGGAGTTACGGGATCCGTCATCGAGCAGTTATCGGGACTCGGCGGCAACAGGATAAGCGTTTCACTCAAAAACACCCAAGTCAAATACGGATTCACGGACGCGGAGTTGCAGAGATTTACCGAGATTGACGGTGTGGAAGGCATATCGCCCACTCTCAATCAAACGATGACATACACTCTCGTGCCGGGAGCGACAAACAGCAATTATAATTATGTCTACACAAGCGCGACGCGCGTAATGGGCGTAAACAACTATTACTTTTCGGTATCGGCAAGCGATTCGATCAAGGCAGGCAGGGCAATAACCGATACGGACGTGGAATTTGCGACGCACGTTTGCGTTATCGGCAATAAGCTTTGGAAGCAACTTTACGGCAATTACGATCCGATAGGCGAGGTTGTCAAGATAAACAGCATGGACTTTACCGTAATAGGCATAATGGACGAGCTTGTCGGGCTGGAAACAGCCGGTAATTACAGTTTCGTCGTGCCTTACACCACGGCTATGGTCGATCTCAAAATGGGGCTTGTACGTAACTTTGACGCCGTCATTGCCGAGGACGCCGACATGAGTCTTGCCGTCAGCCAAATCAGCGATATGTGCGCCGACATCGTCGGATCGGACAAGAGCTGTTCGGTAAGCAACAAGCAGGAAGTCATGGACATCGTGCTTACCATCACCGACCTTGTCCTCGGCATGCTTGCGGGAATAGCGGCGATAGCCTTGCTGGTAGGCGGCATCGGTATTATGAATATGATGCTCGTATCGGTATCCGAGCGCACTTCGGAGATAGGACTGCGCAAAGCCCTCGGCGCCAAGCCTTCCGTAATCATGTTCCAATTTCTCGTGGAATCGGTTATAATAAGCTTACTCGGAGGCATAACCGGCGTGGGACTCGGCGTAGCCATAGCGTATATCGCTTCGGTGCTCATCGGATACAAATTCACCATACAGGCAACAACGATATTGCTTGCGGTGGGATTTTCCGTCGCGGTCGGACTGATATTCGGCATTCTGCCGGCGCACAAAGCCTCCAAACTCAGTCCTATAGACGCATTGCGCGCACAATAAAAGGAGAAAAATGGACAACAATCAATCTAAAATAGCAATACTCATAGACGCCGAAAACGTCTCTTACAAAAACACCGATCAAATTATAGAAACGATGGAGAACAAGGGCAAAATCCTCGTCAAAGTCGTCGTCGCGGATTGGACGCGCATAACGGGCGCCAAAACGCGTTCCAACGGCAAATACGAGTACCGCTCTTTGCAAATCGACGGTTGGCGCAAAGAGGCAAGCAAACACTCCATGACGGCGGTACAGCAATTCAGCTACGTTGCGGGCAAGAATACGTCGGATATAGCCATGACGATACAAGCAATGAAGATACTGTACGAAAAGCCGTATATCACCACGTTTTGTCTTGTTTCCAACGACTCGGATTTTACCCGCCTTGCGCAGGAGCTCAGAGAGCAAAACAAAGAGGTCATAGGCATGGGAGAGCGCGACAAAGCTATCAAGGAATTCGTCAATGCGTTTTCGGAATTTGTGTATCTCGGCGAGAGCATAGAGGAAGACGTATCCGAAAAGCCGAGCGCGGAAGTTTCCGAAAAACCGAGCGTTGAGGCTACCGAAAATCAAAAGTCGGCAACCCAAAAGTCGGCAAAACAGACAAAGAAGCCGTCCGCTTCGGCGAGAGGAAAGAAAACCGCGCCCAAGCCGATATTGGACGATGAGATGATGCAAGCGCTCAAAAGCATAGTCGCGGATACCATAGAGGAATCCGAAGAGGGAGTCGCGTATTACAGCGCGATAAATTCCAAGATGAAGAGGCGATTCGCGGACTTTGTGCCTGCCAACTACGAGTGCAAAAACATCAGTCAACTTATGGCTAAGCTACTGCCTTTTTTGAGCGGTTACGAGGAGTACAAGGAGCCCATTCCCAACAACAGCAACGGGTTCATTTACATGTTACGCAAAACCACTGTCAAGTCGGACGCGCGCAAGCGTTCCGCAGGCGGCAAAAAGAAATCCGCCAAACAATAACGGGAGGTCGTATGGAATACAAAGTTTCGGGCAAAAGAATAGCGTTGAGGCTCGTTAAGGGCGAGGAAATAATCGGCAGCATATCGAGTTTATGCAAAGAGCTCGGCATAAAGGCGGCTTCGGTAAGCGGCATAGGGGCTACGGACAACGCGGAGATAGGCGTTCTCGACATCGCCACCAAATTCTACGTCAAGCAACCGCTCCTCGGCGACATGGAGATAGCGTCGCTTACGGGCAACATATCCGTTGGCGAAAGCGGCGCGCCTTATTTGCACATGCATATTGTTTTGGGCGGATTCGACGGCGTGCACGCCGGACATTTGGATTATGCCTACATCAGCGCGACGGCGGAGATATTTATAGACGTGTTCGACGGCGCAATCGGCAGATTCAAAGACGAAGAAACCGGACTCAACCTAATGAAGTTTTGAGGAACCTATGGAAGTATTTGTATTGCTCGGCAACAGAATGAACGACGACGGCACTCCGTCGGAGATATTGAAGGGCAGGCTGGAGCTTGCAAAAAAGTATTACGAGGAGCGCAAGCCGGACAAAATAATCGTGACGGGCGGACTTGCCAATCCCGTTGCCGGCACTCCGGAAGCGCCGGTAATGAAGCGCGAACTCATAGCGCGCGGTATTCCCGAAGAAATCATTATAGAGGAAGACAAGAGTCTTACCACCAAACAAAACGCCGAGTTTTCCGTGCCGATAATCAAAAACCTCGGCGCGGATAAAGTCGTGCTGTGCACTTCGGCATACCACATGAAGCGTTGGTACCTGAATCCGCTGAGATTGTTTAGATTCTACATGTGGCGTAACGGGCTCAAAGGCGTGACGCTTATTCCGTATACTGAAAAATGAATCGGCGGTAAGCGCCGCGCAGAGCGCAATAATTTTACTTGCAAAATCAAAAAACGCGCATTATGGATATTGTAATGTTTGTATGTTTGTGTTAAAATAGAAATATAAAATTTTGTGAGGTAGGACATATGAATTTCAAAGCTCCGGAACACAATTCTCTCGACGGGCAAGTCATTGAATGCAACGGCAAAAAGTATAAGCTTTCGGCGAACAACACGCTTGTGTATCCCGTTCAGATACCGATGCCGACGTACAATCTCAATCCGACCATGCATTTCGAGACGCAGGACGGGGAACTCGTGCTCAAAATAAGACCCAATCCCACTCCCGTTTTTTCGGAACCGGTCAACAACCAACACAAAAAATAATCGGTAGCGGATGAATATACAGTATTTGAGATACGCCGTAGAGGTAGCCAAGGCGGGATCGTTGAGTAAAGCGGCGGAAACGTTGTGCGTGGCGCAACCCAACCTAAGTCGCGCCGTCAAGGAACTCGAAAACGAACTCGGCATAACGCTGTTCGAGCGTTGCGCTACCGGTATGAGTCTTACTCCGGACGGAGCAAGGCTTGTCTCTTACGCCAAAAAACTTTTGCGCGAGATGGACGAGATCGAACGCATGTTCAAGGTGAGCGACGGCAAAAAGGCGCATTTTTCCATATCCGTGCCGAGGGCAAGCTATATTTCCAAAGCGTTTGTGGAGTTTTCCAAGTGCTTGGATTCCGAGGCGCGTTGCGAAGTTTTTTATCAAGAAACCAACGCGATGAACGTCATCAAAAATATCGTCGAAGCCGACTATAAGTTAGGCATCGTGCGCTATGCGGAGCAGTACGACAAGTATTTCAAAGAGATGTTCGAGCAAAAAGGACTGGCATACGAGCTTGTGACCGAATTCGAATACAGGCTTGCCATGTCAAAAGAGTCTCCGCTTGCCGATCTCGACGTCATAAGTTACGCCGACCTTGCCGATTTCATAGAGATTGCGCATGCCGATCCGTATGTGCCGACGATAGGGCTTGCGGACGTGCGCAAAATGGAATTGCCGGAGAACGGCGTCAGGCGTATTTTCGTATTCGAGCGCGGCGGACAATTCGACCTGCTTTCGTCCAATCCCGAAACTTATATGTGGGTGTCCCCGATACCCGAGGAGACGCTTACGCGATTCGGACTTGCCGAACGCGGTTGCCCGGATAACAACAAAACCTACAAAGACATGCTTGTGTACCGCAAGGACTACAAGCTTACCGATCTTGACAAAAACTTTATCACCGAACTGTGTCGCGCCAAGCGCGATGTAATCGGTTGATATGTCGTAACGCAAAGCGATCGAGCGGTATATATAATTTGATATACCACGTATACGATAAATGTATTATATTTATTTTATATAAAGTGGTATAATGCTCGGGAAAACGAAAATCGTTTTTGCGATAAAACATTCATAGGAGTAAATATGGAACAAAAGGATTATGCAATAGTAGACGGAGTGGAAGCACTCAAAGCCAAGATTGCCGAAGTCAGACAAGCTCAAAAATGTTTTGCCGAGTATACGGAAGAACAAGTTGACAAAATCTTCTTCGCAGCGGCTGTTGCCGCCAACAAAATGCGTATACCGCTAGCCAAAATGGCTGTTGAAGAAACCGGTATGGGCATTGTGGAAGACAAGGTTATCAAAAACCATTACGCTTCCGAATACATCTATAACGCGTATAAACATGTCAAAACTTGCGGCGTTATCGAAGAAGACAAAGCTTACGGCATCAAAAAGATAGCGGAGCCTATCGGTCTTGTAGGAGCGGTTATTCCTACCACCAACCCCACTTCCACCGCGATATTCAAAACGCTCATTTCGCTCAAAACGCGTAACGGCATAATCATCAGTCCGCACCCGAGAGCAAAGAAGTCCACCATAGCCGCGGCTAAGGTAGTTCTTGAAGCCGCCGTCAAGGCAGGCGCGCCCGAAGGCATTATCGGATGGATAGATATCCCGAGCCTCGACATGACCAACCTTCTAATGAAGGAATCGGACATCATCCTCGCTACCGGCGGACCCGGGATGGTCAGAGCGGCATACAGTAGCGGCAAACCGGCACTCGGCGTAGGCGCGGGCAACACCCCGGCTATTATCGATAGTAGCGCGGACGTTATACTTGCAGTCAACTCCATCATTCATTCCAAAACGTTTGATAACGGCATGATCTGCGCAAGTGAGCAATCCGTTATCGTTCTCGACGACGTATACGATCTTGCCAAGGCAGAGTTTGCAGCCAGAGGTTGCTACTTCCTCGATCCCGAAGAGACCGAAAAGGTTCGTAAGACCATACTTATCAACGGCGCTCTCAACGCCAAGATCGTCGGACAAAAGCCCGTAACCATCGCGCGTCTTGCCGGATTCGAAGTACCGGAAGGCACCAAGATTCTTATCGGTGAAGTAGAGAGCGTAGAGCTTTCGGAAGAGTTCGCTCACGAAAAGCTTTCTCCCGTACTTGCCATGTACCGCGCTACCGACATCCAAGACGCGTTCTCCAAGGCGGAGCACCTCATCGCGGACGGCGGTTACGGTCACACCTCCTCCATCTACCTCAACGTTAATACGGAAAAGGATAAACTCCAAGAGTTTGCGCACCGTATGAAGACTTGCAGAGTGCTTGTCAATACTCCTTCTTCCCAAGGCGGTATCGGCGACTTGTACAACTTCAAACTTACCCCCTCCCTCACCTTAGGTTGCGGTTCTTGGGGTGGCAACTCCGTATCGGAGAACGTTGGCGTCAAACATCTTATCAATATCAAGACCGTAGCGGAAAGGAGAGAAAACATGCTTTGGTTCAGAGCTCCCGAAAAAGTATATATAAAGAAAGGTTGCTTGCCCGTGGCTCTTGACGAGCTCAAAACCGTTATGGGCAAGAAGAGGGCGTTTATCGTCACCGATAGCTTCCTCTATCACAACGGATACACCAAACCCATCACCGATAAACTCGACCAAATGGGCATCGTCCACACCACGTTCTTCAACGTTGCTCCGGATCCTACCCTTGCTTGCGCCAAAGAAGGCACCGCCCAAATGCGCGCATTCGAACCCGATTGCATCATCGCTCTCGGCGGCGGCTCCGCAATGGACGCCGGCAAGATAATGTGGGTTATGTACGAGCATCCGGAAGTTGACTTTATGGATATGGCAATGCGCTTCATGGATATCCGTAAGCGTGTATACACCTTCCCCAAGATGGGCGAAAAGGCATACTTCATAGCTATACCTACTTCCGCCGGTACCGGTTCGGAAGTTACCCCGTTTGCCGTTATCACGGATGAAACCACCGGCATCAAATATCCTCTTGCGGACTATGAACTCCTTCCCAAGATGGCTATTATCGATACCGACTTCCATATGAGCGCACCTCGCGGACTTACCGCGGCTTCCGGTATCGACGCCGTAACGCACGCTCTCGAAGCAATCGCGTCCATGATGGCAACCGATTATACCGACGGTCTTGCGCTCAAAGCACTCAAAACGATATTCGAGTATTTGCCGAGAGCTTACGACAACGGACAAAGCGACGTCCAAGCCAGAGAGAAGATGGCAAACGCCGCCACCATGGCAGGTATGGCATTCGCCAACGCCTTCCTCGGAGTATGCCACTCCATGGCGCACAAACTCGGCGCATTCCATCATTTGCCGCACGGCGTAGCCAACGCGCTCATGATTGACGAAGTTATCCGCTTCAACGCAGCCGAAGTTCCCGCCAAGATGGGCACGTTCCCGCAATACGATCATCCGCACACCCGTGCAAGATATGCAGAAGTTGCCGATTATCTCGGTCTCGGCGGCAAAACCGACGAAGAGAAGGTTGAGAACCTTATCGTAGCCATCGACGCCCTCAAAGAGAGAGTAGGCATCAAGCCCACCATCAAGGATTACGTCGCGGACGAAGCAAACTTCCTTGCACGTTTGGACGATATGGTAGAGCAAGCGTTCGACGATCAATGCACCGGCGCCAACCCGAGATATCCGCTCATGAGCGAGATCAAGCAAATGTACCTCAACGCGTACTACGGCAAGAAGTTCCAAGAGAACGCCGTACCGCTCCTTGCCAAGGCAACGGAAGAGGAAGCCGCGCGCAACTTCAAAAAAATCTATAATAACGGCGAGAAGAAGAAAAAGACCAAATAACAAAGGCATCGCCTTATAGAATCTGTAACAAATAAAATCAAATAAACTAACGGAGGTCAATATGAAACTCGACAGAGTAATCGCTTTAAGGAACAACAAGACAATTTACCGTGACGGCGATAATTGCATCAAAGTCTTCGACGCCGATTTCTCCAAAGCCGACGTTCTCAACGAGGCGCTCAATCAAGCGCGCGTAGAGAGCACGGGACTCAATATCCCCAAGATTAGGGAAGTCACCACTTTTGACGGCAAATGGGCAATCGTATCGGATTACATCAAAGGCAAAACTCTCGATAGACTTATGGCGGAGAATCCCGACAAGAGATCGGAGTATCTCGAGAAGTTCGTTGACCTCCAAATAGAGGTTCAATCCAAGACCTGTCCGCTACTCAACAAGCTCAGAGACAAGATGAATCGCAAAATTAGCGAAGCTAACCTCGACGCCACTACGCGTTATGATCTGCACACAAGGTTAGAGGGCATGCCCAAGCACAACAAATTGTGCCACGGCGACTTCAACCCGTCCAACATAATCATCACGGACGAGGGCGAAGCGTATATCATCGACTGGTCGCACGCCACCCAAGGCAACGCCTCCGCAGACGTTGCGCGCACATACTTACTGTTCTGCCTGTCCGGCGAGCATGAGATGGCAGAAGAGTATCTGAATCTCTTCTGCAAGAAGAGCGATACCGCAAGGCAGTACGTACAAAAGTGGATGCCCATCGTTGCCGCGTCGCAGTCTGTCAAAGGCAACAAAGACGAGCGTGAATTCCTGCTATCTTGGGTAGATGTAGTCGAATATCAATAAAGAGGAGACGGATAATGGTTAAAGTAGTAGTTTGTATAGGTAGTTCTTGCCACATAAAAGGTTCTCGTCAGGTAGTTGAAGGGCTCCAACGCCTTGTGGCGACCAACGGATTGGAAGAGAAAGTCGAGCTTGGCGGAACGTTCTGCATGGGCAGATGCCAAGAAGGCGTTTGCGTTACGGTTGACGGCGAATTTCACTCGGTTTCTCCCGACACGGTTGACGATTTCTTCGCAAAGGAAGTATTACCTAAGGTATAACGTATGTTGATAATACAAATATGTGTAGGCAGTTCATGCCATTTGAAAGGCTCGCAAGTTATTGTCGAGCTTTTCCAAAAGTATATAGCCGAAAACGGACTCGATAACGAAATTGTTCTTACGGGTTCGTTTTGCACGGGAAGATGCAACCGTACCGGCGTGACGGTAACCGTCAACGACGATATTTATACGGGCATTACCGCGGAAAACTTCAGAGAATTTTGGGATAACACCGTTATGCCGGCGGTTAAAGCCAACAGAGGAGAATAAGAATGACAGATTGCTTAACTCTTAAAAAATCCAATTGCAAGAATTGCTATAAGTGCATCAGGCATTGCCCGGTTAAATCCATAAGATTCAGCGGCAACCAAGCGCACATCATAGGCAACGAGTGCATATTGTGCGGACAATGCTTTGTAGTATGTCCGCAGAACGCCAAGGAAATCACCGGTGAGACCGAAAAAGTCAAAGTCTTGCTCCAAAGCGGTGATCCGGTATACGTCAGTTTGGCGCCTTCGTTCATCGCAAATTATGACGGCGTAGGCATCGGAGGCATGCGCAAGGCGCTCATGAAACTCGGCTTTGCCGGCGTGGAGGAAACCGCAATCGGCGCGACAATCGTCAAACGCGAGTACGAAAGATTGATATCCGAAGAGCAAAGGGACGTCATAATTACATCCTGTTGCCACACCATAAACCTGCTGATACAGAAGTATTTCCCGAAGGAACTACCGTTGCTTGCGGACGTTTTATCTCCGATGCAAGCGCACGCAGAAGACATCAAAAGGCGCGTTAAGGGTGCCAAAGTCGTATTTGTAGGACCCTGTTTGTCCAAAAAAGACGAAGCCGCCCACTACGGCGACATAGTCGACGCGGTGCTTACGTTTGAGGAACTTACCGAGTGGTTCAAGGCGTCTCACATCACCTTGGAGGCAGAAGAAGAGAACGATCCCAACACGAGAGCGAGATTTTTCCCCACCACCGGCGGCGTACTCAAAACGATGGATCTCCGCTCGGATTACACATATGTCGCGCTTGACGGCGTAGAGAATTGCATAGCCGCGCTCAAAGACATCGAAAACGGAAACACCCACAAGTGCCTTATAGAAATGTCTGCGTGTATCGGCAGTTGCATAGGCGGACCCGTTATGGAGAAATATCATCGTTCTCCCATCAAGGATTACACCGCCGTGTCTAAGTACGCGGGCGACAAGGACTTCATCGTCGATCAACCGGATTCTATCGATCTTCGCAAGCATTTTGAGCGCATAGAGCGCAAAAATCGCATGCCGCTCGATTACGAGATAAACGAAGTCCTCAAAAAGATGGGCAAAACAAAGCCGGAAGACGAGCTCAATTGCGGATCGTGCGGTTACAACACTTGTAGGGAAAAAGCCATTGCCGTCATACAGGGCAAGGCGGAGATATCGATGTGTCTGCCTTACCTCAAAGACAAGGCGGAGAGTTTCTCCGACTGCATCGTAAACAACACCCCCAACGGGCTAATCGTCCTCAACGAGAACTTGGAAGTCCAACAAATCAACGCTTCCGCGCGCAAGATCATGAATATTCGTTCGGCGCAGGACGTATTGGGAGAGCCGGTTGTCAGAATATTGGATCCCGGCGCCTTCCTACGCGTGCTCAACACCAAACGCAGCGTGCGTGACGAGAAGGTTTATCTTGCCGAAT
Source organism: Ruminococcus bicirculans (ex Wegman et al. 2014) (assembly GCA_963642145.1). Lineage (GTDB taxonomy): Bacteria > Bacillota > Clostridia > Christensenellales > DTU072 > Stercoripulliclostridium_A. The sequence goes on from CAVIFU010000011.1 coordinate 18,935, forward strand.
ACAAGAAGTACGTCGAGCAGACCATCGTTTACGACTCCACGTATCAGTTGCTCGTATGCATCATGCGCGACGTTACGGACGAGCAGAACGAACGCGAAAAGAAAGAGAGTATAGCGCGTCAAACAGTGGAAATTGCGGACAACGTCGTTGACAAGCAGATGCGCATCGTGCAAGAGATAGCGTCCTTACTCGGAGAGACGGCTGCTGAAACCAAGATCGCGCTTACCAAGTTAAAGGAGTCCATATCCGATGAATGATTTATGCGTAGACGTAGGTTATAAGAGCGTAAACCATTACGGCGAGCAGCTTTGCGGCGATCACGTAGATATTGTCGAGCAGGACGAAAACTCCATGGTGGTCGTTCTTGCGGACGGTCTCGGGAGCGGCGTTAAGGCGAGCATACTTTCCACGTTGACGTCTAAGATAATATCCACCATGATGGCGGATGGTCTGTCGCTTGAAGATTGCGTCGGCACGATTGCCGCGACGCTACCGATATGTTCGGTGCGCGGAGTGGCATATTCGACGTTTACGATAATACACATAGTCAACAACAAGGAAGCCGAGCTTATCCAATACGACAACCCGGAAGTCATCCTCATCAGGGACTACAAGAATTACGATTATCCCAAAACGGAGATGAACATCGGCGGCAAAAAGATATATAAATCCGTCATAAGTCTGCGTGAGGGCGACGTATTCGTAGCCATGAGCGACGGCTGTCCGCATGCCGGCATGGGTATAAGTTATAATTTCGGATGGAAACGCCAAGACATAGTGGAATTTATGGAAGCGATTACGGCGGCGGGATACACCGCGAAGACGCTTTCGACCATGCTTGTTGACAAGTGCTATGAGCTATACGGACAAAAGCCCGGCGATGACGCCACCGCGTGCGTAATCAAGGTGCGCAAGCGTGAGCCGATGAACATACTGTTCGGACCTCCGTCCAACCGTGACGATTGCAACAGGATGATGGCGTTGTTTTTCTCCAAGGAGGGCAAGCACATTGTTTGTGGCGGAACGACGTCGACAATTGTATCCAAGTACCTCGGCAAGCCCATCAAAGCGAGCCTCAATTTTGAGGCAAGCGACGTGCCTCCGATAGCGGAGATAGAGGGCGTGGACCTTGTCACGGAAGGCGTAATTACCGTCAACAAAGTTTTGGAGTACGCTCGGGACGCACTCGGCGACAACACTCTGTACGAGAAGTGGGGTTACGGACACGACGGCGCTTCGCTCATATGCAGGTTGCTGTTTGAGGAAGCCACGGACATCAACTTTTTCGTAGGCAAAGCCGTCAACCCGGCGCACCAGAACCCGGATCTTCCAATCAATTTCAACATCAAAATGAACCTTGTAGAGGAGCTTACAAAGTGCCTCAAACAAATGGGTAAACGTATCAAAGTAAGTTACTTTTAGGAGTATATATAAATGCGTAAATTCGACACCAAAGTACAACATCTCAAATACAAAGTATTGCGCGAAGTCGCGCGTCACGCGTGGGCAGGCGATTTGGTAGACAAAATCGTCGACATCCCCAAGGAGATTGTCCCGGGCAAAGTGCCCACAATGCGTTGTTGCGTATACAAAGAGCGCGCCATAATAGGCGAGCGCGTCAAGATGGCTATGGGCGGCAACAAAGAAAACCCCAACCCGATTGAGGTCATAGACATAGCTTGCGACGAGTGCCCCATGGGCGGTTACGAAGTAACCAACGCATGTCGCGGTTGCTTGGCTCACCGTTGCGAGGACGCCTGCAAATTCGGCGCGATCACCTTTGATTCCAACCACGTGGCTCATATCGATAAGAGCAAGTGCAAGGAGTGCGGCATGTGCGCCAAGGTATGCCCTTACAGCGCGATACACAACTACAAACGCCCTTGCGAGATGGCATGCAAAGTAAAAGCCATATACATGGGCGCGGATAAGGAAGCCTGCATCGATAATTCCAAGTGCATTTCATGCGGCGCATGCGTATATCAATGCCCGTTCGGCGCGATAACCGATAAGTCATTTATACTCAAAGCCATTGACTTACTCAAAAACAGCGATAACAACACCAAATACAAGGTATACGCCTTGGTTGCGCCCAGCATTTCCAGCCAATTCACCTACGCCAAACTCGGTCAGGTTATCACCGGACTCAAAGAACTCGGATTCTTTACCGTTATCGAAGCGGCTCTCGGCGCGGACATGGTGGCGGAAGCCGAATCCAAGGAACTTGCGGAGAAAGGCTTCTTGACCAGCTCATGCTGCCCGGCGTTCGTGTCCTATATCGAGCACGAATTCCCCAACCTCGTACCGCTCATATCGCACAACCTGTCCCCTATGGCGACGTTGGCTAAGTACCTCAAAGAGCACGAACCCGATTGCAAAACCGTATTTATCGGACCGTGCACGGCAAAGAAAGCCGAATTCCAAAAGGATTCCGTAAGCAAATACGTGGACGTCGTATTGACGTTTGAGGAGCTTCAAGCCTTATTCGACAGCAAAGACGTCGATATAACCACACTCGGAGAGGGCGTACTCGATAACGCCTCGTACTTTGGCAGAATATTCGCGCGCAGCGGCGGACTTTCGGACGCAGTCAAACAGGGGCTCAAAGAGCAAAACATCGATTTCGATCTCAAACCTTGCGCCTGTGACGGCATAGAGCAATGCAAGATAGCCCTGCTCAAAAAGAACCGCAACCTCTTAGACGCCAACTTCATCGAAGGCATGGCGTGCGTGGGCGGATGTATCGGCGGCGCCGGTTGCTTGACTCACGGCGAGAAGAACAAAGCCGAAGTCGATAAGTACGGCATGGAAGCGTACGAAAAGACCATTTCCGACGCAACCCGACTTGTCAAAAAATAAGCTAATAAACAAACCGATTCAAACAACAAAATAACGAGGCGTAATGCCTCGTTATTTCATAATCAATGTACGGCTATGTTTAGATTTTTCCCGAAAAATCGCAGTTGGTAGTAATGTAATCCACGCCGAGCAACATGTACCGGCGTACCGTCGACAAACGATTGATGGTCCATAGATTTACTTCATGTCCCATTCTGTGCGCGTAGCGTATCAAGGAGCCCGAGCTAAACAGATACATCAAATCCACGTCGTATCCTTTTTTCAGATAGGCTCTGCCGGAGGACGGGTATTTACCGAGGACTTGCAGACGGATTTTCGGATTCATTGCGCGCAGTCTTGCCATGTTTACATAGTGGAAACTTATAAATACGGCATTGTCGAGTCCCACAATGCGATCGACCATGTTCACGAGTCCCGCGAGCATTTCTTTTTTCGGGACGCACTTCAATTCTATAATCGGTACCTTACCGCCGAGCCTGCATAGTTCGAGATAAGTCTCCGCCGTGCAGATATAACTTTCGCCTTCAATCTTTGCGCTACCCACTTTACCTAAATTCATAGGTAGTTTTTGGGCTTCCGCATAAGTAATTTCGGATACCGAAATCGACTCATCCGCGAACGGATTGTTGTCGTGGCAACATACCCACTTTTTGTCCGAAGTATACCAAAGATCTGTTTCTATGCCGTAGAAGAACGGACTGTGCGCCGCCGCGCGAAACGCCTTTTCGCTATTTTGGTAGTACACCGCGCTTAGACCTCTGTGCGCAATAAATTTAGTCATATGAACCTCTTAAATTTTATACTACTATAATATACCTTAGACGCGTATGTGTCAATAGGCTTTTGGCGAAGTCAACGTAACGCTATTTTACGGAATAGAGTATGTCGGCGTATGTCGGGAACGGCCAGTCGGATTTATCTATAATCACTTCCAAAGCGTCGGAAGCCGAGCGCAACATGGACATATCGGACAATACGACGTCGTGGTAGTATTCCGCGACTTCAAGCGCGCTACCCTTTAACGGGCATTCCACGTCGGATTCCAAACGCTCTATCGCGCCGTAGATAGCTTTTGCGCCGTTAGAGAGCTTGTAGATGAGGTCTTTTTCTACCGAGGCGTCAATGTCAGGGCACAAATTCTTTTTGTTCAAAGCCAATTTAACCATCTTGCTTTCGTAGTCGAGTACTGCGGGCAGTATCTGCTTCTTTGCCATTTCAAGCATGGTAAGAGCCTCGATGTTAATTGTTTTGGAATATGCTTCGAGCAATATTTCCATACGGGAAGCAATCTCACCGCGGTTAAGCACGGCGTGCTTTTCGAGGAGTTTGACGTTCTTCGGATCAAGGAAACGCGGCAGGGCGTCAACCGTGGATTTGAGGTTTAGGAGTCCTCTGTGTTCGGCTTCGGATACCCATTCCGAGGAATAGCTGTTGCCGTTGTATATGATGCGTTTATGCTTTTTGTAGTTGGACGCGACAAGCTCCGTCAATGCGCCGTGGAAGTCCGTAGCCTTTTCCAATTCGTCTGCAAAGTCCGATAGGGCTTCGGCGACTATGGTGTTGAGTATATAGTTGGTGCACGCTATCGAGGCGGAAGAGCCGAGCATACGGAATTCGAACTTATTGCCGGTAAACGCCATGGGCGACGTGCGGTTGCGGTCGGTGGTGTCTTTGGGTATCGGAGGCAGTGCGGAAACGCCTATCTTTATCTCCGATTTCTTTTTTCCGCTGTAAGCGGAATGCTTTTCGATAGCTTCCAAAATTTCCGTCAGCTCGTCGCCGAGGAATATCGAGATGATCGAAGGCGGCGCTTCGTTACCACCCAAGCGGTGATCGTTGGACGCGCTCGAAACGGATATGCGCAGTAAGTCTTGATATTCGTCCACGGCTTTTATTACGGCGGAGATGAATAGGAGGAACTTAGCGTTGTCGTAGGGCGTATCGCCGGGCTCGAACAAGTTGACCCCGGTATCGGTAGAGAGCGACCAGTTGTTGTGCTTGCCGCTGCCGTTGACTTGTGCAAATGGCTTTTCGTGGAGCAGGCAAGCCATGCCGTGTTTCCACGCAATGCTCTTCATGAGTTCCATGGTAAGTTGGTTTTGGTCTGACGCGATGTTTACCGTGCTGAAATAGGGCGCAAGCTCATGTTGCCCCGGAGCGACCTCGTTGTGCTTGGTTTTGGCGGGAACGCCGAGTTTCCAAAGCTCAGAATCGAGCTCCTTCATAAATTCCGAAACTCTGTGTTTGATCGTACCGAAGTAGTGATCGTCCATTTCCTGACCCTTGGGGGGACGCGCGCCGAAGAGCGTCCTTCCGCAATGCACGAGATCCATCCTCGGTTCATATGCGGATTTGTCTATAAGGAAATATTCTTGCTCGGCGCCTACCGTCGCGGTAACCCTCTTTGCGGGATCACCGAACAGTTTAAGTACGCGCAGGGCTTGTTTGTTGACTGCCTCCATACTGCGAAGCAGAGGCGTTTTCTTGTCGAGAACTTCGCCGCCGTATGAGCAGAACGCCGTAGGTATGCACAGCGTGCCGTCTTTGATAAAAGCATAGGCGGAAGCGTCCCAAGCGGTATATCCGCGAGCTTCAAACGTCGCTCTCAGTCCGCCTGAGGGGAAACTCGACGCGTCCGGCTCGCCCTTTATGAGAGCTTTGCCGCCGAATTTGGTGATTACCTCGCTGTCATTGATCGGAGTGAGGAAGCTGTCGTGTTTTTCAGCCGTTACGCCGGTCATCGGTTGGAACCAATGTGTGTAATGTGTCGCGCCGTGCTCGATAGCCCAAGCCATCATCGCTTCCGCTATAACGTCGGCTACATCGAGCGTGAGTTCTTTGCCGGAGTCAATGGTTTGTCGGAACTCGGAGTAGACGTTTTGCGGCAAACGTTCTCGCATAACCTTGTCGTTGAATACCAGTGTTCCGTATAGTGATGTTAAATTTTCCATTTGTATGACTCCTTTCGCGCGTGCGCGTATTAATTTGTGGATAATATTACCACATAGTGTTTTTCAAGTCAAATAATTTATGTTAATTGCGCCCGTAATTTAAGCGTAATTTTCGAACGTGATTTTCGAGTTTGCGAGCGCGAAACGACGTAAACTCTTTTCATATTTTCGCGCCGAAAACCGTCCGAATTTCGCCTTAACCCAATTACGTATCCCAAGATACATATTTTGACGATTTTTAGGACAAATTGTCAACCGACAATCAAATACAACCACCCGCCGAAGAGCCGTTAAGTAACCTCGCAAGAACACTTTATGTATTTGAAATTAGTCGTTTTTATTGCTTATCAAGTAAGATTAAAAGCAACCGAGTTATATGATGCCATATAGAGAATATCCGTAGCGATAAATATAGAATTTATTTTGCGGTTACGGATTGAATTTTATTTGCGCGCGTGGTATAATGTTAAGCACGTGGGAGCGGCGCGCGGCGCGTTACGTCGCAGTCGTTTCGCGGATTAGACGTAAGCTTTGCTTGCGCAAATCCGGATCCAACGCAAAAAGTAGTTAATCCGTAGCTATAGCTACAAATAATATTTAGGAGTGATTTATGGCAAAAGTTAAAGTCGGTGTTGCCGGTTACGGCACGATAGGTCAACGTCTTGCAGACGGCGTAGCTCGTCAACAAGATATGGAACTCGTAGGCGTTGCGGACGTAGCGCCCACCCTTGCGGTCAGGGCTTTGTTTGAGAAGGGCATGCCCTATGACCTTTACCTTGCGAGCGAGGATAAGCGCGCGGATTTCGAGGCTCTCGGCATACCCGTTTCCGGCACGATGGAGGACATGGTACGCAAGTGTGACGTCGTTTTGGATTCATCTCCCGGCGGTATCGGCGCACGCAACAAGGAGCTTTACGTAAGGCTTGGCAAAAAGGCTATTTTCCAAGGCGGCGAAAAGAACAGCGTAGCGGACGTATTCTTCCACGGCTACGCCAATTACGAGAAGGGACTCGACAAAGATTACCTCAAACTTACTTCTTGCAACACGACCGGACTTATCAGGAGCGTAGATTGCTTAGACAGAGCCTACGGCATCGAGCGCGTAGCCATCACCATTATCAGGCGCGTAGCCGATCCCGGCGATTATCACAGAGGGCTTACCAACGCTTTGCAGATCGACAAGGCGCCTTCGCACCAAGCGGTTGACCTCATGACCATTATGCCGCACGTAGAGGCGACGGGTATTCTCGTACACACCCCCATCACTCACGGACACATCATCACCGTGGTTGCGACGGGCAAGCAAAAGATTACCAAAGAAATGGCGCTCGAAGCTTTCCGCAAGCATCCGAGAATCAGACTCGTATCCATCGACCAAGGCTTCCTCGGCAACGCGTCGCTCTTCAAGTATGCGCGTGACCTCGGCAATCCGCGCGGCGACATGTACGAAATAGCTCTTTGGGAAGACAGCATCGTTGAAACCGGCGACAGCATCATGTACGCCATCAACATTCCGCAAGAAGCCGTTACCATCCCTGAGACCATGGACGGTATTCGTGCCGTAATGGGCATGCAACCCACCTCCGAACTTGCCACTGCGGAAACCAATAAGTATCTCGGTATAGGCAAATGGAAGAAATAGGCATCAAGAGTATAATAGGTGTGGACGTACGCGGCAAACGCGTACTGTTCCGCCCGGACATCAATTCTCCCATCGATAAGGACGGCGTTATCGTCAACGAGAACCGCCTCAAAGCGACTGTACCCACGCTCAAATATTTGGCGGAGAACGGCGCAAAGGTAGCCATCATCGCTCACCAAGGCGATACCCTCGACTACGCCAACCTTATATCTATGGAAGAGCATGCCGAAAGGCTTACTCGTCTGTCGGGAGTCAAAGTCGACTATATCGACGACGTTTGCGGCGACGAAGCGATAAAGCGCGTTAAGGCGCTCAAAGACGGCGAATGTATACTTCTCGGCAACCTCCGCTACTTGACGGAGGAGGTTTCGACGTTCGAAAAGGACGTCAAACTTACCGCTAAGGACATGCAAAAGACCTATCTTGTGCGCAGACTCGGATCGTTGTTCGACATTTACGTCAACGACGCGTTCAGTGCGGCGCACCGCAACGCACCCAGCATGGTAGCGTTCGAGGAGCTCATGCCCTCATATGCGGGACCGCTGTTTTTCAAGGAATACGAAGCGCTGTACAACGTCATGAATAACGCCGCCAAACCCGTGGTATTCGTGTTGGGCGGAGCCAAAATATCCGATGCGTTCGGCATGATGGACAAAGTGCTCAAAGACGGCATCGCGGACAAAATTCTCGCATGCGGAGTTACGGGCGTCGTAATGAGGCTTGCCGAGGGCAAAAAGATAGGCGCCAAGTACGAAAAGTGGCTTGCCGACAAAGACTTGCTGGCTTTTGTCGAACCTGCCAAAGCTTTACTCCGCGATTACGGCGATAAGTTTGTGCTTCCCGTTGACTTTGCTTACGCGGTAGACGGCGAACGCAAAGAGGTAGACTTGGAGGCTCTTCCCATAGACGACGCCATGTTCCTCGACATAGGGCACAAGACCGTGGCGGCATTGGAGTCCGAGATTGCAAGTGCCGGGACGATATTCGTCAACGGACCTGCCGGCGTATACGAAGATCCGTTGTTCGAGTACGGTACGGGCGCGGTATGGTCGGCTATAGCCGCGGCAAAAGGATACAGCGTCATAGGCGGCGGCGATACCGTCAGCGCGGGCGCGAAGTTTATAGATCTCGGCGACATAAACTACGTTTGCACGGCCGGGGGAGCTATGGTCAGGTTCCTGAGCGGCAAGAAGTTACCGCTCATAACCGCAATGCTAAATTCCAAATAAGGAAAAGCACTCCGCGAGGGGTGCTTGATTTTGATATGTACGACGTAATAATTATCGGCGGCGGAGCCGGCGGCATGGTGGCGGCAATCAAATGCGCCGAGCGCGGCAAAAAAGTTTTGTTGCTGGAAAAGAACGATAAGCTCGGCAAAAAACTGCTTGCCACGGGCAACGGTCATTGCAATATGGGTAACGTCTTACCCGTTTGCGGTAAGTACAACACGGACTTTGTCGAGTCCGTGCTTTCCGTATACGATATACGCGCACAGCGCGAATGGTTTGCCTCTCTCGGACTACTGACAAAGGTTGACGAAAACAGAGTCTATCCGTACAGTATGCAAGCGGCAACCGTAAGCAACATTTTGCGCGAAGCGTTAGACAAGTACGGCGTCGAAATACGCCTTTCGGAGCGCGTTACGCGCATAGAACGCGGATTTGTAGTCAACGGCAAATATCGCGCGCCAAAGGTAATATTGGCAACCGGAGGCATTGCCGTCACCGGTGAAGACGGCAATGCGCTTGTTGCGCATTTCGGGCATGTATCGGAACCCGAATATCCTGCGTTGGTACCCCTAATTACGGATAGCGAGCCGATTAAAGGTTTGCGCGGAGTCCGTGCAGAAGTCGGTATGGAACTAAATGTTCTCGCTACCGGAGTTGCCGCGCGCGACGTAGGAGAAGTCATATTCAAGGATAACGGCATATCCGGCACGGCGGTATTTGCGTTGTCATCCGTTCTTGCGCGCGCAGGCGGAGGCAAAGCCTACGTCGTCATCGATTTTATGCCGGAGTACACCGAAGCGGAAGTCGCCGACATCGTAAAGAGATACGGCGGTATCGGAGGATTGTTCCACAAAGAGATATCCAAAAACATCATGCGCCATGCAGACGGATCCGATTACGGAGCCGTCGCGCACGCGATCAAAAATTATCGTATAGACGCCGTCAAACTCGGTTCCTACGAGTTGGCGCAGGTATCCGTAGGCGGTTTGCGCACGTCGGATTTCGATCCGCAAACGTTGGAATCCAAGCTTGTTCGCGGTTTGTACGCAATAGGCGAGGCTTTGGACGTGGACGGCGAATGCGGCGGATTCAATCTCATGTGGGCGTTCGGCTCGGCAATGGCGGTGGGCGACAATGTATAAGGTTCCGGACTTAAAACTCAGAATAGGGTACACCGACGAGGACGTCAAAAAGGCGGTTGCCAAAAAACTCAATACGTACGTCCAAAACGTTACCGGCGTCAAACTGCTTAAACGCAGCATAGACGCACGTAACAAAAACGATATTCTCTATGTGCTTTCCGTCGCGGCGGAGCTGAAATCCGCCAAGGGCGTCAAAGCGGCAGACTACGTCGCGCCGCCGGAATCGGTATCGGAACTCGGACTTCCGTCCGTTACGGGGGACAAGCGAGTTGTAGTGGTGGGCAGCGGACCTGCGGGACTTTTTGCCGCGTTGACTCTTGCCACATGCGGCGTACACGTTACTCTTTTGGAGCGCGGCGGCAGCGTTGACGAACGCGTCAAAAAGGTAGAACAGTTACGCAAAAGCGGAGTTTTGGATACCGAAACAAACGTTCAATTCGGTGAAGGCGGTGCCGGTACATTTTCGGACGGCAAGCTCAATTCCGGCATATCGGACGAGTATTTCGGTGTGATATTCGGAGAATTTATTTCTGCGGGCGCACCGGAGGATATCGCTACGGAAGCCTCTCCGCACGTGGGTACGGACGTTTTGCGCGGAGTCGTCAAAAATTTCAAAAACAAGCTTATTTCTCTCGGCGTTGATTTTCGCACGCACGCCAAGCTTACGGATATTATCGTCGAAAACGGCAAATTTACGGGCGCGGTCGTCAACGGAAGCGAGCGTATTTTTGCCGACGGCATGGTCGTAGCCATAGGTCACAGCGCGGAGGACACCTTCCGCATGCTCGAAGATAGGGGTATACGCATGAGTCCCAAGCCGTTTTCCATCGGAGTCAGGGTAGAGCACAGGCAGGATTTGATTGACGAAGCGCGCCACGGCGCCTTCAAATCGCAATTGCCCCCGGCGGACTACAAATTGAGCGCGCAATTGCCCTCCGGCAGAGGCGTATACAGTTTTTGCATGTGCCCGGGCGGAGAAGTCGTTTGCTCGTCGGACGAAGAGGGCACTGTCGTCACCAACGGCATGAGTTACCGCAGCAGAAGCGGCGAGTACGCCGATTCCGCGTTGCTGGTTTCCGTCACGCCGGCGGATTATCCCGCGGGAGTTTTCGGTGGATTCGAGTTTAGGAGGATATACGAACGCAAGGCATTCGTTGCCGGCGGAGGCGGATACAAGGCGCCCGTTCAGCGCGTCACGGATTTTCTCGATGACGTCGTCGGCGAAGACATACCGTACGCGACATATCTTCCCGGCGTGAACTCCGCGGATCTAAAGACGTGTTTACCTCCGTATGTGGCGGAAGGCATCAAGCAAGGTCTTGCGATATTCGGTCGCAAGATAAAGGGTTTTGACAAAGAAGGCGTGCTTATCGGCGTCGAGACGCGTTCGTCTTGTCCCGTTCGCATAGAGCGCGATGACAATTTCGAGTCGTCGATCAAGGGAGTGTATCCTTGCGGCGAGGGCTCGGGATACGCGGGCGGGATAACGTCGTCCGCCGTTGACGGCTTAAAAACAGCCATAAAAATACTCAAAAACGTATAAATTCGCGCTCTAATAAACTTAAACCGTTAAAATCGGTTGTATTTTTTTAGTTTTATGGTATAATATAGAAAAATCCTATATTCTCCACGGAGACAAACGGGCAATATGGATAGTTTCACCAAAAAGAAAATAAGTCTTTACGACGCGAAAAATATATTTGAAGCAAGCGGCATCGGAGCCGTGGATTTCATCAAGGAATACGACTCCGGCGAATTCAACACGTGTTTCCAAGTTCGCGGCAACGGGCGCAAGTATTGCGTCAAGTTCGGCACGGAAGAGAACCGCAAAGTGCTTTCGTACGAGCGCGACATGATGCGCACCGAGCTCAAATTCTACGAGCATTTGCAGGGCACGGAAATCAAACGTCCCGAAATTTATTTTGTAGATACGTCGGGGCAAAAGATAGACGTGGATTATTTTATAATGGAAGGGTACGACGTTCCGCTCAGGGGTTACACGTTCCCAACCATCAAAGATAAAAGGCGCGTGATGTACCAACTCGGGCAAGATCTTGCGCGCTTGCACTCGATTAAGGGCGAAGGGTACGGGTACGAGCAATTCGGTTTGGAAACAGGTTGGGCGGAAGCGTACAAAAAGATGGTTGACAAGATTGTTGCCGACGCCACCGTTCTCGACGTCAAACTCGATACCTATCGCATCTACAAAATAATAGAGCGCGCAGAGCCCGTTATGTCGGAAGTAGAGAGCAGACTCGTCCACTTCGACGTATGGGCAGGCAACGTGTTCGTCAACCGCAAAAACCTCACGTATCAGGGTCTTATCGATTGGGAACGCGCCATGTGGGGAGATATAGCCGGCGACTTCATTTCGCTCAATCCCATTCTCGGTATAGAGCGCAACAAATATTTTATCAAAGGTTACAGGAGTATCGCGCCGCTCGAATTCGACGATAAATTCAGAGTAAGGATGAACCTTGCGCGGATGTACCTTGGGCTGGTGATGATTACGGAGGCGGAAGTCCGTTGGGAAAAGAACTCCATGCAGTACAGAGCGCGTCGCGCCCAAGGCAAGAAGTTACTCAAAAAGGCGTTCAAGGCATTGGAAGGCGCCATGCCGGAAGAGAACGCGTAAAGCGATTTAATTTATATGTTTTATTCGGCTTCGACAAAATGCGATGCCGAATTTTTTTGTGTCCGGTATTGATTTTTGCACGATTTCGGCAATAATTCTCGATATGCGGGATTAACTCGTCGCACTTACGGCAAATAAATGGTAAATAGTAAATTGCATATTGACAGTGGCATATAATTAATTTATAATCTAAGGGTAACGTGCGCGTGTATGCGCACTTAAACTTGCAAGAAGGAGATTGCGAAATGGGTAAAGTCAAAAGAAAAATAACCGTTTTGCGCATACTTCAGTATGCGTTTTACGCAGTCGGCTTCCCGCTATTCGTGCACGCGGTAGTGCTTGCGTCCAAGACCGTCAAGGAGAATTCGTTCACCACGTTCGGTTATTATGCAACCGTTATTGCGCTCGCAATGTGGGCAGTCGTCATTATCGCGCAATTGTTAATGCGCCTTATATGCCGCAAAAATCGTATGACGAGGGCGGTAATATGCGCGTTGATAACGGCAATCATAGCCATTGCGCCCATCGCTTACAGTGATTTCTATCTCAAAGGTAAATTTGAGGCGGAAAAGACTGCCGCGGAAGAAGAAGGTGTTACCGGAATCGAGCATTACGAACACCAAATCACCAATTATTCGGAATACGCCGAGGCATTTGAGGACGAAGTACAGTCGTTCATGACGGTATTCAACCTTACTCAGTTCCACGGCAAAGACTACAACGCCGGCGGAAAGAATACCGACGGATCCGAAGTCACTTACAGCAAAGAGGATGAAGCGTATTACAGCCCCAACGGCATGTATTCCGACGGTTACCTTTTCAGCTACAAGCAAGCCGTTAAGGTTCTCAAAGATTATTACGGCAACAAACTTGCCTACGAAGCGGAAGACAAAGATATAGACGCCGAACTTGCAAAAGTCATTGCCAAGTTGGAGTCCGATTCTTCTTCCGATTGGAATAAGTACCAAAAGGGCGCGGACGAAAGCACTTTTGCCAAGGAAGGTTTCGAGTATATTTCGTCTTCCGACGAGTACGCGCTTGCATACGGTGACGAAGGCACCGCAAAGAAATACTATGTTACTCCCGAGCGTTTGGATCAAATTCTTTCCGTTATCGGCAAGAACCTCGGATCGGTTGAATCCCTTGACTCTTTGCTCGGCATAGTGGAGAACTTCTTGCCGGATGGCTTGGACGTCAAATCTCTCCTCAATGAAAATCTTGACGCGGCAACCATTCTCGAACTCGTTAACGGACTCGAAATAAACGGTCAAACGGTAGGCGAGATGCTCAACAAGAAATTCTTCGGCGGCACCGGACCTCTTACGGAAGACGCGTTGTTCGGTTTGCTTGCAAACTATTCGAGCTACCAATCCCCCACCACGTATCCCGTATTCTACTTTATAGAGGATGACGCGTTGCGCGCTTATGCGTACGCCAAGTACTACGCCACCGTACACGGCGGCAAGATAGGTTCCGTCCTCGTAGGCGCCGTGGATCCCAAGACCAAGGAGGAAACCGTAGGTTGCATAGGGCTTAGCGGAGAATCTCACGTCAACCCGTACACCGGAGAAGAAATGCTTCTCATGTTCAAGAAGTGGGAGTTGCAAGAAAAGCTTGTCAAAGATTATTATCCCATCTTTGCCGTTCGCGAATGCGCTCTTAAACTCGGCGCGGTAATGGTATTTGCGCTCCTTGCGTCGTACTTCTTCGCACAAAAAGCGGACGAGCAATTTGCTAAACTCACCCTTAAAAGAGAGGGAGGTAACGACTAATGAAACAAAAACCGCTTAACATAGTTCTCAAAGTAATACTTTATCTTATAGGATTCCCGGCTCTCGTAGGGCTTGTCGCCTGGAAGAGCGTAGATGTTTGGAAGAACGGTTCTACTTACGGCTTCTGGCCCTTTGTCGGACTCATCCTCGCGGGCGTATTCCTTATATTATTCACGATAGTATTCATCATTGTGGAAGTCTCTGCCAAAAAGCACGCCGGCAACCGCAAAAAGGTTATGAGCGGAATAGCTACTCTCGTGGTATTCTCGTTTGTACTTACGGGCGGACTCTGGCTCATAATAGACATACCGCAAGTGCTTCCCGCTATTTTGGATGACGCGACTTCCGGCACGGTACAGTTTGACGACCTTCGCGAAGACTACGTCGTACACTCCGAAACGCACGGTGACCTTCTTACGAAATTCATCGAGTGGAATATCGAAAACGGCAACTTAGACCCCGACCAATCCGATTATTGGTACGAGCAGGGCTACAATGCGCCGGAAGTAAAAGAGCTTATCGCTCAGAATTTCCAATCCATAGATAAGAACGGTTACACCACCTTCAAAGGACCGTGGCTCAACCTTGCCGACGGCGGACGCATGACGATTCCCGTCCTCGTGCACCTTATCCTCAACGAAAGGGAGTATGACGATACCATAATGTTCCATCTCGAAGGCGACCGTATCCCCAACCCCGTCATGACGGACAAAAAGCCCGATCAATATCAAAAAACAACGCCTCGTGCGGAAGAAGATGTCGAAGTCAATTTGCACTGGTCCATCCTCGATATGGCAGGCGGCACTATGGACGTCGATCTTACTTCGTCCATCAAGGGTACCGCGGCGGAAGGCTATCTCAGCGCGGCAATGATGTTATCGAGCGCCATTTCCGACATTTTGACGGCGATTGACAAGAGTATTGCAGATCCCGCGGTTGCCGATTCCGAGATCTTCATTTGCTTGGACTTCCGTGACGGGCAATACAAAGTCGCGCTTACCTCTGCCGTAGAGCAAAGAGGTATGTGGGATTACAAGAAGTCCGCATGGCTCAACAGTAACAACCTCTTATTCGCGGTTATATCCATATTCCCCGCGCGTCAAATGCTTTACGTATGGGGCGGAATCGTAATATTCGCGTCCGTAGCCATAGGAGCTCTCGATCTCAAAGAGTTTGGCGGCAAAAAGAAGGAAGATGATTATGTAGACGAGACAGTCGAGGAAGAACGTCCTCCGCGCCACGTCCCCACTCCCGAAGAGTTGGCTGCCGAGCGCAAGATGATGGCGAACATGACTCCCTACGATCGCGCTTACTACATTGCCAGCAAGAGGCGCAATCAAATGTAAGTAACAGATAGTATTCATACTGCCGATAGACTTAGGTTTATCGGCAGTTTTTTTACGGAGCCCACCCGCCCGCCCTTATGCGGTTTCTATTATAAAATACTATTGACATAATTCGCATTTAATAGTAAAATAACCATATTAGTAAAAAGAGGTGCGGATATGATATTCAGGATACTCAAAGATTTAGACAGTCTTCCCGGGGATTTTGCGCTCAGGAGCGAATTCGGCGATACGGTATGCAAGACCGCATATTTGAATTCGGGCTACTACATTTACAACAAGGTAGGCATGCAACTTGCCCAGCTTGTGTTCAACGGTAATACGGCGCTCATGTCCGTAGCCGCGCCCACGCCCTCATATCCCGGCGTAATTCGCATGACAATGGTAGGGAAGGATTCCTTCATATTCGATAACAACATTTTGGAAAAGGGCGACGAAGAGTTCGTCAAGAACGTCAAAGGCAAGCCGGCGCGTAATTTCAGCATTTGGGGCAAACCCTCTGAGTACGGATACGATATTTATGACGGTTCCGTAATTATTGCCAACGTCATTCCGTATCCTACCGATGACGCCGTATATCAAGTCAGAGTGCACGAAGACGCCAATATTTTATACGTTCTGATGATTTGTTTGGCGGCGGAGAAGTTGCGTAATTCCGCTAACAAAAAATAACATTACCGCAAGATAAAATTATAGGCTGTTAAATTTCTTAACAGCCTATTTTTGTGTAACTAAGTTATGCCGTAGCGCGAGCTAATCTCTTGAAGACGAAGAGGATGAGCCTTGTATGCTTGCAACGATTTGCAGCACTCTGTAAATGAGTTCCAACAGAGCCATAACCATATCGTTTACGTATTCGATGTTGTACAGGCGGTAGAGTTTTTTGCAGGATTCGGCTTCATCCGCGGTAGCCAAGCCTTCCGCACGCATAATGCGCAGGGCGCGTTTTTGCGCTTTCTTTTCCGTTTTGAGTACGGCGAGGGACATAATAAAGGATATCACGTAGAAGACCAAGCCCAGTATACTCAGTATAACGGTGCAGGTACCGCTTTCGGACTTAAATATAAACAAATCGAGCAATACGCCGATTATCACAAGCGGTACGAACGCAAGCGGTCCGAAGTAGATCATGGGAGTCAGCTTTACGCGAGTTCTCATATCGGGATCGCCTTCCTGATCGAGGATGGCGAGGGCGGACTTTTGCGTAGCCATTGCAAGGGACGTAATGCTGGCTTTCTTCCAAGTGAGTCTTCTGAGTCGGACCTTGCGGAAGTAATGGCTATAACTGTTGCCGAACAGCACGGAACCGTTTTTGGATACTTTTATATCGCTCAAACCGTGCCTGTCGAGTATGCCTCTTGCGATATACTCACCGGTCAAGCCGACGCTGTTTTGTCTGCGGTTATACTTCCAATAGGCGATTGCGAGCAATATAGAAACGACAAACGACACTACCGACAATATGCAAATAAGACCGACGACAAGGATCATTGCAATGACGACGCCATCCGAAACGCCGTTCAACGCGCCGTCCGAAGAGTTGCGGACAATTTCCAATATTTCGTTCATACTAACCTCCGAGATAGATTTAGCCAAAGGCTTCTAATTAGATTATACAGTAAACAAGAGCGAAATGCACTAACTTTTTTATAATTTAATGATATAAGCGAAAAAACTCTCTTTCGAGGGCTACGAGCGCGATATTTCCACCTTTACAAAATCGGACTGCGGTTATATAATAGTAATAAGAATACGGCGCGATTAGCGTCAGAGAGGTGTTTGTATGGATAATATCGAAATCGTAAATGATTTTTTGAAGAAAGCCGGTACATATTATTTAGCTACGGTAGACGGACAATCTCCGCGCGTAAGACCGTTTGGTACAGTCAACGTGTTCGAGCATAGGTTATATGTGCAAACGGGCAAGTGCAAGGACGTAGCCAAACAGCTTGCGCACAATGCCAATGCCGAGATCTGCGCGATGAAAGGCGATTCGGAGTGGATAAGGATATCCGGCGTATTGGTTGAGGACGACAGGCGTGAAGCGCGCAAATCGATGTTGGACGCCTACCCGGAACTTAGGGCGATGTATAACGAGGACGACGGCAACACGGAAGTATTGTATTTCAAAGACGCCGTAGCCACGATATATTCATTTACGTCCGCACCGCTTGTGATGAAGTTTTAGAAACATGAAAAGTATATCCGCAAAAGGAAAGAAGATAATGATAATAGTTGCCGTATGTCTGCTTGTCGGCGCGATAGTTGCGCTTACCGTTGTATTCGGCGGTACCGCCATATCCCAAAAGACGTTATACAAGACCGCACTCGATTGCGATGCCGTACGGTATGCGGACAGAATTACGCCGGTATTTGAAGAAGACGGCAGTATAAGCATAACCACGGATCGCGACTTGCGCATATTGCATCTTACGGACGTACACATAGGCGGCGGCGTAGGCACTGCAATCAGGGACGAAAAGTCCGTCAAAGCCGTGCAAACAATGGTTAGCGAAACCAAACCGGACCTTGTGATAGTTACGGGCGATTTGGCGGAAGCCAACGATAGGGCATGCAATCGCGACAACGGATACGTTTACGAGTTGTTTGCGGATATGATGGATAAGCTCGGCGTATACTGGACAGTTGCTTTCGGCAATCACGATTCCGAGAAGAATAACACCAAAACGCGCGCGGAACTTTCCGCCATACTTACCGGCGGCAAGTACAAGTATTGCATATTCCGCGACGAAGACGGCGACGTCTACGGGCATGGCAACACTTTTATCAATATCAAGAACGGTTACGGCTTGATCAAGCGCAGTATAATCGTCATGGACAGTAACGACTACATGGAAGGCGGTTACGACATGATTCACGACGATCAAGTGGAGTGGTATTCGAGGGGCTTAGACAAAGTCAACGCGTATAACAAAGCGTTGCTCGATACCATAGCGGACGGCGATATAGACAAGGAGAAATACGGAAACGTCAAGTCCCTATTGTTTTTCCACATACCGCTGACCGAGTACAAGTACGCAATAGACGAGTACACTCAAGCCGGCAACAAGAGCACCGCCGACGTAGAGTATCTGTACGGCGAGTTTAACGAAAAAGTTTGTCCGCCTGCCGAGCACGGCAAGATGTTTGCCAAGATACAAGAGAAGGGCAGTACGGAAGCGATGTTTGTCGGGCATGACCACACCAACGACATCGTACTCAAATACAAAGGAATAACGCTTGCGTACACGCACAGCACCAAGAAAGTAGGCAGCAAGTCCGGCGGAACGGTGGTTATAGTCAAGAGTAACGGCGAGTACGAGCACAGCCCGTACAGTTTGTAGGGCAAAAGGAGTATTATATGGAAAAGACCAAAAAAGCCATGAGCAACGTCAAATTTTGGATATTGCTTTGGGGGCTCGGCATGGCGGGTCAGCTCTGCTGGAACATAGAGAACCAATGGTTTTCCAATTTCGTTTACGCCAAAATCGCGCCTTGGCCGGAGATCGTTACGGCGATGGTCGCCATATCCGCGTTCGCAACGACGTTCTCGACGTTCTTTTTCGGCACGCTGTCGGATAGAATAGGATCGCGTCGCAAACTACTGTGGATAGGCTACATATTGTGGGGCGTATTCACCATAATATACGGGCTTACGGAGTTCATGAAAAAGGACGGCAATCGCAGTAGCGTCGTAGTGGCGGCGGTGTTTGTCGTAATATTCGACGCCGTCATGAGCTTTTTCGGGTCGATGGGCAACGATTCCGGATTCAACGCGTGGGCCAACGACATGATGACGGATCGCAACCGCGGACAGATCGGCGCGGCGATAGCCACGCAACCGGTAATCTGCACGATACTCGGGACCGTCATCGGCGGCATGATTGTCGGTACCGACAATAACTATATGCTGCTGTTTATAGTATTCGGAGCTTTCGTTATAATAGTAGGCGTGCTTGCTTTGATATTCATGCAGGACAGCCCGGACTTGAAGCCGGTAGTCAAAGGCACGTTTTGGCAACAATTCGCAAGCGTATTTAATTTCAAAAAGTTTTTCAAAATGAAAGAGCTTGTATTTGTCAATCTTGCCGTAGCCGTATACTTTATAGGCTTCAACTGCTACTTCTCATACATGGGCATATACATGATCAACTATCTCGGCTTTACCGCCGACATGATGGGCTATATCGAGGGTATAGGGCTTGTTCTTGCCATGGCGCTTGCCATACCGGCAACGATGCTCATTAACAAAAACAAGTCGCCGTTACTTTCTTATCTGTCCATAGTATCGTCCGTGATAGGGTGCCTTGTGATATACTTTTTTGTTGACAAAGACAACGTCAACGTCAATTCCGTATGGAATCCGATTATGCTTATAGGTATTTTCCTTGTGGGGGCCGGGTACGTGGTAATACTGCAAACGACAACCGTATGGGCTAAACAACTTTATCCCAAGGACAGCCACGGACAGTTCGAGGGTATCAGAATACTGTTCTTTGTACTGTTACCCATGATAGCGGGACCGGTTATTGCCAATCCGCTCATCAAGAAATTCGGATTCGAGTACGTAGAGCACTACGCCACCGGCGACGTCAGCGGTTACGCGCCAAACGGCGTGATATTCCTTGCCGGCGCGATATGCACCGCGTTCAGCGTAATACCCGTCATATTCGCTTCCAAAGAGTACAACAAACGCATCAAACTTACATCTGCCGTCGGTAGCGCGGAATCCACAGAATCTACCGATACGGAAGAGCAAAATAACATCGAATAGGAGTATATATGAAGTTAGAAGATTTCAAAAAAGCAAAAATAGTAGCCATGAAGGCTAAGGACGCGCAAGCGGTAATCGCGCTCAACGTTCTGATCAACAAAATCATGCTCCGCACCATCGAGAAGCGCGCGGAGGGCACCGAGGTTACGGAAGCGGACATAGTTTCCCTTATCCAAAAGACCGAGAAAGAACTCGTCGAGGAATGCGAAGCGTTCGAGAAAGCCGGTCGCGCCGAAAACGTCGAGGCGCTTAAAAAGCAAATCGAAACCATCCGTTCCTACCTTCCCAAAATGATGAGCAAAGACGAAATTCTTGCCGTCATCGAAACTCTTCCCGACAAATCCGTCCCCGCCGTCATGCGTTATTTCAAAGAGAATTATGCAGGCAAGTGTGAGATGAGGGCTGTTAGTGAAGCCTTACGCTCTGCCAAGTAAAGAGTTTATAGTACACTCTTAAATTTACGAACCGCATATAGCACGCATAGCACGAATTACGTGCTCCTCGGACTCGGTCATTTACGTTTCAGTAAAATCCCGTCGTCCTCGTCACCTGTTATCCGTGCTATACGCACTCTAAGCGGTTCGGCTTCGAATAGCTTTACCCTTTAACATACTTGTGGGACATAGCTCACTATAAGCAGTTCGGCTCTGTAAGACTTTACGGAGCCGATTTACTTTTGTTCAA
>CAVIFU010000012.1:0-38827 GCA_963642145.1 Ruminococcus bicirculans (ex Wegman et al. 2014)
CACCGTCGCCGTAGGCGATGTATATCACCGCAAGCACCGCTTGCGTATATCACCGTCGCCGCAAGCGATGTATATCACATCCCGGTTTTGTATTTTTCTTTTTGTGACGGATTAGTTGCTATTGGTTTGGCGGTATGATATAATCAAACAGTATTAATCAACTTTGGAGGAACCGGATGACAACATTCTTTTCGGAAGTTTTCGATGATCCGTCACCCGTTGCGCCTCTCGGACTTGTTGTTCTCGAGGGCGCGCGCGACTTAGGAAAAAAAGTCGACGATTATTTGGTTAAGTGGTATAATCGCGACGTAGGGAACAAAAATCCCAAATTCAAGAAGGATACCTTCGTCATTAGTTCCACCTGTCCCCGTTTTACGAGCGGAGACGGCAAAGGCGTTATAAACGAGTCTGTCCGCGGTATGGACGTGTACGTCCTTTGCGATGTAGGCAATTACAACTTAAAATATACGCTCTACGGTAGAGAAAATTCTATGTCACCGGATGATCATTACGCCGATCTCAAACGCGTTATCAGCGCGTGCGGAGGCAAAGCCGAGCGTATTACCGTCATAATGCCTATCCTGTACGGTGGCAGACAACATAGGCGTAACGGCAGAGAAAGTTTGGACGGCGCACAAATGCTGCAAGAGCTTTACTCGATGGGAGTTAAAGATTTAATCACGTTCGACGCGCACGATCCGCGTATCCAAAACGCGGTGCCGTTGATGGGATTCGATAACTTCTTCCCCACATATCAAATAATGAAGGCGTTGTTGTACCACTTCCCGGATATCAATTTGGACGAAAACCATTTCATGGTAGTTTCCCCGGACGAGGGCGCAATGAATCGTAACATATTCTATGCGTCGGTACTTAGCGTAGACCTCGGTATGTTCTACAAGCGCAGAGATTATACTCGTATAGTCAACGGGCGCAACCCCATAGTCGCGCACGAGTACATAGGCGTAGACGTCAAGGGCAAAGACATTCTTGTCGCGGACGACATAATCGCTACCGGCGATTCCGTAATAAGACTTTGCAAAGAGCTCAAAGAAAAGGGCTGTGGTAAGATATTCCTGACGGCAACGTACGCGTTGTTTACGGAAGGCTTCGAAAAGTTTGACAAAGCTTACGAAGAGGGCTTGTTTACGGCAGTGCTCAGCACCAACCTTACCTGCAACAATCCTGAACTTGCAAAGAGACCGTGGTATATTTGCGCGGATCTTTCCAAATACATCAGCTACATAATTTCTTCTTGTAACCAAAATAAATCCGTATCGCCGCTACTCAATTGCGCGGACAGGATACACGAGTTACTCGGGAATAATGAAGGCTAAATTACGTATAGAAACAGACAGTTATCCGGATATATTCATATTTACCGTATGTGAGTATGAGTATCATCGGGACGGAGTGGCAATCATATCGTTTGAAGAACGCGATGACTTCGCGTCTGCAAAATACGTGATAGGATTGCACAAAGACAAAATCACGCTCGGTATATCCGCTATCAGCGGATTCGGAGAGGACCCGATCAAAAGGTTCGACGTATACGCGTTGGGCGCGGGCTATCCTCCCCTCAAAGAAATCGAATTCGGAGCGTGGAGCGCGACATTTCTTTATGAGGGTTCCGTATGCCAATACGACGCAGAAAGCGCACATGCGGAAATTGTATGCCTAATCGAACAAGAAGGTGTTACAGAAAAATCAAGAAACATCTTGAAAATCGATTTGAAAGTGGTATAATATAAATATACACGGCGTATTTACCCACACTCGAAATAAAAACACCAATAATTTAGTAGGAGAACTATGCAGATCAAGTGGCTCGGGCACAGCTCGTTTTACGTTACCTCCCATAGCGGGAGCGCAGTCGTTACGGATCCGTATAAGACCGAAGACGTCGGAGTCAAGTATCCCGATGTTTCGTGCAAATCGGTATTGGTAACGCATGACCATTTCGACCACAATTATATTGCGGGCGTCAAAGGAGCGACGGATATAATCAGAACATCCGGCGCGCATACGGTAGGGGACCTACGCATCGAGGGCATCGACAGCTATCACGACGATAAGCACGGAGCCTTGCGCGGACCCAACGTAATATACAAGATAACTGCGGACGGCGTAACGCTATGTCATATGGGCGACATAGGGGAGCCGGCAAGCGACAAATTGATTGCCGAAATAGGCAAAGTAAACGTTCTGCTTATTCCCGTAGGCGGCATCTACACGGTAGACGCCAAGGGAGCCAAGGAGTACGCGGACAGAATCAAACCCGACATAGTCATACCCATGCACTACTTTGTGGACGGCTACGTGACGGGGTTTGACAAGTTGAATAAGTTTACGGATCTCTATGCCGACAGCGACGTAGAGTACGCAGACAGCGATGTTATAACGTTGTCGCCGAGTGACTTTTCGGGAACCGGCAAAACGCGTGTAATTATCGCGAAAAAAGTTAATTAGAGTCTAAATCGGCACCCGACGACTGAATTATTAAGGTGTCGAATACAAATATTAGGAGTAGTTTATGGCAGAGATTTTCACAAGAGAGATGCTGGAAGGTATGAACATATTCGGTGTGCGTGACCTTGCAAGACAGCTATCTCACCCCAACCCGGCAGGCAAACGTAAGGATGACCTTATCAATTACATTATGAAGTATCAGACCGCGCCCCCGGATCCGAACGCGGAGCCGTTGAGAAAGAGACGCGGACGTCCCCCGAAAGCGACATTGTTGCAAGGCAATAACGTCGTGGTGGACCTTATCCACGGCAATATCGAGCCGGCTAAACCGTCCGAGCCCGAACCTGAGCCGGAGCCTGAGCCTGCATCGAAAAAGTCCGACAAACGTTCGGGAGACGCAGATAACCCGGACAAAGGCGTGAGGGAGAAAAAGAAGTCCGCCGCCGCGAACGACGCGCAAAAACCCAGACGCGACGATCGCCGTCCTAATAAATACAACAACCAAAACCGCACGAATCCAAACAATTCGAGGGATAACGGCGACGCGGACGGCAACGAAGACAACAAGCCCATAAGCCTTGAAGACTTGGAAATCAGAGAAGGCGTGCTGGAAATTTGCCCGGACGGCTACGGATTTTTGCGTGCGCACAACTACGAGCAGGGCGAGCGTGACGCATATATAGCGGCTCCCAAGATCCGCAAATGCGGCTTGCGCAAAGGCGACCTTGTCAAAGCGTACGTCAGAAAGCTTGCGGAGAACCGCCCGATGAGCGTTGTCGATCTGATTTCGGTCAACGGCGACACTCCCGAATCGGCGTTCAAACGTCCTAATTTTGAAAGCCTTGTGCCAATTTACCCGGACAAGAGGTACAAATTGGAACTTGCCACGAGCTATAACGATTTTGCCATACGTGCAATAGATCTCGTTGCGCCTATCGGCAAGGGACAACGCGCGATGATAGTTTCACCCCCGAAAGCCGGCAAAACGACTTTGCTCAAAAAGATAGCGCATAGCATTTCCGCCAACTACCCGGACGCCCATTTGATGGTACTGTTGGTTGACGAACGCCCGGAAGAAGTTACGGACATGAAGCGCAGCATCAAGGGCGAAGTAATATTCTCTACGTTTGACGAGATGCCCGAGCATCACACCAAAGCAAGCGAAATGGTACTCGAAAGAGCCAAACGCCTTGTAGAGCGCGGCAGAGACGTCATAATCCTCATGGATTCTCTCACGAGGTTGGCGCGCGCATACAACCTGACGATCACGCCTACCGGCAAGACTCTTTCCGGCGGTATCGATCCCGGCGCGCTATACTCTCCCAAGAGATTCTTCGGCGCCGCACGTAACATCGAAAACGGCGGAAGCTTGACGATTATTGCCACGGCATTGGTAGATACCGGTTCCAGAATGGACGACGTTATTTACGAGGAATTCAAGGGCACCGGCAACATGGAAATCCACCTCGACCGCAAGCTCAGCGAAAAGCGTATCTTCCCGGCAATCGACCTTGCCCGCAGCGGAACGCGCAGAGAAGAATTGTTACTTGACCAAAAAGAGCTCGAAGGCATATGGGCGGTGCGCAAGATGCTATCCGTAGGCGACGGACAGGAAGCGACGGAAAACCTCATCCAAATGATGATGAAGACCAAAAACAACAAGGAATTCATCGATCAGCTCACACTGCAAATTGCCAAATTGCAAAAAGACGGATTTGTATTCCCCAAAGCGTAAAGGGATACGATATAATAGGAGAATTGATTAAAAAACGGGGACTGCCGCTTAGCGACAGTCCCTTTGATTTCAAAAACTTGAAAAATGCGGATTTGAATTTTCGAGCACGTAAGCAAAAGGCTGCCGCTTAGCGACAGCCTTTTTGATTTGCGATTTGTTATGCTTTGTTGGCGCAACCCAAAACGTATTCGATCTTGTGTTTAACGATCTCTTTGACTCTTTCTCTCGCGGGTCCGAGGTATTGGCGAGGATCGAAGTGCGAGGGGTTATCGTTGAAGTACTTACGAATGGTAGCGGTTACAGCCATGCGCAAGTCGGAGTCGATGTTTATCTTGCAAACAGCCATGCTTGCGGCTTGGCGGAGCATCTCTTCCGGAACGCCTTTTGCACCGGGCATGTTTCCGCCGTAGCGGTTGATTTCCTCAACGAGGTATTGCGGTACGGAGCTTGCGCCGTGCAATACGATGGGGAATCCGGGTAAACGCTTGGAAACCTCTTCCAAGATGTCAAAGCGCAGAGCGGCGTCGCCTTTGAACTTGTATGCGCCGTGGCTGGTACCTATGGCGATTGCCAAGCTGTCAACGCCGGTCTTGGTTACGAATTCTTCGACTTGATCGGGATCGGTGTAGCTGGAATCTGCCGCGCTTACGTTAACGGCGTCTTCTATACCTGCAAGCCTTCCGAGTTCGGCTTCTACTACAACGCCGTGATCGTGGGCGTATTCCACTACGTTGCGGGTGATTTTAATATTGTCAGAGAACGCCTTGCTGCTGGCGTCGATCATGACGGACGTGAAGCCTCTGTCAACGCAGTCTTTGCAAAGTTCAAAAGAATCACCGTGGTCGAGGTGCAAACAAATGGGAAGACCGGTATCTTCTACGGCTGCGTCTACCAAATGTTTGAGGTAGATGGGGTTGGCATACTTACGCGCGCCAGCGCTTACTTGAAGGATAAGCGGAGCGTTTTCCTCTCTGCCGGCCTCTACGATGCCTTGGATAATTTCCATATTGTTTACGTTGAACGCGCCAATGGCGTATCCGCCCTCGTAAGCTTTTTTGAACATTTCCGTGCTAGTTACTAATGGCATAGAATCCTCCGAATTTTATAGAGATATTAACCTTTCGGTCACAGTTATTATACTACCGTTTGGCGCATAAGTCCATTATTTGCAATAAATTTGTTTGCATTTGATTGTATGAAGAGGTTTTGCGGTTGCCTGCTTGTCTAAACGCTTATTTTGCTGTATAATTAGTACATGATACTCAAAGACGGCGAGGAAATATTCGACCTCGAATGTAAAGGACTCAAAATAATTCAGCACCCCAAGGGCTACGCGTTCACCACGGACGCGGTGTTGCTTGCAAATACCGTGCGCGCCTACAAAAACGAACGCGTCGTTGAACTCGGATCGGGCTCCGGAGTGATAAGCCTACTGCTTGCGAAGAAGACTCCCGCCAAGTCATTTACCGGGATAGAGGTGCAACCGAGGCTTGCGGATATGTCCGCGCGTTCCGTTGCGCTCAACGGGTTGGAAGACAGAATACAAATCGTCAACGCGGATATGAAAGACGCCTACAAAACGCTCGGCAACGCCTACGACGTGTGTTGCGTCAATCCGCCGTATTCGGAGTATAACGGCAGCGTCGATGACGCCACGGAAACAGACATCTGCAAGAGGGAAGTTTTGGTTACCTTGTCGCAAGTAGTGTATAGCGCGTCCAAACTCCTCAAATACGGCGGTAGGTTCTATGTGATAGTCAAGGCGGAACGCCTGACCGATCTCATATCGGCAATGCGAGAGTACGGCGTCGAACCCAAAACGCTTATCCCCGTGCAACCCACAGCCAAAAAGGACGTAGACACGATCATAGTCGAGGGACGTCGCAACGGAAAACCCGGAATAAAAATCAAGAAACCGCTTGTCGTATGCAGAGCCGACGGCGGATATACCAAAAAAGTCAGGGAGTATTACGGCAAATGAGCGGAACGCTATACATAGTCGGCACGCCGATAGGTAACTTGGGAGATATAACGTATCGCGCGGTAGAGGTGCTTGCTTCGGTAGACCTCATTGCATGTGAGGATACGCGGCACACGCGCATATTGCTCGAACGGTACAATATAAAAAAACCCCTCGTCAGCTACTACAAACAAAAAGAACACGAAGCTACCGAGAAGATACTTTGTACCTTAAATGACGGCAAATCCGTAGCTTTAGTTACGGACGCGGGTACGCCTTGCGTATCCGATCCCGGCGCGGTTCTTGTCAAGGAAGCGAGGGAAAACGGTGTAACGATAGCTTCCGTTCCGGGACCGTCAGCCATGGCTACCGCCATATCCGTCAGCGGAGTGTTGAATCCGAGGTTTGCGTTCATAGGCTTTTTGCCGGACAAAGGCAAAGAGCGCGACGAGCTTGTTGCCGATATCGCGTCCTACGACATACCTCTCGTGATATATTGCGCGCCGCACGATTTACGTCGAACGATAGCTTATCTCAACGCCCGACTCGGCAACAGGCCGCTTACCGTCGTCAAAGAGCTTACAAAAGTATTCGAATCCGTATGCAAGGGCACTCTCGGAGATATAGACATTGCGGACGAAAGGGGAGAATTCGTGCTCATCGTGGAGCCGGAGGAATCCGAGGCGACGGCGGAAGTAGACGTCGCGCAAAAGCTCACAACGCTGATTACCGCCGGCATAAACAAGTCGGACGCAGTCAAAGCCGTGACAAAACTCTACGGACTCAACAAAAACGTAGTTTATGCCGCGTCGTTAAAGCTTAACGAGCAAAAGTAAGCCGACAAATCATACAAGCGCAAATCGCGCCTATCAGCGAACAAACAAGGGCGATCGCCACGGCGGCGCCCGTTTTTTTGTCTTCGCAAACCGAAAAGTATACCGAAGCAACGTACAATACAGTATCCGTACTGCCCATAATGACGCTTGCGGTTACGCCGATGTAGCTGTCCGCGCCGTATGTAGAGTAAATGCTTTGGAGCACGGCTAAACTTCCGCTACCGCTCAGCGGACGAAGGATAATCAATTCTGCCAGCTCATTCGGTATCCCGAGCAACGAAAATAAGGGGTTCAACGCTTTCGCGAGGTAAGCGCTCATACCGCTTTCGCGCAGCAATGATATGAGCATGAACACAGAGGTAAGGTAGGGCACGAGTTTAACCGTCAGTCGGACGGCTTCCCCTATGCCGGACGTAAAGGAGCCGAAGACGTCTTTACGTTTGATAAGTGCTATCAAAAAAACGCTTGCGAGTATGGCGGGGACGACGTAAATCATTCTTTTACGAATATTTTGACGAGAATTACTGCAATAATCGTTGTCAATGCGGTAACAGCCAGCGTTGGCAGAATTATGTCTTTTGTGGCGTTAAGTCCCATGCGAACGGTGAGTATCGTAGTAGGTATGAGTTGTATGGACGTGGCGTTGATTACCACGAGCATGATTCTGTTTTTACGCTTGCGCATATTCCCCATGGCTTTTAGTCCCATGGGAGTGGACGCGCCTCCCACGCCCAAGAGGTTTGCGGAGATATTTACGGAAAGGGCGTCGTACACGTCGGAGCTTTCGCCGGGGAAGATACGTTTTTCGACGGGTAAGAGCAGTTTGCTCAGATATTTGGTGCAACCTATCTCTTCTATCATTTTGTTTACGGGTATCCACAGCGCGTATACGGCAAACATCGTCAGCGAAAACGTGACGGAATCCTTGCACCCGGAGACGAACGCGGGCACAACGCAAGTCGGATTGACGACAAGCGCAAGTATCAATGAGGCGGTTAGTAACACGCCGAACGCCAAAGTCATACGCTAATATACTTAAAACGCACGCGTAATATGATAAATTTTATCAAAATCATTGAAAACGACGTTCGCATATGATAGAATATTGTCATGAAAATGACTTTTCGTTGGTATGGGAAAAACGATCCCGTAAGTATAGATAAAATCAGGCAAATACCCGTCGTTGACGGCGTGGTGTCGGCAGTTTATAACGTTCCGGTAGGCGAAGTTTGGGACGAAGAAAGTATACTCGAAATCAAAAATACCGCAAACCAAAACGGACTTTCGTTTGAAGTGGTGGAGTCCGTGCCGGTACACGAGGATATCAAGCTCGGCGCGCCCGACAGGGACAGGCTTATAGCGAATTATGCGGAGAACGTCAGACGGCTGTCAAAGCACGGAGTCAAGTGCATTTGCTATAACTTCATGCCGGTATTCGATTGGTTGCGTAGCGACTTGTCGCGCACATTGAGCGACGGTTCCGAGGCGCTTGCATACGACGACAGCGTGGTGCTTGCGTTGAATCCTCTCAAAACGAGTCTTTCTCTCCCCGGATGGGACGAGAGTTACACTCACGAACAGCTTGTGGATTTACTCAACGCTTACGCAAATATAGACGAAGACAAACTGTTTGACAATCTCAAATACTTTTTGGACAGAGTGATACCCGTTGCGGAGGAATGCGACGTCAAGATGGCAATTCACCCCGACGATCCGCCCTGGGGGATATTCGGATTGCCGCGTATAATTACTGACGCAGAGCACCTCAAACGCTTTTTGGATCTCAACAAATCGGTCTATAACGGCGTGACGTTCTGCACCGGCAGTTTCGGCGCGGACAGCGGCAATGATTTATACGAGATGATGGATATTGCCAAGGGCAGAATTCATTTCGCGCATTTGAGGAATATAAAATTCACCGGCGACAGATGTTTCGAAGAGTCCGGGCACGTAAGCAAGAACGGTTCTTTGGACATGCTCGGAATAGTCAGGAAGCTTGTAGCCGACGGATTCGACGGCTACGTCAGACCCGACCACGGCAGAATGATATGGGGCGAGCGCGGCAAACCCGGTTACGGGCTGTACGACAGAGCCCTCGGCGCCATGTACCTCTACGGCTTGTTTGAGGCTGTCGAGGCGGAAAATAACGGAAAATAGGAGTTTTATGGATAGGTACAACATAGATTTAA
The DNA here is from genome assembly GCA_963642145.1 of Ruminococcus bicirculans (ex Wegman et al. 2014). Taxonomy (GTDB): domain Bacteria; phylum Bacillota; class Clostridia; order Christensenellales; family DTU072; genus Stercoripulliclostridium_A. The sequence goes on from CAVIFU010000012.1 coordinate 9,190, forward strand.
GCGGCAAAAACATAGTAATTACGGGTTCGGCGGGGGCGATTTGTTCGGGATTCGCGCGCGAGCTCACCAATGTAGGCGCAAGAGTCGCGCTTCTCGACATTAACCTCGAAAAAGCCGAAGTTTTGGCTGACGAGCTTCGCGAAAAGGGCGCTTTTGCCAAAGCGTATTACGCAAACGTTTTGGATCGCGCGTGTTTGGAGGAGTGCGCCAAGCGCGTCGTCGAAGATTTCGGATCCGTCGATATGCTCATTAACGGCGCCGGCGGCAACCATCCGTCCGCGACTACGGACAAAGAGGTTTTCAACGAAGGCGACGAGCTCGATGAAAGAATAAAGACTTTCTTTTCGCTCAACGACGACGCCATACGCAAGGTTTTCGACCTTAACTTCACGTCGATTTTGCTTGCAACCCAAGCTTTCGGCTTATATCTTACGGCGAGTCACGGTTCCATACTCAATATCAGCAGTATGAATTCTTTCCGTCCGCTCACCAAGATACCGGCATACAGCGCGGCTAAGGCTTCCGTAAGCAACTTTACGGAATGGTTGGCGGTGCATTTCGCGCCCGTAGGCATCAGAGTCAACGCCATAGCGCCGGGGTTTTTTGTCGGCAACCAAAACAGGAGTTTGCTCTTTACGCCGGAAGGCGAGCTTACTCCGCGTTCGCATAAGATAATATCGCATACGCCTCTCGGCAGATTCGGCGATATAGACGAGCTTACCGGCACTCTTTTGTGGCTTGCCGACGATAAGTTCAGCGGATTCATTACGGGCATAGTGGTACCGGTAGACGGCGGTTTCTCCGCTTATTCCGGCGTATAATTCAATTTTCGGAGGGTGTAAAAATGAAAGTAGCGATTTCCGGATTTTACGATGAAGTAAGTCCGAGTTTGGATAAACAAATAGCATTGGTTAAGTCTTTGGGCGAGAGTTATATTTGTCCGCGCGTGGTTGACGGCAAAAACATAGCCGACTATACTTACGAAGAGTTTATGCGCGACGTCAAACCGCGCCTCGACAAAGCCGGCGTCAAATTCTCTTCCATCGGCAGTCCCATAGGCAAAGTGGGAGTAGAGGACGAAGAGGGCTTCAAAAAGCAACTCAAACAGCTTGCAACGCTCATCAAGATTGCGGAAGCCATGGAATGCAGGTATATCCGCATGTTTTCTTTCTTTATTCCGAGCGACAAGGACCCCGCGGAATACAGGGACGTAGTTATGGATAAACTCAAACAGTTTGTCGCTCTTACCGAGGGCACGGACGTGATATTGCTCCATGAGAACGAAAAAGGTATCTACGGAGACAGATTCGAAAGGTGCTTGGATATTTACCACACCTTGGACACGCCCAAACTCAAACTCATATACGACGCGTCCAATTACATCCAAGTAGGATGCGACCCGAACGAAGCGTATATTGCGACGCGCAATTACACCGTATATTATCACATGAAGGATTGCGACAAGGAAACCAAAGTGGAATTTCCGCTTGGACTCGGTTCTACCGATTACAAGGCGATTTTCGATGATTTGGAAGCGCGCGGATACAACGGATTCATGACGCTCGAACCGCATACCGGCAAGTATGCGTTACTCAGGAAGCCGTTATACTTTTTGCCCTTCCTGCGCAAGACCAAGCCCGAGTTTTATCCGGCATTCCGCAAGATAGACCAAAAGCTCGGATACGGCATATGCAAGCGCGTTACTCGCAAAGACATGTTCGTTATGCAATACAACAACCTAAAAAAACTAATTTCGGAGGCTGAGAAATAGTATGGGAACGGTTAGATTCGGTATTATAGGCATAGGCAAGATGGGTTCTTTGCATTGCCTGAGATTCACCAAAGGACTTATCAAAGAAGCCAAGCTGACTGCTGTTTGCGATATTACGGATGAGCGCAAAGCGTGGGCTGAAAAGAACCTTGCAAAGAGTGGCGTCAAGTATTTCGATAAGTATGAAGAGCTTATCGATTCCGGCTTGGTGGACGCCGTACTTGTGGCAACGCCGCACTATCTGCACCCGGTTATAGCCACATACGCGTTGAATAAGGGTCTGCACACTCTCATAGAGAAGCCTGCAGGCGTATTTACCAAGGCTATACGCGAGCTTAACGAGCTCGCCGAGTCCAAGCCCGAGCTGACGTTCGGCATAATGTACAATCAACGCACCAACAAACTTTACCGCTACGCAAAAGACGTCATCGAGTCCGGCAGACTCGGAGAGATGAAGCGTATCAATTGGATAATCACCAATTGGTATCGTCCGCAAGCGTACTACAACCAAGGCGGATGGCGCGGTACTTGGGCAGGCGAAGGCGGCGGCGTGCTTATAAATCAATGTCCGCACCAATTGGATTTATTCCAATGGCTCGGCGGTATGCCGTCCAAGGTTACGGGCTACGTTCAGGTAGGCAAGAACCGCAAAATCAACGTCGAGAACGACGTTACCGCGTACATGGAATACCCCAACGGCGCAACGGGCGTATTTATAACGTCCACGCACGATTTCCCTGGAACGAATCGTTTGGAAATCGACGGCGACAAAGGCAAAATCGTCATAGAGAACAACAAATTGGAATTCACCGAGCTCAAAGTGGGCGAAACGGAATTCAACAGAACCAACAAGAAGTTCATGCCGTCCATACCTTCACGCAAGATAGTCAAGCGCATGAGTAAGCTTTCGGAGTATCTTATGCTTGTATTCGGACAGCACACCGGCATAATTAACAATTTCGTCGCGCACATCAACCACGGCACACCGCTAATCGCGCCGGGCGTGGAAGGCATACGCGGTTTGACGGTATCTAACGCCATACACCTTTCCGGCTGGACGGGCGAAACCGTTACCCTGCCTATCGATGAAGATAAGTTCATAGAAGAACTCGATAAGCGTATCAAAGAAGAAAAGACCAACAACTTAAAGGAGAGTCAATGAGCAAAACGTATTGGTACAAAGACGCAGTTTTCTATCAAATCTATCCGCGCAGTTTCTGTGATTCGAACGGCGACGGCATAGGCGACATCAGAGGCATAATTTCCAAGCTCGATTACCTCAAAGACCTCGGAGTCAATGCGGTATGGCTGTCCCCGGTATACAAATCGCCCAATTTCGATAACGGATACGATATTTCCGATTATCGCGACATAAATCCGGAATTCGGCACCATGGACGATTGGAAAGAGATGATTCAAGGTATGCACGACAGAGGCATCCGCCTCGTAATGGATCTTGTCGTCAACCATACGTCGATAGAGCACGAGTGGTTCAAGGAGTCGCGCAAGTCCAAAGACAATCCTTACCGCGATTATTACATTTGGCGCAAGGGAAGGGGCAAGAACGGCAAACGTCCGCCCAACAATTGGACGTCGCGTTTTACCGGCAAAGCGTGGGATTATGACGAAACTACCGGCGAGTGGTACTTGCATCTGTTCAGCAAAGAGCAACCCGACCTCAACTGGGACAATCCCAAGGTGCGCAAGGAAGTCATAGATATTTGCAATTATTGGTTCGAACTCGGCGTAGACGGATTCCGTTGTGACGTAATCACTTATATCAGTAAGGCGGAGGGGCTCCCGGACGGCAAATTCAATCCGTTTATGTGCGGTGACGAGCACTTCATTTTGGGACCGCATATCCACGAGTACCTCAACGAGGTAAACCGCGAATCCTGGTCTAAGTACGACAGCATGATCGTAGGCGAAGCCATAGGTTGTAAGCTTACCGACGCTCCGAGCATAGTCGCCGAGAGCAAAAACGAGCTCGACAGCGCCATAACTTTCGAACTTATGCAAGTTGACTTCAAATGGGACTTTTTCCCCGTCAAATTCAACCTCCGCAAGTTCAAGGAAGTGCAATCGGCGTGGCAGAATCTGCCCAAAGACTGCTGGAACACGTTGTATTACGAAAATCACGATCAACCGCGTTCCATCACTCGTTACGGTAACGGCAGAGGCATTTATAGGAAGGAACTCGGCAAAATGCTTGCCGTATCCTACTTTATGCTCCGCGGTACGCCTTACGTTTACGAGGGACAGGAAATAGGCATGACCAACATTACTCTTGAAGAAAAAGAGTATATCGACATCATGGCTACCCGTATATTTACCCTCATTCGCAAGATTTGTCCGCTACTGCTCCCCGTGGCGCGTTGGGCAATGGCAAAGCGCGCGCGTGATCACGCAAGGACGCCTATGCAATGGGCGGACAAGACCGGCGCCGGATTTACCACAGGCAAGCCGTGGATGAAGATAAACAGGAATCTCGGCGAAATCAACGTCGAGCACGACCTCAAAAACGAGAATTCTATATTAAATTTCTACAAAAAGCTTATCGCTTTCCGCAAGGGTAACGACGTTATCCGCGACGGCGAATACGTCGAGTATTACCACAACAACAAGAATGTATATTGCTATGAGCGCAATTTGAACGGACATCGTTACATAGTCATATGCAATTTTGCCGAGAAGAACGTGGCGTTCAACGTAGACAAAATTCCGAATGTAAGGGGCGCGAGCTACCTGTTCGGCAATTGGGACGGGCAGGAGGCAACCCTCGGAGACGCGTTAAGGCTCAGACCGTACGAAGCTGCCGTGTACGAAATCAAAAAGTAATCGAATTCTGCCCGCCGAAAACGGGCTGAATTTTTATGCAACAAAAAGCATGTGTCGCGTGTTTAATGAGTGTAATGCAAAAGAGCGATTGGGACAAGTTGTTAAATAGCATCTCACGCGGAGACGAGAGTGCGTTTGAAGAGCTGTATAAGAACAGCTCCAAAGGCGTGTACGCTTTTTTGTATTCTTATCTCGGTAACAGAGAGGATACCGAGGACGCATTGCAGGAGGCTTATTGCAGAGTAAGGTACAATATTTTGCATTACAAGCCGGGCACGGACGGCAGAGCGTGGGTGTTGGAAATAGCCAAAAACGTTGCGCTCAACGAGGTTCGACGGAGGAAGCAGACAGACGTTGAGCCATTGGAGGAAGAGCGTTACGGCGTGACGCCGTTTGATGGCGGCGAGCGCACGAGCGTTACGGAAGCCATGCGCAAGGTTTTGACGGAAGACGAACAGCGCATAGTTGTTCTCCACGTGTTATGGGGGTACAAACATAGGGAAATAGCCAAGCTGTCGGGCGCGTCCACGGGGACGGTAACGTCCAAATACAAGCGCGCGATAGATAAGCTTAAATCATACTTGAAGGAGGTAAAGCAATAGTGTCGTGGAAGAAACAGTGGCTCAAAGAGCTTGATAATATGGTTCCCGCAGAGAGCGAGGAAGTCAAACGCGTACCCTTGCCGGATCCTCCCGAAAGGCAAAACAAACGCGGAATACCCAAAAAGTTTTGGTTTGTATTTGCGCCGGTGGCGGCGGTTATAATCGTAGCGATAGTGCTGACTGCCGTATTTGTCGGCGGTGACGGTTCCAATCCCGCAACCGGCGGCGAGCCGATGGTGCTGACCGTCGAGATAAATCCCGCGGCAAGCTTTGTGACGGACAAAAACGGCGTTATTACCAAAGTGATCGCATTAAACTCCGACGCGGACATATTACTTTCGGGATTCGGAAAAGACGCGCTTGTCGGCAAGTCGGCGTCCGACGGCGTCGGTATGTACGTAGATGTCGCGCGCAAACTCGGTTACATCGATTCCGAGGCAGGCGGCGCGGTGCGTATGAGTTTCTGTTCGGGCTCCGATAGCGACGTTGCCTCAATCAAGAACGGCATAGAAACTTATTCCGAAGAAAGCGGCGTATTTATAGCAGTTATAGACGAGCGCGTAGACATAGCGGAATACCTCACGCGTTCGGGCTTAGACGGCGAATACGGCGATATAGACGCGCTTGTGAACGCGCTCAACGCTACCGACGAGTACTATGTTTCTCGCACGTCCGAAGGACAGACGGTAACGGCTTTGCAAGAGTCCTACAAAAACGCATTATCCGATTACGGCAATATATTCGCAAGCGTCGCGGACGCGCTCAACTCGAATTTGACCAAGTATACCGGGTATGTTAAGGACTTAATAGAGATCGTCAACGCGAACAACAACATAATGTTTAACTCCTCGTATCTTTCGATCATACCGGCAAGTTACTGGTATATCAAGGATAACTGCGCGCCGGACGAATTTTCTTCGGAGTTTGCAGCACTGATGGCTAAGATGGATAACCTCCTTACCGAGTTTAACCAAAAGTACGGCAAGAGCATAGATTCATTCGAGGCATTGCGAGCGCTTACCGATAAATACCAAAACGTCACTCTCGATAATATCAAAGAATATATAGACAGATTCTCGTCCGAGTACACGTTTGAGGATATCGAATGGCTTGTCGATTTAGCGGACGAGTTGGGACTTATAGACGATGATTTTGCCGAGATTGTCAATCTCCCCAAAGACGCAGTCGAGTATGTCGTCAAATACCGCAAGGTGCTGTCGGAAGAGTACAAGTCGCGTATAGACGGCAACAAGGAGTACGATAAAGAACGCGCGGCAATTACCGCGGACGATTACAACGCAAGGATTTCGGCTCTTATCGCCGAGTACGGTTCGCTTGCGGAATATTGGGCAAACACAAAAAAATAAAAATCGTTGCAACAAAATAACGCTTTCTTGTGTTTAATGTACGAGAACACAAATAGGAGGTTCATTCATATGCAAGTAAAAAAATTCTTTATAGCAATACTTACCGTCGCATGTGTATGCGCTACGGTATTGGGGTTGGTCGCGTGCAAGACGGACAATTCCGACACCCAAAAAGAGGACAAAGGAATGTCGTTTGTCACCTTGGACATCAACCCGTCAATAGAAATTGTCGTTGACGGAGAAAACAAGGTCGCCAGCGTTTACGGCGCGAATGAGGACGGCAAAGTGCTGCTCTATAACGAAACCGGCATACAAGGCGAAGACGTCGAAGTCGCAATTGATAAAATCATCAACCTTGCCGTCAACATGGGATACCTTAGCGAGGACAACAAGGCGGTAGACGTATCCGTCTCTTCCGAAAAGGACGCTACGGGCGAGGAGCTTACCTCCAAAGTCAACGCCAAGATAACCGCGACAGCCAAGAACTTGGGACTCAACGTGACCACAACCGCAGACGGCGCGTATTCCGATCTCCAAAAGCTCAAAGAGCTCAAAGCCGCATATCCCGATAACGCGCTTATACAGTCGCTTACCGTTTCCAAATTCAAACTCGTGGCTTCCGCGACGGAAGACGGCAAAATAGACGTCGAGGCGGCGGTGGAGCTTGATGACTCCGAACTGATCAAAATCGTCAATGACGCGCACAAAGCCATTGCCGATTACGCTACAGACGCTTATAAAGAGGCTGTCGCCAAAGCAGATATGGCTTACGCAAGCGCCGTAGAGATCGCCAAAGACTCCGTGTACCTTACATACTACACTCGCAAAGTCTTCACCAATCCGACTGTTGCTTTTAACGGCTCGGTATACTATATGTACGCGCTTACCTCCAAGGGCTTCAACCTTGTTGCGAACGTATACGATTATATAGAAATCGAGCGTGAGTATCCTTTGGACGAAGAACGCGTTTCGCAAATTCTCCAAGCTTTCGGCATGGACGAGAACGAAGTGGATAAGCTCAAAGATGCGGACGGCAACGTCACTATCGGCAGTGTGGAGGCTTACATCGACAAAATGGTCAAGAACACTTCGGTTTACGGCGATTTCACCGAGGTTCAGGCAGACGTTGAGTCCGCTCTTACCGAGGCAAAAGCGTCCGTCAAAGCCGTAATAGACGCCGCCAAAGCCGAGTACAAAGACCAAATCGAGTATTATATCACTACCGCTGACGCAGCTCTTTCCGCAGTGCAAAGCTTGGTAGCTGCTATCCCCGGCGCGACGGAAATGCTCAATAGCAGTCTCGCAACCTACCAAGAGGTTGTTGCAAAGATCAAGCTTATCTTGGAAGACGGAGCGATTACCGCAGACGAACTCCGCGATTGCGCTACCAAGTTGGACGCCAAAGCTTCCGAATACAAAGACAAGGTAAACAATGACTTTACTGCCGACGAGCTCAAACAAATCGAGGCCGATCAAGCCAAAGCAGTAGAAACGCTTTCCGCGCAAAAGAAGGTCTTTGACGACGCCGTGGAAACCGCAAAGAAGAACGCGCAATCCTCTCTCGAAAAGCTCAAAAACGAACGCCTGAACGCCCAAGCGCAAGCGTAAACGATTTACTTATAACCAAAAAGTTACCTACGGGTGCATAAATACGCGAAACTAAAAAAACGAACTGCCGAGATTTTTCTCGGCAGTTCGTTTATGTAAATCATCATTAACGCGACTCAATATACCGCGAACCTGCGAAGGCATCGGATTATTGTGCCGTTGCTTCTTGCGCGGAGGCGTTTTGTTGCGGGACTTCTTTTGCCGCTTTCTCTTGTTCCGCTTTTGCTTTTTTGATTATTTTCACGCGTGTTACGTGGTAAGCAATATAAATTGCAAGGGACGAAAGCACCCAAGATATGGGATACGCAAGGTATAGCATCCAAAGTGTGGGCTTCATGCGGTAGAACGTGTAAATCCATATAATACGCGTTACGCATGTAAACAGGGCGTTCAATACGGTAGGGGTCAGGCTCTTGCCCATACCGCGCAAGCAACCGCCGCAAACTTGGTTCGGAACGAACGTAAAGTATGTGTAGCAAACCATCGTCAGCTTGATCATACCTGCGGATATAACGTCCGGATCCGGCGTAAATATGCCGAGTAATTCCTCTTGTAAGGGATAAGTTACCGCCGACATTATCAGCGCGCCGGCAAGAGCAATCAACGTACCGCTACGCATGATAGGGGCAAGGCGTTCGTACTTTTTCGCGCCCATATTTTGCCCGGTGAAGCTTACCGCGCCTTGTTCGAACGAAGAGAGCACGAGGAAGAAGAATACTTCTATATTTGATGAAGCGGTATTGCCGGCAATAACCGTACTGCCGAACGAATTGATTGTGGATTGCAAAATCACGTTTGACACGCTGAACATTATGCCGTTCAGCCCTGCCGGGAAGCCGACCTTGATAATTTCCAACAATTCAGCCTTGCGGATTTTGATTTTTTTGAAGTCGAAGCGGAAAGCGCTCTTTGAGCGCAAAAGTATAATCACTATTGCCACGGCGGATATGAATTGCGAGACAATCGTGCCGATGGCTACTCCGGCGACGTCGAGTTTCAGGACAATTACGCAAAACAGATTGAGGCAAACGTTGACAAGCCCCGAGCAAACGAGTATATACAGCGGACGTTTGGTATCGCCGCCGGCGCGCAAAATTCCCGCGCCGAAGTTGTAAACGAGAGATGCCGGCGCGCCCAAAAAGTATATGCGCATGTAGAGCACGGATTTATCGATGACGTCTTCCGGAGTGCCCATGGCTTCGAGCATATATTTGCAGGTAGTCAAGCCTATTACGAGCAGTACGAGTCCGGAAACGAACGCAAGCGGCAACGCCGTATGGATGGCGCGCGAAAGCCCTTCTTCGTCCTTAGAGCCGAACCTCTTGGCGCACAAAACGTTCGCTCCCACTGCAAGACCCAAGAATAAATTCAAAATCAAGTTTGTCAAAGCCGTAGTCGCGCCTACAGCCGCCAAGGAATCGGAACCGGCGAACTGTCCTACCGTCATGGTGTCCGCGGCATTGTACAACTGCTGCAAAACGCCCGATAGGAATATCGGTATAACGAAGGCTATCATTTTTTTAGTTACGGAACCCGTTGTCAAATCCGCTTCAAATTTTTTTCGCATAGCAATATTCTACTCTGTATTATAAATATAAGCAACTAAAACGCGGTAGTTTGTGGTTAAACCGGAGATGAAAGTGCTAACGGAAGGTGTGCTTTCGACAAAAAAAGAACTGCCAAACATTTTGCTTGGCAGTTCTCCGATTTTACCGTTGATAATTATTTGAGCTCGCTGAAGTACTTGATGGTACGTACCATTTGGCTGGTGTAGGAGTTCTCGTTATCATACCAAGCGACAACTTGTACTTGGGTGCAATCGCCCATAGGGATAACCATGGTTTGAGTTGCGTCGAAGATGGAACCGTAGGTGCTACCGATGATGTCGGAAGAAACGATTTGATCCTCATTGTAAGCAAAGGACTCGGTTGCGGCGTTCTTCATAGCCTCGTTGATGCCTTCTTTGGTAACGTTGCCTTCTACAACGGCTACAAGGATGGTGGTGGAGCCGGTAGGGGTAGGAACTCTCTGAGCGGAGCCGATAAGCTTGCCGTTGAGCTCGGGAATAACAAGACCGATAGCTTTTGCGGCGCCGGTGCTGTTAGGAACGATGTTTATAGCAGCAGCTCTGGAGCGGCGGAGGTCACCCTTTCTTTGCGGTCCGTCAAGGGGCATTTGGTCACCGGTGTAAGCGTGTACGGTGGTCATGATACCTGCTTTGATGGGAGCGTAATCGTTAAGAGCCTTAGCCATAGGAGCCAAGCAGTTGGTGGTGCAGCTTGCCGCGGAGATGATGTTGTCATCTGCCTTGAGGGTGGTGTGGTTTACGTTGTAAACGATGGTGGGAAGGTCGTTGCCTGCGGGAGCGGAGATAACGACTTTACGTGCGCCTGCGTCGATGTGAGCTTGGGCTTTTGCCTTAGAGGTGTAGAAGCCGGTGCATTCGAGTACTACGTCAACCTTGAGTTCGCCCCAGGGGAGTTCGTTCGCTTTGGGTTTGGCATAGATGGTAATCTTTTTGCCATCGACAACGATGTATCCGTTCTCTTTTACGGAGCCGTCCTCGTTAAGTACGGCTTCTTCGCTTGTAACTGAGTGCGAATTTGCATAATTGCCTTGGGTGCTGTCATACTTCAAGAGATGTGCGAGCATTTTGGGGCTGGTGAGGTCGTTGATAGCTACGACTTCGTAACCCTCGGCACCGAACATTTGTCTGAAAGCCAAACGACCGATTCTTCCGAATCCGTTGATAGCAACTCTAACAGTATTTGCCATGATTAAATCCTCCATAGAGTAATTAGTTTATTTCCATTTGCTATTCTATACTTTTAGTATAGATTTTGCAACTGTTTTGACATATTTTGGTATCGGAACTATTTAGCCACGATGTTTATAATCTTATCTTGTACGTAGATAACCTTGATAACCGTTTTGCCGTCAAGCAATCCGAGTTCGTTTACTTTGACCATAACCTCTTCGGACGTTGATCCTTTGGGCGCCACGACTTTGCCTTTGAGCTTACCCATAATCTGTACGGGTATTTCGACGTTGTCTTCGACAAGTTTTGCAGGGTCGTATACGGGGAATTTGGCTTCGTTTATTTTTGCTCCGCCGTTGACGATCTCATACAATTCGCTCGTGATATGCGGCGCTACCGGGTATATCAACAACGAAATCGTATTCAATTCTTTTTTGGTAACCTTGCCGCGCGCGTAAATTACGTTGAGAGCCGTCATGACTTGGGCAATGGCGGTGTTGAATTTGCACGCCTCGTAGTCTTCGCTTACCTTTTTGATCAGGGCGTCGAGGTTGAGGTCCGACGTATCCGCCGAGTCGTCCAAAAGATCTTGCAAATTCCAATAGCGTTGAGCAAAGCGGTTGCAACCCTTGATGCCGTCGGCAGACCAGGGAGCCGGCTTTTCGTAGTCGCCTATAAACATAATGTATAAGCGCAGAACGTCGGCGCCGTATTGATTTACGACGTCGTCGGGATTCACGACGTTGCCTTTGGACTTGCTCATTTTTTCGCCGTCGGCTCCGAGAATAAGCCCTTGGGCGGATCTCCTTATATACGGCTCTTCGTCTTTAACGACGCCGATGTCGTATAGGAATTGATTCCAAAAACGAGAATAGATCAAGTGCCTCGTGACGTGCTCCATACCGCCGTTGTACCAATCGACTTGTCCCCAATATTTGTTGGCTTCGGGATTGACGGCGTGTTCGTTGTCATGCGGACTTTCGTAGCGCAGATAGTACCAGCTCGAACCTGCCCATTGCGGCATGGTGTCGGTTTCTCTTTTTGCGGGAGCTCCGCAAATCGGGCAAACCGTATTCACCCAATCCGTGCATTTTGACAGAGGAGAAGTGCCGTCGTCGGTAGGGCTGAAATCTTTGAGCTCCGGAAGTTTAAGCGGCAATTCGCTTTCCGGTACGGGAACCTGACCGCAGTGCGGACAATTGATAATCGGAATAGGCTCGCCCCAATAGCGTTGGCGGTTAAACGCCCAATCCTTCATCTTGTAGTCCGTTTTGGCTTTGCCTATACCTTTTTCTTCCATATAAGCAATCATCTTTTTGATGGCAGGTTTGACTTCCAAGCCGTTCAGGAAGTCGGAGTTGACCATCGTGCCGGAACCTTCTTTTGCGCAATACGGCTCGGATTGCACGTCGACGTCGGACTTAATTACTTCGATGATCGGGAGATTGTATTTCTTTGCAAAATCCCAGTCGCGTTTGTCGTGCGCCGGCACTGCCATTATGGCGCCGGTGCCGTAATCCATCATAACGTAGTCTGCCGTAAATACCGGTATTTCGGTACCCGTAACGGGGTTAACGGCAACCATGCCTTGCACTTTTATGCCGGTCTTGTCTTTGTTGACCTGTACGCGATCGAACTCTTTTTTGAGCTTGGCTTGCGTTTGGTAAGCCTTGATTTCGTCGGCGTTTACGATGTCGTCGATGTGCTCCGTAAGCAAGGGATGCTCGGGCGAAACGACAATAAACGTCACGCCGTATATGGTGTCCGGGCGCGTGGTGTATACCGTAACGGGATGGGTATGCTCTCCGATTTTTACGTTAAAGGCCACTTCCGCGCCGGTGGATTTGCCTATCCAGTTTTGCTGTTCGGTTTTTATGCGTTCGGGGAAATTGACTTTGTTCAGTCCCGTAAGCAACCTTTCGGCATAATTACGAATGCGCAGGAACCACACGTCCTTTTCTTTTTGGACGACTTCCGTACCGCAACGATCGCAAACGCCTCCTTGGGATTCCTCGTTGGCAAGCACGACTTTGCACTTAGGGCAGAAGTTGACCGTCGTATTCGATTTGTAGGCGAGTCCGTGTTTGAAGAGTTGCAAGAATATCCATTGCGTCCACTTGTAGTAGTCGGGATCGGTAGTGTCGATCGTGCGCGACCAGTCGAAGCTGTAACCGACTTGTTTAAGCTGTTGCTCGAACCGTTTTATATTGTTGTCGGTAACCGTTCTCGGGTGTTGCTTGGTTGCCATTGCGTAGTTTTCCGTAGGCAAACCGAAAGCGTCGTAGCCTATGGGGAAGAGGACGTTGTAGCCCTCCAAACGTTTTTTGCGTGCGATGACTTCCATGGAAGAAAACGCCCTGATGTGCCCTACATGGAGACCCGCGCCGCTCGGATAGGGGAATTCTATCAAGCCGTAAAACTTAGGTTTGGATGCGTCTTCGGTTACTTCAAAAACTTTGTTGTTGTACCAGTAGTCCTGCCATTTTTTCTCGACGGACTTAAAATCGTACTTGTCAGCCATATAATACTTCCGATAATTTGATGTGTATATGTTATCACAAATAAGCCTTCGTCGCAACTATTTAGGGCAACAACGAGTAATATTGCGGTAAGTTCACCCAATTTACACATTAACATTGTTGATAATTACGCGCGCGTAGTGTATAATCGACGTATGACGCGTAGAAAGAACGTAACCGGTTACATTTTTATGGCGGTAGCCGCGGTACTTATCGCGGGGCTTATTACGGGCACCGTGCTTGTTTGCCGCGCTCCGCAAACGGATTACGCCGGAGAGGTCAAAGCCTCCGATGTCGCTACGAACGTAGCCGTGATTTACTCTCCGCAGACGGAGAGCGCTTTCCGCATGTACGTAGGAAAAATGCTCAATAATATTGCTTCCTCCGTTGCCGATCAGATAACCGTGGACGGCAGTAAACTCGAAGCTCCCGAAATAAAAAATTCCAAGTATGTTAGCGAACCGCTGTTGAATTTATTCTCGAAAGCGAGTATTCCCACGAACAAACTTTTGGCGTTCGGGGAGTATTTGGCGAGTTTAGACTCCGAGCAGGCAGTCGTTGAAGTCATAGATTTTCTGCTTGAAGGCGATCCGGAGACGGGAACTGCCGAGTTTGCTTCTCCCGAGAAACTTGCGGGGCTTTTGACCGGCAAAGTCGACGTCGTAGGCGCGATGGAGGACGTTATCAAGCATACGTCTTTGACTACAAACGAATGCGCGCGCCTGATGTACGAGTGTTTGCTATCGATTTCGGACGAGACGGCGAGTCAAGCGATAGAAACGCTGGGGCGCGATAATTTCGTCACGCTCGTAGTATCTTTGAGTACCGTTTACGACGCGTACCTTTCCTTCAACATGAAGGGCGGCACCAAAAACGAAGCGCGCCTGCTCGGCGAACTCCTCTACGAAACGGGCACCGAGATAGAACGGATGGCGGATACCATAGGCATGGACAGAATAGTTGCGGCGTTGAGCGCCGGGCAAGGCTCCGCGATAGATCCTACGAAGCTTCAAAAATTCTTGGAGACATCCGGATACGGCGCGGACGAGATCGTTTCGATAGAACGGCTGAATAACGCCGTGGAGTCCGCGTCCAATCTTACGGCGAGCGTGTTGTATTTTGCAGAGAGCGCGTTCAAAGCGGTCGGCAACGATACGTTGGAAGCCTTGGCAAGCTATACCGAGTCAGTTAACGACGGCACGCCGGACGAAAGATATTTGACCGTCTACGGCATAGGAGTGTCGCGCGCGGCGGTAGAGGGCGTAAAGAACACCATGTCGAAGGGCAACAAGACGGAAGAAGAGATATTATCGGCAGTTGCCGCGTTAAAACTCGATACCGAGGCGTTTTCGGCGACTCCGCCGGAGGATAAGGACGCGCGCCTTGCGGAGATAAAAAAAGAATTTACGGATTTATACGCTAACGTCAAGCTTGTGGAAAGCAAGTACGGCAACGTATCTACGGTTGCCGCGTACGGAGCGTTGAGCGACGAAGAAAGAGCAGAACTCGACAATGCGATCGGCGCCATACGCGCCTTCGATTACGGCGCGCTTACGTCGGGTGGCGGCGAGCTGGTGAGCGTCATACTCGTCAACGTCGCGTTTAACGCCATAAGCGGAATAATAGCCAACGTTATTTAGAGGAGGGCATATGCCGTTACTGAGTGCAAAAGATATTGTCAAAGAATTCGACGGACGTCGCGTATTGGACGGCGTTTCTCTAAATATAGAGAAGGGCGATTTCGTTTCCGTTACGGGGGCGTCGGGATCCGGTAAATCCACGCTTTTGACCATTCTCGGCGGAATAGACAAGCCCACTTCCGGTAGCGTGATCTTTGCGGAAGAAGATATCACCCGCAAGTCCGAAAGGGAACTTGCCGTATTACGCCGCACGAAAATAGGATTCGTATTCCAATTTTTCAACCTTGCGCCCTACCTTACGGCGGAAGAGAACGTACTTTTGCCTATTATGCTCGGAGGCAGAGTAACCGACGAACACCGCAAACGCAAGGACGAACTTATGGACTACCTCGGCATAGCGGCGCTCGGGAACAAGTTGCCTTCGGAGATGTCCGGCGGCGAACAACAAAGAGTGGCAATCGCGCGCGGACTGATTACGGAGCCGGAGATGATTTTCCTCGACGAGCCTACCGGCAACCTCGACAGCAAAAACGGCACCGAGATAATGGAACTTTTATCGGACATCAATAAGCGCACGGGCACATCCGTCGTGCAGGTGACGCACTCGGCGGACAACGCCCGTTACGGCAACGTAATAATTGAAATCAAGGACGGCAGAATAACGGAGGCGCTCGGATGAGGGCATTTTTGCGCCACATTTTCAGGAGCGCGGCTTCCAACAAAGGGCAAACGGCGGTAATAATCATCACCGTGGCTTTGGTTACGGCAATGATTTTCACGGCGTTTTGCATGTACGACGTCTTCTATAACGTCAACATAATGGAGTACGACAGAGTTGCGGACGGCGCGGACATTCTTTTGGGCGCGAATATGTCGGCTAAGGAGTATTTCAGCCGTGCCAGGGTAGAGCGCGTGCTTGCCGCGTGCGATGAAGGGGAAATAACGGACGTAATGTATTTTGCCAAGTTCGGCACTATACTCAAAACCGCCACCGATTCCAAGACGATCTTACTCGAAGCCACGGATTTGGAGGACTATCTCGGCAAACATACCGTCAAGTATACGGAGATGTTTACGTCCGAGACGGCAAACGCCGATGTTCCTTACGAGGAATCCGGCGCGTATTCCCCGATAATTATCGGCGAACGCTTTGCGCAAGACACCGGATTGCATGCAGGGGACCTCGTTGAAATATACCTCCCGAGCTACGAAATGTATGCGACTATGCTTGTTAAATGCGTAGCCGTCAATGAGGGTATATTCGCAACTCAAACCGATATGAACGTGCTCGCGGACTTTTCTGCCGTCGGCAATCAAGGGCAAGTCAGCGCGGTGTATATAAACCTCTCTTCCCCTAAACTGTTTGATAAATATACCGCGATTTTGGAGGAAAACTTCCCTGCCGTAGACGTAGGCGAGGGCAACGAGAAAACGGAAGTAATCAACATCGTTCGCAACAACACCTTACTGCTTTCGGTAGGACTGATATTCCTTGTAGCCACGGTAATGCTTATTCTGTTTACGTCCTACCTCATAATCGCGCGCAACCGCATGAACGAGATGGTCGTCTTTAAGTCCGCCGGAGCCACGCCGGCGCAGGTTGCCGGCATATTGCTTGCGGAGGTATCGGCGTACGCGATAGTAGGCGGATGCGCGGGGTTACTCCTCGGCAGAATCATTATGGGCGTTACGGTCAAAACGCTTTTGCCTACCGCGACATACGCCGTGAGCTTTGCTTGGTGGAAGTATGTTGTTTCTTATTTAATAGCCGTTGCGGTATCCGTATGCGCGACTTTGGTACCCGTAATCTCGGTTAGCAAAAAGACGGTTAGGGAACTTACCTCCAACGGCGTCAAACTCCAAAAGCCCGTCAAACCGGCAATAGCCATAGCTTCCGCGGTGCTTGCTATAGGCATAGGATGCGCGTACCCGTTCCTGAGCGGAATTGCCCTTGTAGTCATATCGGTAGCTCTCGTGGGCGCTATCGGACTTACGATATATTGCACGATAGGTTATGCAACCAAACTGCTTTCGCGCCTCGTAGCCAAATCGGTCAAGGGCGGCGCGGGTTACGTTGCCACGGCAGGCGTCAAACGCAACGGCGCATTGCGCACGGTTACCGTTCTCGTAGCTGTCGCGCTTGCGTTTACGTTCCTTATAGTCGATGTTACGGATATCGTCAAAATTGCCGTAGTTCCCTTCCGCTCGAGGTACGACGCGGACGATGTCATCATATTGTCCAAGGCGTCCGTCGGCATTACGTATGAAGACGTCAAGGGTACCGCGCTCAACACGATAGGCGTAGACGGCGCCGGCTATTTCAATTCTTCCGACTATTTCCATCCCGATGACGATTCGTCGGAATGGACGATTTACGGCGTGGATTCGGAGTGGACGCTTAATCGTTGCACTACCGATCTTACGGAAGGTACTTGGCTCAGGTGGTCTCAAACGGAAAACCCCATTGTGTTATCGGAAGACATGTCCGTACGCTTCGGCAAAAAAGTGGGCGACGAGTTGACGGTTGTCCCGTACAGCACGGACTATCGGCACGAAAAGCACACGTTTGTAGTTGTAGGCATAGACTACACCAATAGCGAGTGGGATCAGATAGGATATTGCAAATTCTCACACATAGCGCGGATGGCGCAGGGAGCCACATATCTCGTTTCGGAAGCGGACGGCGCGGACAGCCAAGACACGTTTGTTGCCCTTCGCGATAACGTGGAAAGATTATCGAGCGGTAATTCCGCGTTCGCCTATGCGCTGAGTTACGATG
The DNA here is from genome assembly GCA_963642145.1 of Ruminococcus bicirculans (ex Wegman et al. 2014). Lineage (GTDB taxonomy): Bacteria > Bacillota > Clostridia > Christensenellales > DTU072 > Stercoripulliclostridium_A. The sequence goes on from CAVIFU010000012.1 coordinate 27,072, forward strand.
AGTGGGCGTATGCGGAGACCAAGAATTTAACGGGCGTTTCATCTCTACTCGACGTACTCAAAATTTTGGTTTACCTTGTCGTACTCATAGGTATATTCAATATAGCCACGGTCACATTCTACGATAGGCGTTCGGAGTTTAGGCTGATGCGCCTTGCCGGTATGTCTGAGAGCGACTTTATGCGGTTTTCGGCAACCGAAGGCTTGATAACGGGAACCGTAGGCACGGTACTCGGATTTATTGCAGGCTACGGAATAAATATGCTCGTACCGTCTCTCGGCGCCGTAATCGACAAATATTCGTCGCTTACGATTTTCCCCTACAAGCTACTTATAATTGCCGCCGTTGCGTTTACGGGCTTTATTTGCTTGTGGTGCCTCGTCGCGTTTGCCAACCGCCGATTCCGTTTGGAAGCAATCAACATCCGTATGTTGCAGTAGGTACGCTTGGGTTTACGAACTCGTTTTGTTTGCGTTAAGCGTCGAACGCGAACTCCATTCATAAGATTTGCTTTTTTGGTTGCAAACAATTTTTAGCTATGCTAAACTTATCTAAAATATATTCTGTAATATAGGAGTTACTTATGAACGGAAACGTAATGGATGTGTTAAGAGAAAGAGGCTTTATCAAACAGACCGTATTCGAAGACGATCTCTATGAGCTTTTGGGCAAGCAGAGCGTATCTTTTTACGTCGGTTTCGATCCCACTGCGGACAGCCTCCACGTAGGACACTTCCTCGTGCTCATGGCAATGAGCCATATGCAAAGAGCCGGACACAAGCCCATCGTATTGCTCGGCGGAGGTACCGGCATGGTCGGCGATCCTTCCGGCAGAACGGATATGCGCAGCCTGATGACCAAGGACATAGTCGCGCACAACGTCGCTTGTTTCAAAGAGCAGATGTCCAAGTTCTTCTCTTTCGAGGGCGAAAACGGAGCCGTTATGGTCGATAACGGAGACTGGCTCTTAAACCTCAACTATATAGATTTTTTGCGTGAAGTCGGCGCGCATTTCTCCGTCAACAGGATGCTTACCGCCGAGTGCTACAAGTCGAGGATGGAAAAGGGTCTTACTTTCCTCGAATTCAATTATATGCTCATGCAAGCATACGATTTCCTGACGCTTTACAAGAAGTACGGCGTGGTATTGGAGTGTGGCGGAGACGATCAATGGTCCAACATGTTGGCAGGCGCCGACCTCATTCGTCGCAAAGAAGGCGTGCCGGCATTTGCCATGACGTTCTCGTTGCTTTTGACGTCGGAGGGCAAAAAGATGGGCAAGACCATGAAGGGCGCTTTGTGGCTTGACAAGAACAAAACGTCACCCTACGAGTTCTACCAATACTGGCGCAACATCGACGATAACGACGTTGAGAAGTGCTTAGGCTTTTTGACTTACCTCCCGATGGACGAAGTCAGAGCCCTCGGCGCATGCTATACCGTTGACGAAGACGGCGTCAGACATTACGACGCGCGCATCAACCAAGCCAAGGCAAGGCTTGCTTACGAGGTTACCAAGATCGTCCACGGCGAGGAAGAGGCAAAGAAGGCGGAAGCTCAAACTCAAGGCGCTTTCGGCGACGGACAAAATATGCCGGAAGCTACCATCCCGAGCGGTATCAACAAAGTTGCCGACGTGCTCGTCGCACTCAAACTTGCCGGCAGTAAGGGCGAAGCGAAGCGACTCATAGAAGGCGGTGGCATCCGCGTCAACGACGACAAAGTAGTAGGATTCGACGCAGAGATCCCCACAGAGCTTTTGGCAAACGGATTCATAATCCACAAAGGCAAAAAGCAACACATCAAGGTAACCGTAGCGTAATGCGTTCGTACCTCACGATAAAAGAGCGCGTTGTCACCTCGTTCGAGGTCAGCCACAGCGAATTTATTTGTACGCTTATACCGGTCGAGTCCCTTTCGGAGGGACTCGATTGCGTTCGTGAGGTACGCAAAAAATATTCCGACGCCACTCACAATTGTTACGCGATAGTGGGACTGCCGGAAAGTAACGAGTTCAAATTCTCCGATGACGGCGAGCCGTCCGGTACGGCAGGGCAACCCATGCTCCAAGTCCTTACCAAAAACGAACTCTACGGAGTGGCGGCAATAGTCACGCGCTACTTCGGCGGAATAAAGTTGGGTGCCGGCGGTTTGGTGCAAGCCTATTCGCGCGCTGTAGCCGAATCGGTTGCCAAGGCTACCGTTAAAGAGATGATTTATTCCGAAGTTTACAGCGTAACGCTCGGTTACGGGGAGTACAAAGGCTATTGTTCGTTGTGTAGTCGCATAGGCGTAAGCGTTTCGGACGTCGCGTATGCGGACGCAATAGACTTAACCGTTTGTTTGCCGACGGATTTAAGTCAAACGTTTAGGCAAAAGACCGAAGAATTCATGCGTGGAGAAAAGCGTTACGCGCTTATCGAATCGCGGTACGCGGAGTATTGATATGCCTGTCATAGAAGAAATCAAGCGCAACAAATCCTCTATAACCATAGTCGTCGACGGCGTCACGCAAAAGGGCGTCAATATAGACGCCGCACTGATGCACAACCTGAAAAAAGGCTACATCGACGATTCCGCCTATGCCGAATTTTTGCGCGATAACGACAAAGAAAACTGCAAGGCGTACGTAATGGCAATGATAGCGCGCAAGGCGCGCACCGAGAAGGAAGTGCGCGTCAAACTCAAAGAGAAGGGTTTTATGCGCCCGAGCATCGAAAACGCCGTCAAAATAGCCAAAGCATACGGCTACATATCGGACGAAGAGTACGCGCGCAATTACGTTGAAACTTGTTCTTCCCACAAAGGCGGTTACCGGTTAAAGCAGGAGCTCAGGGCAAAGGGCGTTGCGGACGAGTACGTAGAAAGCGCCGTCGCGGAGCTCAGCGAAGAGGAAGAAGAAGCGGCGGCATTTAGGCTTACCGAACGCTATATGCGTGGAAAAACCATGGACGATAAGGTCAAAGAAAAACTTTTCAGATACCTCTGTTCGCGCGGATTCGGCTATGACGTCATCAAATCCGTCATGCACAAGTACGGCATGGAAACAGACTGATTTTGTACCCTAAGCAACAATTACATAAAGAAACCGAGACTTACCATCAACGCGTTGTCTACTTTTGACATCGTTTCTCTATTGAGTTCTCCCACCCTTACGCCGAGGCGCGTTTTGTCTATGGTTCTAAGCTGTTCGAGCAGTAGAACGGAGTGTTTTTGCAGTCCCGTAGATTCATTAAGCTCCACGTGAGTAGGTAATTTTGCCTTGTTCATTTGCGAGGTTATAGCGGCGGCAATTACCGTCGGCGAGTATTTGTTGCCGACGTCGTTTTGTACAATGAGCACCGGGCGAACGCCTCCTTGTTCGCTACCTACCACGGGGCTCAGATCTGCGTAGTATATTTCTCCGCGCTTAACCATAATTACTTCCTCATTCATAGTTATTCCTCTTTGACACTAATTGTTGCCCAATGCGTCAATCATAAACAAAAACAATTTACAAAAGTTGACGGATTTGTTATTATATCTAAGTATAAACTACTAACTAAGAGGTATACATATGGGAGACAAAGGTAAGTATTACATTACCACGGCAATAGCCTATACGTCCGGCAAACCGCACATCGGCAACACTTACGAAATCGTGCTTGCGGATTTTCTTGCGAGAGTCAAGCGCAAGGAGGGTTACGACGTCAGATTCATGACCGGCACGGACGAGCACGGGCAGAAGATAGAAGAGAAAGCGCAAAAGGCAGGCAAGACGCCCAAAGCGTTTGTCGATGAAGTTGCGGGCGAAGTCAAGCGCATATGGGATTTGATGGGTGCCACGTATGATAGATTTATCCGCACCACGGATGAAGATCACGTCAAAACCGTGCAAAAGATATTCAAGAAGTTCTATGATCAAGGCGACATTTACAAAGGCTCCTACAAGGGTTGGTATTGCACTCCATGCGAGTCGTTTTGGACCGAGAGTCAGCTTGTAGACGGCAAATGCCCCGATTGCGGAAGAGAAGTAAAGCTTGCCGAAGAGGAAGCGTACTTTTTCCGTATGAGCAAGTACGCGCCCAAACTCATGGAGTACATAGAGTCTCATCCCGATTTTATCGTTCCGGTATCGCGCAAAAACGAGATGGTCAACAATTTCCTCAAACCGGGACTACAAGATCTTTGCGTATCGCGTTCGACGTTCAAGTGGGGCATCCCCGTTGACTTTGACGATAAGCACGTAGTTTACGTATGGCTTGACGCGCTTACCAATTACATTACGGGCTTGGGCTATTCCGTTGACGGCGAGCAATCGGAGTTGTATCGCAAGTATTGGCCTGCCGACGTACACGTCATAGGCAAAGACATCGTCAGGTTCCATACCATCTACTGGCCGATTTTCCTTATGGCACTCGGAGAGCCCCTTCCCAAGCAAGTTTTCGGACATCCGTGGCTACTCCAAGACGGTGGCAAAATGAGCAAATCCAAAGGCAACGTCATTTACGCCGACGACCTTGCCATGTTCTACGGCGTAGACGGAGTGAGGTACTTTTTGCTCACGCAAATGCCGTTCGATAACGACGGCGTCATCAACTGGGATCTCGTCACCGATACCTATAACGGCGAACTTGCCAACGTATACGGCAACCTCGTCAAACGTACCGCCGACATGGTCAACAAGTATTTCGGCGGTGAGCTTGTCAATAAAGGCGTAACGGAACTCGTAGACGACGAACTCAAAGCCGTAGCCGTCTCGGTTTACGATAAATTCAAAGCCAAAGTCGACGCTTACCGCGTATCGGACGCGATAGGGGAGGTATTCACGTTGTTCAGGCGCGCCAACAGATACATAGACGAAACTATGCCGTGGGCGCTTGCCAAAGACGAAACAAAAAATGACAGACTGCAGACGGTGCTGTATAACCTTGCCGAAAGCATCATCATAGGCACTTCCGTTTTGGAATGCGCAATGCCGGAGACGGCGCAGAAGGTCTACAAGACTTTCGGCACGACGAGCAGAGCCTTTGAAGATATGGGCAAATTCGGTTTGATCCCGAACGGCACGCATGTCCAAGACAAGACTGAAGCGTTATTCCTGCGCCTCAAAAACGATGAGGTCAACGCCAAGGTAGAAGCTCTTTACGCTTCACGCAAAGCGCCGGAAACGCCCGCGCCCGTCGAAGTCAAAGAGGAAGAGCACAAAGAACAAATCACCATAGACGATTTTGCCAAAATCGAGTTGCGCGTAGGCAAAATAGTTGCTTGCGAGAAGTTGGCTAAGAGCAACAAACTCCTCAAATCCACCGTGGAAATAGGATCGGAAACAAAGACGATTCTAAGCGGTATCGCCAAGTACTACACGCCGGAACAGATGGTAGGCAAGAGCGTGGTCGTCGTATACAACCTTGCGCCCGCCAAGCTTTGCGGAACGATATCCGAGGGCATGCTTCTTTGCGCGGAAGATAAGCAAGGCAACGTCGTATTGCTGACGCCCGAGCAGGTAGTAGACAGCGGGAGCAAGATATCGTAATGCTTATCGATTCTCACGCGCACGTCAATGACGAGAGGCTCACTCCGTTTGCAAAAGACATCGCGCTCGGCATGAGCCACGATAACCTCGAAGCCGTCGTCAACGCCGGCTACGATCGTCCGTCGTCCGAGCTTGCCGTCAGCCTTGCAAACGAGTACTCGGGCTTTTACGCGACGGTCGGCATACATCCGCACGACAGTAAGGCGGCAACGATAGAAGACTACCGCTATTTCGAGTCCGTGGCGTCGGACAAAAAAGTCGTGGCGGTAGGGGAAATCGGTTTGGATTTCTACTACGACCTAAGCGACAGGGACACGCAAAAGCGCGTTTTCATAGAGCAGTTAGAGCTTGCCGACGCGCTGGCTCTTCCCGTAGTTTTGCACGTTAGGGATGCCTACGGAGCGGCTTTGGATATCCTTACAGCCAACAAACATTATTTACGGCACGGCGGAGTGATGCACAGTTACGCCGGTAGTAAGGAGACGTTGAAGCAGGTTCTGGATCTCGGACTGCGCGTATCGTACGGCGGAGTGATCACCTTCAAAAACTTTGCAAAGTCAGACGTCGTGCGGTCGACTCCGCTCGATAGAATGCTTGTAGAGACGGATTGCCCATACCTGACTCCGGTCCCTTATCGCGGACAAACAAACTATCCGCGCAATGTGTCCATTGTCGCCGATAAGCTCAAAGAGTGGTTTGACGGAGCGGACATCGAATCTATAACCACAGCAAACGCAAAGGAGGTTTTCGGTATAAATGAACACGTTTAGTTATGTCATCGACAACAATATTTACGTCAATCTAACCAACAGATGCTCAAATTCATGTGACTTTTGCGTTAGAAATACGGACGCATACGGCGATTATTCTTTGTGGCTCGATAGGGAACCTACCGCCGCGGAAGTAATAGAATCGATCAAGGCGCAAGATCTTGCGAGCAGGAAAGAAGTTGTCTTTTGCGGATACGGCGAGCCGACTTACAGACTTGACGTCATGACGGAAGTCGCCGCTTTCGTGCACTCCGAGGGTAAGCGGACGAGGCTCAATACCAACGGACAGGGCAGCCTTATCAACGGATACGACGTTGCGCCCAAGCTTAAAGGATATATTGACGTCGTCAACGTTTCCCTTAACGAAACTACCGCGAGAGCTTACGAAGAACTCTGCCACAGCGTTTACGGCGAAGGCGCGTTCGCCGAGCTTATCGATTTTGCCAAAGAATGCAAAAAATACGTAGAAAAAGTAATATTTTCGGTGGTGGACGTCATCGGCAAAGAGAAGATAGCGGAAGCGCAAAAGATCGCGGACGAGGCAGGCGTCGCGCTCCGCGTCAGAGAGTATATACCGTAAAGAATAACCGCTCAGAGAGCGGTTAATTCCTCTTTTGTACTTAGATGATTTATCTTTTGTACGGAGAGAGTATGCGTAAGGAATAGGCAATTATTCACTTATCGAGTAAAAATGGAAGTAAAAGAAATTCTCAAAAAACACGGTTTCGTGTTCAAAAAGAACCTCGGGCAAAACTTTCTTACGGAAGGTTCGTTGTTGCGCGCCATCGTGCGTGACGCAGGCGTCAATCCGACAGATATTGTCGTCGAGATAGGCACCGGTGCCGGCACGCTTACGGCGGTGCTTGCAAATACTGCCGCCGAAGTCTATACGTTCGATGTTGACGAAGCTCTTAAACCCGTCCTCAAAGAAACTCTTGCGGGGCTAAATAACGTCACCGTCAATTTCAAAGACATCCTCAAAATGAGCGATGAAGAGGTTAGGGAAATAGTCGGCGACAGACCCTTTAAGGTGGTCGCGAACATACCGTATTACGTCACCACACCGCTGATAATGCGCTTTTTGGAGAGTGCGCTTCCCGTCGAGTCGCTTACGCTAATGGTGCAGAAAGAGGTAGCCGAACGCCTTGTTGCGGTACCCGATACCGAGCAATACGGCGCGATAACGCTTGCCGTGGAATTGCGCGGAAACGCGGCTGTCACGCGTATAGTGGACAGGCGGTTATTCCATCCCGTACCCAAAGTAGACTCCGCCGTGGTGCGTATAGACATAGACAGAAACAAGCTTGTCGTCAAGGACGCGGAGTTGCTTGCGCGTCTTGTGCGCGCGGGGTTTCAAATGCGTCGCAAGACTTTGGCAAACAATGTAGAGGCCGTCATAGGAGTACCCAAAGAGACGGTCAAAGGCATACTTACGGAACTCGGATACAACCCGTCGATCAGGGGCGAAGCGATGAGCCTATCCGATTACGTGCGCGTTGCGGACGCGCTGAGCGACTTGAAGTAAGGCAACGCGTCAATCATAGTTTAACGTTCTCCCTCATATAATTTCGAGGGAGATTTTTTATGCTTATCAAAAAAACCATTGTATTGCAAAGCGGAGGACAAACAGTAGGGTACGTCACGCTCGTCCGAGTAGGATCCGAGGTCGGAGTCAAGACCGTACTCAATGTAGAACCGTCGGATACGCTTATTTTGGGACTGAAAACGACGTCCGGGAACTTGTATACCCAAAAGATAACGTCCGCGCGCATGGAATCCAAGCCGGACATATCGCTGATACCTACGGACGAAATAGGCGTTGTCGTGATAGACGGTAGCGGTATGCGCATATGTGAAGGCGGTCGCAAAGAAACCGTAAACGTACATATGCTCATGCGCGCACTCGAAGAGGACGCGCAGGCGGAGCTCGTAGCGGAGCAAGCGGAAGAAAAACCGGTTACGGACGTACGCGAGTCGAAATCGGAAGACTCTCCCTTAACGCCGAGCGCTAAGGAAGAAAACGCCGTTATCGGCAGCGGAAAAGACGATTTTCCGCCGTTTAATATGAATAAAGGGGAGAATTTCTATAAAAACGTCAAGGAACGCCTTAACGATATAATGACGGAAAATCCGCAAGAAACAGAGCTTGAAAGTCTAATCCCGGAATCGAAATGGGTGCGCGTATATTATGATAAGGACGAGTATTACGTTGTGGGTATATTGTCGGAAGAGGGCGAGGTTACATTCCTTGCGTACGGTGTTCCCGGGGTGAAAGGGGTCAGACCGCCGAAAGAGGCAGAAGAGCTGTGTGATTTTTTGGAGCTTCCGAGCGGTAGGGGCGAAGGTTACTGGATAATGTTCCAAAACGCCGCCAACGGCGAGATCGCAAAGTCGATATAGTCGGACGTTAGTTAAAAGTCGATGTAATTTTTGTGTATAAACTTCCGCTTTCGCGTTAATAATCGGTGTAACAATCAAGCGGAGGTTAGTATGAAACGCAAAATAGACTCCAACAAAGTCAAAGCATTCTTCAAAAAGAACGCGTATTACATCATTATGGGAGTATGCGTCTTGGCAATAGGTGCAATGGTTACCGTTGCCGTAATTACAACGAATCAAAAGAGTGAACCCGTACAAAATAACGTCGTTAACGACGTTGTCGAGCCGAAAAACGAAGATCCCGTAGTCCAACCGAGCGATACGGATGTCGGCAAAAAAGAAGACGATCAGCCGGTTGTCAAGCCCGATCCGATAATATTCGCGCTTCCCGTAAAGGACGGCACCGTATCCAAAGACTATACTATGGATACGCTGGTGTGGTCATCCACGCTCAAGCAATATCAAGTGCATAACGGCATAGACTTTACCGGCGCGGAGGGCGCCAAAGTTACCGCCGTCTATGCGGGGACCGTTTCGAGCGTAGAGTACGACGCCCTTAACGGCAACGTGGTAACGGTAGACCACGGCAACGGGCTCAAAACCGTTTACGCCTCATTGTCCGACGTCAAAGTGTCTAACGGTCAAAAGGTGTATGCGGGTACGGAATTAGGTTCGATTTCTCGCACTTCCACAGCGGAGATGTCGGACGGCGCGCACGTGCACTTCTCGGTATACCTCAACAACGCGCTTGCAAATCCTTACGACTACCTGCCGCAAGGCGACAAATGAGGGAGTGGTATTGAGTTTTGAGTGCTAAGTTGCGGATACTTAATCTGACACGTTAGTTTATGTGAAGCCACGAATGGGAGAATTCTGAGCAGAGGGGTTTGGAGGACAAGAGTTGTCCTCCAATTGTTTTTTATAAAAGAGGATCCCACCCGCCCGCCCTTATGTGGATTTTATTAAATTATTCATAATATATAATCCAAAACTACACAATTGTAACACTTTTGCCAATCTTTGTGTATTGACTTTACTCCACACGCTTGTTACGATTAAAGAAAAAGGAGTGTGGCGTGAAGAAATTTATCAATATTGTTTTGGTCTTGGCGTTTGTTTTGTTGACTTTACTTTTGGGCGGGTCAACATTTATAGACAGAGACATCAATGTAAGTGTAACGTTCCCTCAAACGGTTACAGAAAACGAATTAACGCAATTCAATCAATACTATGATAATCCTCAGCTAAAAGTTTTGTACAACTTAGGGGACGAAGCCGAATATCTTTTGGTTGTTACCGAAGAAAAATACGAGGTCTACAATCGTTTATCCGGGAAGCTCCTTGAAATGTGTGAATCTCCCGACAACCCATACGAGGGGATTGAAAAAGGCTACTATTTATCTCCGGCGAGCTATGCGAGGGGCGATTTGGGTATGTTGGTAGATATTGGCAGAGACAAAATAGTCGGCGTTGACACAAAGTCAAAAATGAAGACTTTGCAAGAATCAATAAAAGAGAAGAATATAGATCGCATTAAAAACAAGCTTCTGAAAGATAAAAGTTTTTCCACGATTATGACGTGCTCTGTCGACTTGGATTTAGAAGACACAGGTTTTGACCACTCTCCCGCTGCTATTGAAGATTATACGACATTAGAGCATCCGGAATTGTTTGTTCGCTGGAATAAATCTAATGACTTCGGCAACAACGCGCACGGTTCTTGTACGGCGGTTGCGATGACGCTACTATATAAATACGCGGATTATACGCATGGTGGAATAATGCCAAATATCGCTCCGCAAAATTGGCTAAACGTCACTAACGGAGTGATCGTCAGAGGGGATGACGGTAGCGATAATTTAACAATACAAGATAATACCTCCGATAAAGTAGGTAAGTCTCTGCATAACTATTTAGTGGCGCTTTCCGGCGTGACAGAATATGGTCTGACGGACGAGCAAATGGTGCGTTCTTTCAATAGGTATAATTCGGAAGTCAATAGCTTAGGCTGTATCAATTTAAGTGTCGGTAAGGCAGAACAGGTCAGTCAATCGAGAGTATATAACTTTGTACGTAGCGGTATTACGAGTAACATTCCGAGCATAATTACAATATCGAGCGATAGCAAAAAAGACACATTGCATTGCGTTGTGGCTTTCGGATGTCGCCAAATTACAAACGATGGAACAATCGATTACTTTTATAGGGTGCATACCGGATGGGCGGGGCACGAATGCTACGTAATCAACTCCGATTACATTGAAATCGGCGAGACGATGTATAAACTAAATTGCAATTCGAACAGCCCTCATGTATTATCGTATAACGTAAACGAAACTCACGCATGCGCTAATCCAAACTGCTATTCCAACGGGACAGTGCATCGGAAGTATTCTGCAGATGGTACTTCACACAAGTGCATTTGTGGCTATAGCGAAGATCATGAATTAAAATCCAAAGCAGGAGGTACTTCAAAACAATATTTTGTGGACCACGAAGGATATCACTATTGTGAAGAGTGCGGATATCATGGGAAACACACATATGAGAACGTCTCGGAAATAGATAAACACAAATGTAGCGGTTGTAACAAATCAGAATCACATGACTTTATGCAAGTGTCGAAGAAACATATGTGCACCAAGTGCTTTGTCACGGAAAGTTGTGTGGCTTCCGAATGGAGTTACTATGATAGCGACGGCAGCTTGTTAAGTGGTAAACATAGAGGCACTTGTACGAGGTGCCAAGGCACGGTTTATGAAGAGCACTCCGGAACCTGTGTCAGCCAAGGATACAGCGGACACTCGGTGCAATGCGCGTCGTGCAACTTGACATCGGAATGCGTTCCGCATGATTACAAATTAGTGTATTATGATGCCCAAAAGCATATAGAAGAGTGCTCTTTATGTGGGTACCGAAACAGGAAAACAAGTCACACATATGAAAACGTAGGACTCGGACTCTTCTTCGTAAAATGTTCGGGTTGCGGCGATTTGAAAAAGCGCTAAGGCACAACAAACGTAGGTGTAGTATGAATAAACACATAGTAAAGAAATCTATAGCCTCGATGTTAACGGTAATAGTTTTACTGA
>CAVIFU010000013.1:0-37488 GCA_963642145.1 Ruminococcus bicirculans (ex Wegman et al. 2014)
ACATCTGTTTTGCCGAGTTACGTCGTTTTATACGGGAAAATAAAAAGTAAATTACAGCAAAAGGCACAAAAAAGCACCTGCCGAGCAAGTGCTTTGTGTCAATGACGAACAAAAAGGAACGTCTTTTTAAGTTCACAATAGGCAGGCGTCCACGGGGATTTGAACCCTAAACATATAAAAAATTATTGTTTGCTCTCCCAAAATTTTCGAACTTTTTCAAAATATGTAAGGCGTTTTTCAATCTTACTTATTTCTTTGGGATAGAAAATATCCATTACATCACATAATTTCAACATCCATTCTTTTCGAGTTTGCTTTCTGTCAATATTTACAATCCTTGCATTTGCTATTTGAACTTGTCCCCAACCTAGGGCTCCAATTGTCAAACAATTCCATATTAAGTGCTCAATTGGAACTAATCTTACTGTGTCAAAAACGATTTTTCCATTTATTACTTTATACTCTGCCAAAAGAATGACAAAATAATTTTTATCATCTTCATAGAGCCGTGATAATCTTTCCACTGATGTGAGATTCGGCATGTTAAAATCTGTGTCGCGATTATGCGTTTTAATATCTACCACAAAATAGTTATCCTCATAATCCATGAATGCAACATCCGCCATAGACCTGCGAGCAAAACTATCATTGAAATTTTTGATTAACCCCTCAGGAAAACACTCAATCATTTTATCTCCTAAAATCTCTTGAACTGTGTCACCTACAGCGCGAGGGCTATTAACTATATGAGCGTTATCCATATCTGGACAGGAATTCAATAAATTTAATAAATTACTTTGAATTGTGTTCAATATTTCCGGTTCAAATATTTTTGTACTTATCATTATTTAGTCTCCTTGTGTTGTGCTGAAAGTGTATTGCGTTCCCAAAAAACGCCATTTGTATACCCTTGTATGGTTTTGTCGTGTTCTGCTTGTTCTAATCTATATTCAGCCCAAGCGCAATATAATGGATTCTGCTCAATACCAATATAATGACGCCCCAGCTTTTTTGCGACAACAGATGTTGTGCCTGAGCCGAGGAAAGGATCTAATATGACGTCGTCGGCATTACTGCTTGCCAATATCAATTTTGCTAATAATTTTTCGGGTTTTTGAGTCGGGTGAGCAGTATTTTCAGGCATAGACCAGTACGGAATTGATATGTCATCCCAGAAATTTGACGGATATGTGTTCCTATAGTTTCCTTCTGATGTTTCTTCCCAATCTTTAGGTTTCCCGTCAACTTTATATGGTGCAATGACTTTACGTCTACACATTACATCGTTTACATTGAATGTATACTTTTTAGATACCGTAGCAAACCAAATATCTTCCATAGCATTTTTCCAATTTGTTAGTGCTCCGCGTCCTTTTTCTCTTTGCCATGTAATTCTATTAACAACATTAAAATACTGATTTAGCACACTGCCTATCAGCAAACTTGATTGCCAATCACAACAAACATAAATAGAAGCGGTCGATTTTAACAATGGAAGGACTTTTTTTATCCAACTTTCGGTATACTTAACATAATCAGTTTCGTTAAGTTTTGAAAACTTCATTCCGTGAAAATTCTTATCTAAATTATAACAAGGGTCAGCAATGAGTAAATCAATGCTTTGTTGAGGAAGAAATTCTAAAACTTGTAGCGAGTCTCCGAGAATTGTTCTATCTAACAATTTCTCGATTGACAGCTTAGAAGTAACTGTGATACATCTATCCAGAAAAGGTTTTCCCTCTTCAACTGAAAAATCAATTGTTTTGTTCTTCGGTGATTTCATAAATGCACCTCGCTTACTTTTTTAATATTATAGCATAAATTTCTAAATTTTTCAACCGCTATTAGATTCACAAACATATAATTCCTAAAAATTTCAAATCGAACCTTAATGGAAAGTTTATAGTTTGCAATGAGCGAGAACCATACGCTCCTTATCGTGCAAAAATCCTTTTTGTGCAATCGTTAAGGGATTGCAATTTTTCAAAGCGAGAGTAGAACAAATCCCTACGGCGATACGCAAAGAAACAACAAAAAGGGTAAACTGCCATAAAAACTGCCATTTACCCCTGTTTTGCATAGAAAAAGACACACGCGATGGAGTTTTATACGCTCCTTTTGCGTGTGTCTTGATGGTGGCGGGGAGAGGACTTGAACCTCTGACCTTCAGGTTATGAGCCTGACGAGCTACCGAACTGCTCTACCCCGCGATATTGAGTACTTATATATATTAGCAGTACCCAAAACATTTGTCAACGATTTTTTGCAACTATATTTGTTTAAGTGAATTCGGTGAATTGTAAAAGATGATTTTGGCATTGTTTTGAGCCCCGAGATTTTCGATTTGCGCAAAATAGCAACCTCTTTGTACGCAAAAAGGAGCGAAAACCGCTCCTTTTCAGTTTCAATTGTGTCGCAACATTAAGAAATGAGTTCCGTAAGCGTGCCGGTGGCAAAATCATAGCACATTAGTTTGCAAGTTCCCGACGTCGGCAAGGCATCATTGGCAAGCCATACGTCCGTAAAGTAGAGCTTGCCGTTATATGCACACGGAGAACATACTCTGGTATCATCGGGAAGTTCGGTTACTTGCGTCGGTGTAGCGGTGGTATTTTTAAGATTTATTCTATATAGCCCGGTTCCGTTAGAAGGCCACTCGGAGTGCCTGAAATAATACAAATCGTTACCGTATACAAAGTAGCCTTTTGCTATTTGCCACGTTCCGCAACTCGCATTTACTACAATGGTATCGGTCGCTATATCATAAACAGTGGCATAGTTGGTAGATTTATTCTGCGTCAAACAAATCTTGCCGTCAGCGATAATAAATTCTTCCACATCCGAGAGCCTTGATGAAACAATCGTGGGCATGGTTTTCGCAGTCAAATCATATGCGTACAAGTCGCCCTTAGCTATAAAATAGAGTTTGCCGTTATAAATTACTGTGGCGTAATCGTCGACTTTTTTGCTGTCGAAAACAACAACGTCTCCCGTTCCGTCATAGTTCATGGAATTCAGAGTGTTAGAGCCCGAGAAATTCGCATAATAAATCTTATCGTCCGTAAACGACAAGTGATAACATTTATCTGTTGAAATCCTTGTCTCTGTACCGGTAACCATATCGAGGGAATACAAGTCAAAGTTCGTTTTCAGCCTAACCGTCGCATAGTACAAGACATTATTGTTGATCGCGAAATCCGCGACTTCCAACGTCGTTATTTTGGACGTGATCTTCGTTGTAAAATCGTGTTTGTAGAGCTTGCCGCCATCTCGCATATTTATGAAATAGATGGCGTTACCGACGATCACATTTTTCGCATAGTATGTCGTAGGCGTAAACGGCTCTTCCGGGGGAACAAAACCATCCATCAAATCGACCTCGCCTTCGCTTGTCGTGTATTTATACAGATGCTTGTTGTTCGCGCGATAATAGTATAGGACCGTTCCGTCTGTAGAAAGAGAGTAAATATTGTTATCCGTTCCGTCAACAACTTTTGTTCCGCCGACAAGGTTTTCTGTCCAATCGGAGCCGTCTATCCGCACTTTATAGATGCCGTCTCCGAAAATATTAGTCGTCAACATATCGGTATTGACAAAATACAGATAATCGCCTACAACCGTAAGATATTTACCCTTGGAATAGGTTATTTTCTTAACACGACTACTGTCGTCGGTTATTTCTCCGGTAGGTGCGGTTCCCATATCCATGCCGTATATGGCAGCACCTGTCGATAAGTTGGATAACGTTATGTGGCGCGTGAAAAACAACGTGTTTTCTCCCACTGCAAAGTCCGAAACTTTATAATTGTATACAAGCGAGGGATCTGCGTTTGTTGCGTCGGATGATACCTTGTAGAGTTTCCCGCCATCGCTCTTATTGGCAAAATATACATAACCGCCGATTACGGCAAGATCTGTCGCTTTGGCGGAAGTTATCCTCGTCGCTACCGGGTCTACGGACGCGTCGTTAAGATCCGCTATGGATACACGGAATATGCCGCCCTTGTCTGCGGACAGGAGGCTATTTACGGAATAATAGAGATAGGTTCCGTCGGTTGCGAGATTTTCGCCATTGATGGAAAATAGCCCTTCCGTATTTTCGCCGTCAAACGCTTGGATTCCCTTTGTAAATAAGGCGTCCGAAAGATAGTACAAAGTTGTGCCGTAGGGTAAAAAGTATGTCGGGACATCATTGGAAACTTTGGTCACGGTTGAGCCGTCGGAACAATAAAACTTGTTCTTATCCAAAGGATTTTGGAAGTAAACGTTGCCATCAAAAACCGTGGTCGCCAAAAGCTCTTCTTTAGAAGTGATTTTGAGAGTGGCTTTGAGCGTTTTTTGCACATAGTTTTTCCCGCCGATATTTGCGGTTATCTCGTACACGCCAACGTTTGTAGCCGTGTTTTTACCGTCTTCGCCACCGGAATATACGATTACTTCTCCGCCCGGCAAAAATCCGGTTACGGAAATGGAGTGCGGTGCCGTATCGTACTCGAATGAATCGCCGTCAAACGTAAACTCGCCCAACGTCGCCTTGTTTATCGTGAGCTTCGCCGTTTTTGTCCAATTCTTATACCCATCTTTCGTAATTTTGGCGGTTACGTTGTACACGCCGGCGTCGGTTTTGCCGTTGTTTTCGTAGCTTACAGAAGCACCTTCGGGAGTTCCGACAACGGTTAAACTCTTCACCATCCCGTCGTAGTCGTAAGTCGCGTCGTCGAACGTTATTCCGCTCATCTCCGGCAGTGCGGGAGAACCGCCGCCGCTGCTACTGCTGTCGCCACTTCCGCTGTTGTCGCCACTAATGTTGTCGCCCGTGTTGCTCGGATCTCCGGACTGAGAGTCGTTTTTACAAGCGCATAGCGTTAGGCAAAAAATAGCGAGAATAATCGCTATCCAAAACGCCAAGTGTTTGTGCCTTTTCATGTATTCTATCCTCCTTTGCGAGGTTTACCCCCGGCTTTTGTGTTGATTTTTAGCCTTTTATCGTCTTTATCGCCTTGGCAAGCGAAAACGGATATATAACAAGCGACAAAACCATAACAATAATAAATCCTGCCACTGTAAAAGCAGCGCCTATGAGGAAGCCGAGAACGGCAAAAAGAATTTTCATTACAATTAAGAATGCCAATCCGTCAATACTGAATTCAAAAATTATTCCGGGCCACCTTACGCTACGCGTCAAGAACCATACCATAAGCGATTGCATCGAGTCGCTGAAATACATACATCCGACAAAAGTAAACAATGCAATTCCTATTAGGAAAATGCTCCAAAAAACCAAAGCACGTTCGCCGGAAGAAAGGCTTGTGGCCGAGATCGCGCCCCATATACCGACAGCTACGGCAAGTACAAAAAGGATACCGCCTACAATTAGCGAATGTTTCAAAGCCTTGATCGTATCTGTCTTTTCCCATTGCGCTACCTTAGCGCGTTTCTTTGCTTTTGTCACGCTCGGAGCGCTCGTCGGCAGTGACTTTTGCTCCTCCGCGGTGCTTGTTGCCGTCGATACTGTTTCAGTCGTTACGCAGGGTTGCGCCTGACACGGCGGTTGCGTGCTCGACGGTTGCGTATTCGGTATTAGCGGTTTAACGTCTTCCGCTGTTTCTTTGGGCGTGGCAGAATGATTTAGAAAATCATCTATAGAGACGTCAAAAATCTCCGCCATCTTTTTTACCGTAGTAAGGTCGGGTTCGGCAAGGTCGTTTTCCCATTTGGAAATCGCTTGCGCGCTAACGTTCAGTTGTTTACCTAATTCCGCTTGTGTTAGGTTTCTGTTTTTTCTTAATTGTGCAATTTTTTGTCCGTATGCCATCTGGATACCTCCTACCCTCTTAGTCTACCATCGCAACTCGGGGTTGTACACATTTACAGCTCAACCAACGGTTGAATTTAGAGAAGAACGGTTGATTCTATCTAAAATAAAAGTGCGCCCCATAAGAGACGCACCCAAAACGCATCTCTTAATGTTGCGACACATTGTACACCGAAAAGGCGAGAATACGCTTTGTACAAACCATTCCCTTCTTCGGTGCTATTAAAATGTGTCGCATTACAAATATAGCAAACTGCGCGCAAAAAATCAATACTTTTCTTATCTAATAATTAAAGTCTCGAATTCTCAAAAGTAAATTCGTAAATTCTCAAGCGAATGTGCTATGCCACCGACAAAACCTTTACTCCGCTTCTTTTTCGATGTAACCTTGTTTGGCGATATGCGCCATAAGCGCTTCTGCTGTCGGAATATACTTTTTGCTGATTTGCAGTTCGAGTTGCGGGCATACGTCCCTGCTCTTTACCTTCCACATGTAGCATGTGTCGCGAACGTCGTATATAACGCCGTTCTTTTCCACGACTGCAAAGTTCGTCGGTTTTTTCTTGATAATGATTTTTACTTCTGTCATTTATTACCTCCGTTAATTGTTTTAGACCGATATTCAAGGCTGTTGTCGTCGAGCAAAAAGTCGTAAATATTCATGATGACGATGCCGTTCTCATCTCGTTTGCGCTTGATGCCGTCCTTGACCGCGTCAAAACACTCGCGGTAAATTACGATTTCCCGGTGTGGTTTTCCTTATTTCTACAAAAAGCCAACGACCGCTATCGCTTACGCACGACTTCCGTTCGGAAAAACTAAAATGTTTTACCGGAAGGCTCTCAATAAATGAAAATCCTAGTTAGCGTTCCAATGCAAAATAATTAAATCCCTTACTCCATCGCGACTGCGAAATAAATGTTAAATATCGTATTCTTATTTGTGGCTACTCTTCATCTGTCATATCGAATAAATCGTTCGGCGTACATTCGAGAACTTCGCACAAGGTTTGCAACGTCTTAAACTTGATTCCACTCGTCTCGTTGTTCATAATCTTGTTAAAATTCTGATAGCTCAAACCCAAACGAATGTATAACCAATACTTCGTCTTGCCTTTTTCTTGCAGAATTTCGTACAATCGCAATTTCATTATATCACCTGTGCATTAGTGTATGTCCACATTATATCTTAATTCGCCACTTGACAAGTAGACCTATACAATATATAATGTATACATTAGATATCAAAGGAGTATTATGACAAATGAAGGAAGAAAATTTGCCGGCGTGGTTGCGCCGATTGCAACCTTGACTTTTTGATTTTGTCGTTAAGTTAACAACATGAAGTATTGTACCAAATGTGGCAAAGAGCTTATGGACGAGGCTGTCGTCTGCCCTTACTGCGGTTGTTCGACGGAAACAAATAAGCAATCCGAAACGAATTCCATGGCAATCGCCGGATTTATCTGTTCTTTCTTCATCCCGTTACTCGGTTTCATCTTCGGCGTACTCGGACTTAAAAAATCACAAGAAAGCAAAAGCGGAAAAGAATTTTCTATCGCCGCAATTGTAATATCCGCTATGTCGCTTATTATTTGCATATGCCTGATTAGCTTTATCGCATCATCGATAGGACAACTATAAAAATTAAATTACAAAGGAGATTACCACTATGAAATACTGTGAAAAATGTGGCAAAGAGCTTATGGACGAGGCTGTCGTCTGCCCTTACTGCGGTTGTTCGACGGAAACAAATAAGCAATCCGAAACGAATTCCATGGCAATCGCCGGGTTTGTTTGTTCTTTCTTCATCCCTCTACTCGGTTGGATATTCGGTGCGCTTGGGCTCAAAAAATCAAAAGAAACCGGCAAGGGACGCGGGTTCTCCATCGCGGCAATAGCGATATCTACTGTTTCGTTTATCGTTTATCTGTGCTTGTTAATCTAACAAAGTTCGTCTCAAAACCATAGCAAGGTTTAATTCATCAACCTCGTAGCGGTGCTTTGTGTTGCCTCATAAACAAGTACAATGCCTAAGAAATCTGTGCACGCTCGATTTTTTAATTGCAAAAGAGCTGTCGTGGATAACCCTGACAGCTCTTTTTCGTACTTTGGATCACGTGGAACGCGAAGCGTTTATTCTATAACGCCGGTACTTTTGAGTAGTTTTTCCGCGTCCGTATCGGATATCTTTTTGAGCGCGGCTTTGAGTAACATTTTCTCTTCCACGCTAAGCTTCATGCTCGTAACGGGTTGCTTATCGAGTCCGTAGTAGACTGCTCTAAGCAATTCGCGCACATCGTACACACTTCCCCAAACTTCGGGAACCGCCCTATCGATGTCGAGCAAGGTATACACCGACTCCATACCGGTACGCATGGAATACTCGATGGTGAATATCGTGTCACGAGGAGTTTCGGCAAATTGTCCTATGAACGCGAAGTTTACCGCGCCCTCCGGTACGACCTTAGGTCTGTCGCTGTTTTTCCTCGGACGGAAGAACGCGTTGATGAAGGGCATGTAGCAGGTTGTGGTATTTGCCTTATTCTTGGCGTACTCGTCGATCTTGTCAATCGGGAAGCCGATATGGTAGAGCCACTCGCGGCAAACTTCTTCACCGGTGCATTCGCGCATGGGTTTCTTGACGTAATTGCCGGGTCTGTCCGTATTAAGCGCGTACGCCCAAACCAAAACGGTGTTTTTGTCCTGAGTTCTGAACTGCGGTTGACGGTTGATTGTCCAGGACATGTACCATTGATCGTAGCTATCCTTTACCGTGACTATGCCGCCCGTGGTAACCTTGCCTTCGCGCGGATCGCGCTTGCAAATCTTTTTGATGCACTCGATAATCTCGTTATCGTCGGTAGCGATCGTGGCGCTCATCCAATTGGTTTTGTCGGGATACATGCAGTAGTTATCGGGATTGCCGAACGATTTATCTTGCTTAGCGATGTTCTTCCACAAATCCCAAGATTCTCCGCCGCCTTTGCGTATTTTGGAAAGATCGGGAGCGTGGTTTTGATCGCCGTAGCAGCTGGTATCTGTGCAGCATCCGTTGGTAATGAATACGAGATCGGTTTCCAATAGGTCAATCGAGCAGTTTTCGCCGTCTTTGATGTATTCGATTTTCTTGGCTACTTTTCTGCCGTTCTTGATGTCGAAAACGACGTTTTTGACGTTAATACCGTACTCGATCTGTACGCCGTGGTCTTGGAGATATTTTTGCAAAGGCAAAATCAAGCTTTCGTATTGGTTGTACTTAGTGAAGCGCAACGCCGAGAAATCCGGCAAGCCGTCAATGTGATGCACGTAACGTTGGATGTAACGCTTCATCTCCAATGCGGAATCCCAGGTGTGGAACGCGAACATCGTCTGCCAATATAGCCAGAAGTTGGTTTGCCAGAAGTTGTCGTCGAAGAACTCGTCTATGCGTTTGTCTTCCAAATCCTCTTCGGGCGTCATGAACAGTTTGGTGAGTTGCATTGCCGCCGCTTTGTTGAGTCCGAACTTGTTATCGGTATGCGCGTCCTCTCCGCGATTTACCGTTGCACGGCACAGTGAGTAGTTGGGATCCTTCTTGTTGAGCCAATAGTACTCGTCCAATACGGAAACTCCGGGCGTCTCGATAGACGGTACGTCACGGAACATCTCCCACATAACTTCAAAGTGGTTGTCCATTTCTCTGCCGCCACGCATGTAGTAACCGAGGTGGGGCATTTCTCTACCGTCGCAACTGCCGCCGGTGATGTCAAGTTTTTCAAGAAGGTGAATATGCTCGCCCTTCATTTGTCCGTCACGCACGAGGAAGAACGCGGCAGAAAGTCCCGCAAGTCCCGTTCCGATGATATACGCGGACTTCTCGTCTACGCCTTCCGGCTTTTTGGGATGAGCAAAAGATTCGTAATTGCCTGCAGAATAATACATGGTGTACCTCCGTAAAAAATTCGATATTTGCATTGGGTTTCCCTTTTGCGAAAGTATTGTACCGCATACGTAAAAACGTTTGCAATAGACAATTTCTCGGCTCCGTCACAATTTTTGTCAGCCGCAAAACATTGTAAAAATTTGCGACAAATCGCCCTATTTGTCATGAAACGAAGGTGCGTATCGATCCGAACGCATATTATCACGCGCGTATAAACAAAATTTTTTGACCGCCGCTATTGATTTTTTGCCGAAAAAAGTGTAAAGTATAGAAAGAACTTATGTATCCGTCTTTACGCAAGAAGACCCCCGCAACGCTGCCGCGTAGCCATTATGAAAAACGCATTATGAGGTATCGATGAGCAACATCACGAAAAAAGCGATAGCCGAGTCATTCAAAAAACTGCTTGGTCAAAAGCCGTTTACAAAAATCACCGTAGCCGACATCGCCGACGATTGCGGCATTAACAGGCAAACGTTCTACTATCATTTCCAAGACATTTACGACCTTGCCAACTGGATGTGCGTCGAAGCCGCAGAACGCACCCTCAAAGAGGCTCCCACGTACGAAACTTGGCAAGAGAACTTCCTTGCCGTCTTCGAGCTTGCGCGCAAAGACAAAGTGTTTATCGACAATGTATTTCGCTGTTTGCCACTCGACGGATTGCAACAGTATCTATACAAGCTTGTATATCCGCTGCTAAAAAGAGTTATCGACGAAGTCGCGCTCAATTACATCGTCAGCGATGAGGACAAGGAATGGATCATCAACTTCTACAAATACGCCTTTGTCGGATTCATGCTTGACTGGATAAAGAACGATATGCGTGAAGACCCCCAAAAAATCGTCGAGAACATCAGTGCGATTACCCACGGCAACGTTGAGCAATCCCTCAAATCCCTATCCCGCCGCGCCGACTAACGGAACAAATCATTTATTCTCTTTGCGTTCTCGAATTTTTGAGATGTAACAAAAATCCCTTGCCTTTTCTCGGCAAGGGATTTTGCTTAAATCGTCGGTTTACTATTTTTTGCTCTGATTCAGTTGGTTCTCCGCGACCTTTTTAACCTCTTTGACGTCCTCTTTGCGCTTTTGCTCTGCTTTTTCATTACGTCTGTGGTCCGCCTCTTCAACGGAAATTCTAATGCGCATCGCGTTGTCTTCCGAGGACAAAACAGATATGTTTTCCATGTCCTGCTCGCTTTCACGTTCGGTCATGCCGCCGATTCGGAAGCTTGACGTGTCGCTCTGCATATCCTTGCGTCCTTGCTCTTTGAGCGCCTCGGCGTAATTTGCCTGAATACCGTTTTTGGCGGTTTGTATGTCGGCGTTTGCACGTACCGCGCACAATTCGTCAAAGTCGCGCGCTCCCAATCCGAACTTCTCCATCGCTTGATTTTTATATGCTTCGACGGCGTTTCTCTCATTGAAATACTTACGCACGTTGAACAGCTTTGACCAGAATGATCTGCCCTGACTGTGCTCGAGCATGGCTCTGTACGTTTGCGCGACTTTGAGCTTATTATCATGCGTATTCGCTACGTCGCCGTTCAATGTGTTCTGCGCGTCCGTCACGATGTTTCTGAAATCGGTATAGCCCATACTCTTCTTCCAATCGATGTCCGTGAAGTCGTATCCGGCTTTTGCCTGCATCTTCCTGAACGCCTGTTCGACCGAGTTCTGCGGTACGTACTTGGTCAAAAAGTCTTCTTGCAAAGTCTTGATTTGTTCGGGCGTATAACCGCCGTTGATGATGACCTGCGGGTATCCTACGTGGCGCGCCGAATCGCGCATGACTTGGTCGATGTATTTGCGCGCGTCATCCATTTGATCCGCCGAAATCGTCATACCGTTCTTGCAACACTGCTTGTTGATGTTTTCGAGAGCCGCCATATATAAATCGCCGAAAAGCAACTTGTACTCTTTGTCGAATATGTTTTTGTCAACGCTCCTGTGGTCGTCACTCGCGTTCTGCAGAATGAAACTGCCAATGACGGAATCGAGTTTTTCCATGCCGATTTTTATTCCGCAAATGCCGGCAAGGTCGTTTGTATAATCGTATTCGCCCGCATCGTCGTCGAGAGGGATATAACCGGCGTCTTCGTCTATCTCAATGAAGTGCGCGTCGTTGTTTTGCGCGGTTATGCCGCCGAAATATACGCCGAGTTCGCTGAGCTCGCCCATGGTTACAACCGAGTATGCCGAATTGGGTCTGCTCTTAGAAACAAAGTATCTTCCGCCTTTGAATGTCGCAAAATCGATGTTTTCGATGGCTCCGAGTTCTTCTTGCGCAAGTTGATTCTGCACCGGAATATCTTCGCCCTCAAACAAATCGAGATCGGCGTTGAAGAGACCGTTCAATTGCTCTTCTTGGTCTTTCATATACGCAGCTATTCTCGCATTTCTTGCTTGCTCCGCCTCTACTTGCTTGTCATACTCGGACGGTGCGAATAATAAGTCGTCTGCCTCGGGAGCAAAATCCTTCCACTGTTGCGCTTCGCCGGCAACGTATTGTTTGTTGCGCTCGTTGGCTTCGACTTCCGCCTTCTTCGCTTTGCACACGTTGACGATGTTTTCTTTGATCTGATTGTATCTCGTGTCGGGGTCTGCAAAATATTGCGACAATTTTTGCACGTACTCCGGCGTTTCGACAGAACCCTTGTGCGTGAGATCAATGGTATCGAGTTCCATTTTGATCTCTTCGCCGTCCTTCATGATACGGGCAAACTGCACGAGTCCCGTCTGGTTTACGAGTGCGGAAAGTAGAATCTTAGTCGCCTTATCTTGCGAATACACACCGTCGTTTGCTTCTTTTGCAAGGTCGTAGATCGACTTGCCGTCGACAAATATGAGGTGCACTGCGTCGGCGCTTGCGCTGTTGGTGAATCCGTATGCGCGCAATGCGTCCGAATCGACGAAAGTCGAGTTGTAGATGTTGGAAATACATCCCACCCACAAAGCGGTTACGCAATTATCCAAAGCGTCTTCGTCCGGATTATCGCCGGCAAGTGCGAGTGCGCTTTGCGGAAGCGAGAGCCTGAAAACGTAGTTTTTGTTCCCGAAATCATCGGCGTAAGCAAGTCTACGTCTTCTTTCCGCAAGATATTCATAGGTGAATTTGTGGAATTGCGCGGAGCTGCGTTCCGTCAAAACTATATCTTCATAGTCTTCGGGAGCGTTTTCCGCCATCTCTCTTTTTTCGTCTGCGCGTCTGACGAGTTCTGCGTATTCAAAACCCGCGCCGAGGTTGAGATACGTGTCCCTACTCCAAGAGGCAAGCAATTCGGCATGCGCTTGGAGGTATTCGGCTTCAAACGCCGAGAAGTCCGCTTTGTCTATGAGCGTCGGGCAACGTTCTTCAACGTACCACGGATTTTCGAGGCTCTTTACTCTCGTCGTCTGTTGTACTCTCATATACATAACGGTCTTGAAAACGTCTTCGACGGTCTTTATTTCTCTCGGAGGAGTGTACGATTCGAGGAAGTCGAACATCCTGTCGAGATATTTTTTAATCTCGTCGTGGTTTTGCGAAGCGAACGCGTTGATCATCTTGACGGATTCTTTGAGCGTTTCGTTCTCCGTCAGATCTGCGTCGCCTACTCCCAACGTCTTGGCGTATTCGGTGAACAAAATGAGGTCGAGGAAGTCTCTTTCGTCGATATTGAGATTCTTAGGCGACATGCTTTCCTTCAAGGGGTTGGTTTGCACGTTGCCTTGCGGATCGACGTAAGTATCTTTGAGCAAATGCTCTGCAATAATATTGTACGGCTTTCTGCCGTCATCGATGATTTTGAACGCGGCGGCAATCGTCTGCTCATCGGCTTTGATTACGAAATCGTTCTTTCCGTTTGCGAACGGAGCCCTTCTTTCCGCTCTTTGCGCGTCGTCTCTTATCTTGTCGATCGTATCTTTCGTAAACTTTTCGCGACCGGGAACGAGCAATGTGTCAAGACTTGTCTTTTCTGCGTTGAAAAGTGCCTTCCTGAACTGTTCGCTACCCTCGAGAGCGGTGATTTTCGCCACGTAGTCGGGGTTGTCGTTTTCGCCCGTGCGAACGTCGAGGACGTCCGATTTATACTCAAACTTGCCATTTATTTCGGCAACTTGCACTATCGACACAACGCCCGTCTGATTCACTACGGCGTCCATAAATTTTGCCGCGCCGGCGTCCGGATTTTTGGGATCGGGGAGCATATCGTAGATGCTGATTCCGTCAATGAAAACCGTCTTGTACAAGTCGAGATCGATCTGACCGCAATTCGTATATTTGCGCACAAGACCGTAATCCGTTTCGGTTGCGCCGAGAGCGCCTCTGAGCGCGGCGGTTATGTTTTGGAGTTCTTCGGCGGAAACGTCCGCGTCGAGATTCTTACCCTTCATTGATTTAACCCAATCGGTGAGGGCAAGCTTTTTGATTGACGCTTCGCCCGCGGGATTCGGGTTATCGAGGTCGAATGCGTCCATGAGCGCGTTCACGAGCGGAATTCTGTTCTCGACGGAAGGACGCAAAGCGTCAAACATTTCGCGTGCGACCCTGTTCTCTCCCAATTGTTTCACGGGGTTTTCGTCGAGCGCGCGGATTGTCGCCGTATCGATTTTGACGTCGTTATCCAAGAACAGGAACTCGTTCCACATGGATTGCATCATCAGTTCTTGTTCCACTCTTTGAAGTTCCATCATACTCGTCATGTCGGTGAAATGCGTCTGAACGTAGTCCTGATAATTCTTCATCTTCGTGACGCCCAATCCTTGTTGCGCGCGCAGATAAACAAAGTGTTTCAAAGCGTCCGCTTCGTTGTTGATCTCCGTAGGCGGATTGTAGTTTGCGGCAAACGCGAACCATTTGTCGAGGTATTCGTAGATTTTTTCTCTGTCATCGTTGGCAAAAGCGAGGATAAGCTTTTCGCATTCGACTTCATATTCTGCGTCGTCAAGCGGTTTGCCGTTTTTCGGATCGTCGAAAACGGGTTTATACCTCAAGAACAAAGCCATATCGGACAGATCTCTCTGATCGACTTTTTCATAGATTATATCCATTTCGGTTTTCATTCTTGCCGAAACTTTGCCGTACAATTTTTCGGTTTCGCTCGCCTTACGCATTGCATCGTGTAAGCTTTTCTTGTCTATTTTCTGAGTTAATCTCATTTCCGTACTCCTTTTTTATATTGACAATTTCTTGTGCGATTTTGTTTTGTACGCTTGATGCGTTTTCGTATATTAAGACACGCGTTTTTCGCAAACGGGTGCAAAATAATTTCTATTTTTTCAAGTTAAGTCGCGGTGCCTCCGTCGACTTTACGTCTTTTGTCCTTTGGCTCGTAGCGTGAGCCGCTTCCGGAACGGTTATGCGCTCGGCACAAGAGGACAAATTAAGTTTGTTCATTACCTTGTCGAAACGATTTTCGATGTTCAACGCGTCGATTGCGTTTTCAAGATTACTCATGGTCAAGGTCCTCCAATTCGGATTTCAGTTTTTTGCAAAGACGTCTGTATTTGCTTTTGACGGTGTTTGCGCTTTCTCCCGTGCTCTTTGCGATTTCCACGAGCGAATAGCCCTCCAACACGTGTCGCGACAGTAGTTCGAACTCCTCTTTCGTCACGAGATTTTTCACTCTTTCGAGTAGATCCGAGCCCTCCGAGAAGGTATATTGTCCGACGGTGCGCTCGTCAAGTACCTCGGTAGGTCTTTTGGTGCGCAGACGATTGAGTGACAAATTTCTCGCCGAACGCGTGAGGTAATACTTAATGTTTTGTATCTCGCTCGCGTCCGTCCTGAGATATAACTTGACAAAGACGTCGTCGGCAATCTCGTCGGTGTCTTCTTTGTTGCCTAAGAACCTGTACGCGCAAAACCAAACAAGTTTGAAATACTTGTCATATATCTTGTGAAAGACGGTTTTTTTCGCCTGCTCGTCAAGCGGAGAGAGGCTGTCGGCAAGTTCTTGTTCGAGAGTCATAGCGTTTCAAACATATCGCGCGTTTTGTTTGACGCCACGATCGAGATGTTGTTCCTCGACTGGGGTCCGGTAATGATGAACGCGTGTCCCCTGTCGTTGTTGACGATTTGATCTTGTTCGACGGTATTGATCTTGCCGGCTTTTGCGTACAGCGTGCAAAGATCGTCCATATCGTTCGGCGAAAGCGCAAAGATGAAGGAATACTGACATGCGTTGATGATAGCCGTCGATTTGCGGATAATGTCTTGACTGCCGACAAAATCTTTGATGTTCTGAGTAATGACTATTTGCATACCGTTGTATTTTCTTATGCGCTTTGCGAGCTGGAACATGAAGTCGAGCGCGACCGGATACGACGGATCGATGAATACGTGCGCCTCATCGATTGCGACGATAATTTTTCTGTCCGTGTTATATTTGAGGTTGAAGTCGCGATTTTTGATGATTTCATTATCGATCCACCGCAAAACGAGCAACATTTGCGCGTTTGCGATAGCTTGGTTGTGGTTTGAAAGCAACGAACGGAAGTTGAATACGGTGAAGTTTTCCCTAACCGACAAGGAGGATTTCCCGTTCCAGAGCATGGCGTCCCTGCCTTCTCCCGAGAACTTTGCGATAAAGTTTTTCAAAACGCGAAGGTTCTCGATGTCGTAAGCGATTGTCGCGTCTTCGAGCCTGTTACGGATAAGGGCGTACAAGTCGTCAAACACCGGGTAGTCTTCCGCTTTGAGCGTGGCAAGTTCCGTCCGCGAATTTATCCCTTTTTGCGCGTAAACGTCAACGATAAGGTTGTTGAGGTATTCGAGGGCTTGCGCGTCTATTCCCGACAAAATCTCTCTGAAAAATTGTTCGAGGAATTGCAGATGCACGCTGAAATTGTTCGCGCCCTCCGCGCTCTCGTCGGATTCGAGCGACGTGATTATATGGAAAGGATTTATCCGCCCTTCCGTCGCCGTGCCGACGTCTATAATTTTGCCGCCGAGATTCTTTGCAAGCGTGCCGTACTCGTCCTCGGGATCGAGAATGAATATTTTGCTGTTTTCGACCGCCAGTTGCGTCAGTATAGTCTTTGTCGCATAGGACTTGCCGGAGCCCGTCTTGCCCATGACGACCATATTGGAGTTGACTCTCTCGTTGTCGCGACGGAAAAAGTCCACGATGACGGGGAAACCTTTGCTTTGCCCGAGCATTATGCCCTTATCGTCCATAACCGACGACAGCACAAACGGGAAACTTGCCGCAACCGTCGAAGAGTGAATGGCTCTCGCGTGTTCCGGCATGGCGTCGTATGCCGAAAGGTTAGACGACACGACCGCCTGACGTTGCTTGCAGAAGTTGTCCGAAATCTCGAAACCCTCCTCCGAAAGGATTCTGCGAATGCGTTTTTTTGCTTCCTTGCTGTTTTCGTTCTTGGAATATACGGCAAAGTGCATCGTCACTTTGAAGAGCGTTTCGTTGTCGTTTTGGAGCATTTGCAGTAAGTTGACAAGCGTCTTTATGTGCGTTTGCTTGTCGATAACCGAGCTCGCCTTATAGGACTGCTCGCTTTGGCTCATGAGTTCCTGCAAAGAGCGGTCTATCATCTTGACGGCTTTGGATTTTTCGTACGGTTCGATGTTCATAACGACTTTGACGCCGTCGATATTGAATATCTTGTATCCCCAAGCGTTCAGCACGAAAACGGGATAGTTACTGACGGTGTAGTTGTAC
This sequence comes from Ruminococcus bicirculans (ex Wegman et al. 2014), assembly GCA_963642145.1. Taxonomy (GTDB): domain Bacteria; phylum Bacillota; class Clostridia; order Christensenellales; family DTU072; genus Stercoripulliclostridium_A. Next base: position 17,407 of record CAVIFU010000013.1, read on the forward strand.
GTTTCGACGCCGTCGATAAACGTTTTTTGCGGCGTGAACTGAATCTCTTTTGGCATAACCCATTTCATGCGTTCGTTTGCGTCCAAAAGATCGATGTCGCGCTCGTCGAAATCGTCGGTGAATTGATATTTGAGGAAGACGCACAACTCTTTGTCGTTTAGTATATGCGACGTCATACCGTTTTCTTCAAAGGACGGAACGGCGTTTTTCAATACCTCGTCGATAGCCGCCTTGTCGGGATCGTAAACGACAAGATAATAGAACGGTCTGTTGATTCTGTTTTTGTCGTCAAGGCTTGTATAGATATTTATTCTGTCATCGATGATTTTGTTGCGCGCGTTGAGTTCATCCGTATCGATTGCGCCGGTTTCGTAAATTCTTGCAAGCGTTTGCCTCTTTTCTTCTTCGAGAGCAATGTACTTGGAGAAATCGAGTTTCCTGTCGATTTTCACAAGAGACGCCTTGCTTTTGCCGGATACGCCTCGGACGATTCTGCCAAAGCACTTGTCGATAATCTGATCCTGCCTGAATCCGGATAGCAGTCTGAATTCGCGCGGATCTATCTCCAAAACGCCGGCATAGTAGTCGCCGTAGACGATGTATCCGTCCTTGACGTCTTTGAATGCGATAAAGTTCGCTATGTCCGTTGAGCCGCTCTTGTAGTCGGACGAATATTTTTTAACCGAGAACAAGTATTTGACGAAATGGACAAAGAACATATAAAATCTCGATCCGTTATAAGGTATGTAAAGCCCTATCGCAAAGCACAGCAATACCGCCATCAAAATGTATTTCGCTATGCCGATGTTTGACAAAAACAGCAACACCTCGAAAATCACGGCTACCAATGCGATAATGATGTCCGTTATGGAAATATTTTTGAAAAACTCGACTTTTACCTTTGCGGTTTTTGGAATAATTCTCATAGACGCTCCTTTTATCTCATGTCTTCGTCGAGATTGTTATCGTTGCCGATATTGTTGTTATTATCGTTGTTCATGGCGTTGATTACGGCGTTTTGGCGGTCCTGATTGAGGTTATTATCGATATTATTGTTGTTTTCGTTACCGACCTCGTTGTTGTTGCCGCCGTTTCTGATGACGTCGTCAATATGATTTTCGTCGTTCCTCGCGACGTCGTTGTGATTGACGTTGCCACCCTCTTCATTGTTGTTACCGCCGGCATTGACCGCGCCGTCACCCGTCGTGCCGTCGCTACCGCCGCCGTAACGGCTGCCGAACACCTTGTTGCCGATCTTGTCTTCGATACCTCTGTTAAAGGCGTTGCCGACTCTGTCCGCGCCCCAAGTAAACGGCTTAGCCGCAACTCCGGCAATCATTTTCAAGCCGCTGCCGAGAGCGTGACCGGCAAACGCGCTGTCGCGCAATTCATTGCTTCCGCCGCCGCTGGAAACGAGGTTACCGACCAAAGCCATGGCTTTTTTCATCGTAAGCGAACCGCCGATGATGAAGAGTATCTTGCAGAGATTATTGAGGAACGTCGAAGAGAAAAACTGCATTGACGAGTCCATCACAAGCAAGACAATCAGACAATATATATTGATTGCAAGTATCGTACCGAATCCGACAAAGAATTTCGTAAGCATCTGCTCGCGCCAGAGTTTGAAGTGCGAACCGTCATCGAACACGGAAACCGCGACCGGGAACGGCGAAACGATGTACAAAATCACAATTGAAATTGCTCTGTCAACAAACACCAAAAGCGCCCACGCGATATTCCACAAAATTACGGCACTTGCCACCCACGAAGCAAAGAAATCGAAGTTTTCGAGATTCATGTATTGAGTCACAACCGAAGTGTTCGTATAGTCGAGAGTGCCGTTTATAAACAACGCGGCGTCCGCCTTGTTATACCACGCCTCATCGCCGAACGCCGTAAACAAGAAACTGCCGAGACTGCTGCTACCGCTGAGCGTCGCCTTGTATAACGCCTGCATGAAGACGTTTGCTACCCAAACGCCTATAATCATAATGGCGGGGATAAACAAAAACGTCAGCACGCTCTTGAACGATTTGATGCAGATCTGCGCCGGAGTCATATCGGGTTTTTCCTTGACCATAAGGCGTAAAATCGCAAGTATGGTAAAAAACACCAGTACGATAAGTCCCAGCACCGCGGCAACGACAAATGCGTCCGTCACTTTTCGATTATGAATCAAGTATGTGAGGAAATCCGTACTCTCGCCGTTGACGGTGATGTCCTCTATTCCGCACAATTTGTTTGCACACATCATTACCCCGTCTATGATACGGAGCATTGACTTGGTTATGCTATATAGAAATTCCCAAAACCAATCGAACATATTGCCACCTTCTCAGCCTACGCGAATCAACATTGCCGTCAATTCCACGTTTGCCGACGGATATTCGTTTTCAATCAGTTTGCCTTCCGAATCGTAGGCAACGCAGTTGTTTGCAAACTGAAAGAGCAAACAACCGTCTTTTGTCAGTTCCACAGCGGATTTACCTGAGCCCGACGTATAGAAAGAGCGTATGTACAAAGCCGTCCATTCGTCCTTTTCGAGCGTCACTTTTTTGGTTGCCACGGCAGTGCTTTTGTTCGGCTCGTCAAACTGTTTCAGCCTTGTTTTTTCCTCTCTCGTCTCGGAATCGGTGTATGTTTCATAATCGGACTCGCCGCCCGTTGCGATTTTTTCGGGCAGTCCGCTTCCCACGTAAACATATACGTCGAAAACGACATTTTTGTCCGCGCGCAAATAAATCGCGAATTCTTCCACCGAAACGTTTTCGCCGGCAAAGACCGCCATGTACTTGTATGCGTCGCTTGCCACGGGACTTCTGAAGTCGTCGTGGTTGAAGTTATTGACGGCGTCCTCGTTGTAGAGATCTTTTGACTCCTTTTCCACGATACCGAGATCGCTTCCGACAAACTTGACGGAGGGGAACTTCTTGTAGAAATCCTCCTTGGTGTCTATGTTGCCGAGATCGGGCGAGCACCCCACCAAAACGCTACATACAATCAGGCAGATTGCAAAGACAAAAAAACTTTTCTTGCCTTTTTTAAGCGACATATCCCGTGTACCAGGTCTCGAACACGCTCAATCCCACTTGAAGCATTGCGAGCAGTACGAAGATTAGTACAAAGCCGACGATCGCGTTTTTGAGAGCTTTTTTTGCCTTGTCGTGATCTTGCGGTTCATCCGCCCTTGCGTACTTGACGCCGAGCACGATGCAGTAAATTGCGCCGAGCGAGCCGACAACAGCCAACAGCACGGGGACGAGGACGCGACACACGTCGAGGATAGGTGCGACGATCTTTTCGAGATCGCTTTGTGACATTCCTGCCGATAAGAGGTTCGTTAACATTTTTGTTCTCCTATGTTTGATATTTTATTTAACAAGCAATTTGCTTTTGCTTACTCTATTCTCGAACGCTTGCGGAACAGCAATCCCACAAACAATCCGATGACCACAACCAGTACGGCGGCGATTATCAATGCGGTTGTGGCAACGTTGGCGGTATATACCCTTTCAAACTCCACTTCCGACGTTCCGCCCGCCTCATTGACTACGACAACTTTGTACTTGCCTTTTTCGGTTATTTCCGTTGTCTCCGACGAGGACGTTACCTTGGTTTCTTTGACGAGTTTGCCGTCGCGATAGACATATACGGTGTCGCCCGCCTCGTATCCGGAGATCTTGACGTCTTTTTTGGTAACCTCGCCGTTTGTTGCGCCGTCGAGTTTGATTTCCGGCACGCTCTTGTCAATCGTTATCGAGAAACCGCTCGTCTTGCCGGTGATATCCGACGTCATGACTACTTCGTACTTACCGCTTTCTTCGAACGAAACGAACGAGTGATCGTCCTTGTCGTCTACCGCGTCTATCCAATCGGTTTTGCCTGCGCCCGCGTCGCAAGTCATTTGCGTAATCTTGTAGCCCGTGGGCGTGTCGTACGTAAACGATACATATGCGTGCGTCACGATGTAGAAACAGAAATAATCCTTGTTGCCGACTGCGTCCGCAAGCACGATCTCCCACTTCCCGCTTTCGGCAAAAGTTTTCGAGTCGTAGTCCACTTCTTTCCCGTCGCGATAAACCGTATAATAAGACACGCTGTCGTTATTCAAGGGTGCAAAGTTTACCGCCGATTCGTTGGTAATTTCGCCGCTCGTCAGACGATTGTCGATATTATTCGTGTAGAAGCAATATTCTGCGACGCTGTCGCGCTTGACGGAGTATTTGGCGACGTTGCCGGCTCTGTCGTAGACGGAGATAATGTAACTTCCGTCCGTAGAATAGCGCGTGCCGCTCTTGTATTCGCCTTTGTCCGTGCCGTTGACGGTTATTCGCGCCGTGTTGCTCTCGTCAAACGTGATTACCACGGCTCCCCTCGTCATGCCGTCTTTGACGCTCATTCCGCTTGCGTCGATTTCGACGTTCGCGCGATATAGTACGCATGTGAACTCGTATTCGAAGCCGTATTCGTCGAGGTACTCGATTTTATATTCGATTTTGCCGCTACCCGATTCGCTCGTAAAATCCACCGAGAACGGCAAGTCTCTGCGCTGTCCGTTGACGGAGAATTCAAAAACGGAAGCTGTCGAAGACAACGAGATATTCTTGTTGCTCCAAATGCCGTTTTCAAGCACGTCGTCGGTAAGCGTGTAGTTTGTCTTTTCCATCGAACGCGTGGTGCGCGACGCGCCGAGCGGTGACGTCGACTTATAGTGGATCTGCTTGACGGTCTTGTTGCCGTAGATGTCTTTGAACACTATTTCGTAAGTGCCGTCGCCGTATGCGCCCACGCGGTAATCGTCGAGCTCATCGATATCCTTTGACGGCGTTTTGTCGTATACGACAACCGACCGGGCACCGAGCGTTACCGATATAAACTTAACTTCGTTATTCGATAATTTATCCTTATCGAAAGATACTTGACTGTTGGTATATCCCTCGCTCTTTTTCAGTGCCTTGTCGTTGAAGCCCGTAAGCCAACCGTCGGAATACGTAAGCGTACGCTTTTTTATCTCGACATTCTTTTTCGCGCTGTTACCGTAGCTGTCCGAGATGGTAAAGACGTAGCTGCCGTCCCCGAGAACGGAAACGGTAACGTAGCCGTCTTTTTCGACTTTGCCGTATTCGTCGAACGCCTCTCCGTCCTTTTGAACCGCATACTTGACGTCCTTACCTATGCGCAAAGAGAACGCGTAATTTGAGTAGAATGTGTCGTCAAAATCCACGCCGTAGGTTATTTCCGTGCCGTCCTCGTATTTGACGGTGCCGTTTGAAGCTATATTTTTACTTAAAACCACCTCCGCAACGGAGATATTGCCGTATATGTCGTTGACTTCAAACTTGTAATATCCCTGCTTGCTAAACTTTTGCGATTCACTTTTATCAAAGAAAGAGGGCTCGCCGTAGTTTTTGCCGTCCTCGGAAAAGTAAACGGAATATGAGGTTCTTTCGTTCACGAGCTCTGACTCGGGGAGGCTGACGGCGAACTCTTTGTTGATATATAGAGTACTTTTGAGTTTACCGGATTTTGTTGTGCCGTCATCCCCTTCGTAGGAATAATCGAGATACTCCATTTCGTCCGAAAGAGTAGTTTCCGTATACTTAATATCGGTAATAATGTCGGATTCGACGCGTAGTTGCACGGACGCTTTGTGCGCCTCTCCCTCGACTCTGTCTTTGAGGGTTATCGCAAGGTGCACCACGCCGTCTTTGAGGTGAGCGCTCACCGTCCGCGAATCGTTTTCATCAATAATAACTGCTGTAGACGTCAATTGCTCGGTAATAGTTGTTTCCGTTTTGATTACCAATTGCGGTTGATCTTTAAGTTCTCGGTGATCGTCGATCTTGAAACTGCTACTGTCCTTTGCCGCAATCAAAGTCGTGCGCACGAGGTTGTTGCCGTTCGTACTCAACTTGAAATACTCTCCGTCAAGGACGAACGCAAAACTGCCGGCGCCTTCGAGCGTGGCAATTATATTCTTTTTGCCGAGCGCCGACCGGATTCCGCTAAGGTTATCAACGCTTATTTCAGCGTACTCCGCGCGATCGATCGTGAACGAAAATTCCGATTGATTGCCGAGTTTATCGATTGCGACTATCTTGTATTCTCCCTCTTTGCCGAACGTGACTTTATCGGGGAAATTTTCGGTATAATCTTTGGTCGTGCCGTTGTATGTGTATGACCACTTATATAGTCCCGACGTATCCGAAACTCTCACGTATACCATGCCGCCCATGACGGTCTCGCCGGACGAAACGGTTTGCGCGGTGATTGACGTTTGCTCAAAAGATACGTCTTGCAGGTTGATTACGTCATCTTTCTTTATATTCTTATGTTCCGCGAAATACTGTTCGATGATTTCATCGGTCTCGTCTTTATAGGTATAAGTAGCCCGATTGGTAGTTACCGCTATTGTCGGAGCGGATGTGTCGGACTTGCCGGAATATATGGTATAGAGGCTTGTATAATCGCCGTAATACACTTTGACTTGCCAGTTATCCGTTTGATCGATCACGACTTCTTTGTAACTACCCACGGTGCGCAAGGTGCCTTTTCCCGTTATGAACTCGTAGTCTATACCGGCGCCGCTTTGGAAACGGAAACTTACTTTGCTTCTTGCCGTAATCAGGAATTCGGACTCGTTCAGCCTCGTTTTGAGCAATCCCATCTTGTCGTCGCCTACTTTGACGAATTGACCGTCCTCTTCTATGCACCAAATGACTTCGGGCGCTTCGCGCGTAAACGTCACGGTTTCTTCATAGACGTTGCCGTACAAGTCTTCAACGTAGAAGTAATACTCTCCGCCGTCGCGGAATGTAATCGCGTTGCCTTTGAGTGCGTCCGTGCTTGTCGCGACGGGGACGTTGTCGAGGCGAATTTCAAAACGATAAATTTCGTCTTTATCGTACTTGCATACGAATTGAATGTAGCTGTTTTCTTGCGTCGTGACGGAGCAAGCTTCTGCAAGGTCAGCACTGCTGATTCTGAGCGTAAATCCGTAACCGTTGCCGGAGCGATCGTACACGTTAACGATGTATCTCCCGTCCGAAAGCGATATATCGCCGAGTTCGCTTGCGTGCTTGGCGTATTTGAGGCTTCCGCCCCAATTGTAGATCGCGACGTAGGCGCAACTGTCGGCGTCGAGGATGGAATCGATTGTAAACGCTTTGACGTTGTACGACAAAATCGTGCCGCCGTCTTGGATTTTAATCTGTTTGCCGTCGGGGTTTTCGGGATTTACAAAAGTAAAAGTAATATCGGGCGAAGAGTTGTCAATGTAGACGGAGTAAGCCCTCACGCCGTTTTCGTCACGCTCCACGATGTCAAAAATCCCCGTGCCTTTTATCAAATCTTTTAGGTAATATGTGCCTGAAACGTTGAGTTCTACGTATTCGCTTCCGTCATGCGCCTTGTAGTGTACCGACGTGTAATCCGAAGAAGAGCACTTTTGCACGGCAAACGGATACGACTCTCCGCTTGTCGTAGTATATTGACTACCATATACGCCGTCGTCACCGCTGAAAGAGATGTACTTTGTCGTACTACTCGACGAAATAGCCGCAAACGGAACGCCTGTCATTGTCTCAGTTGCCGATTGATCCGCAATGCGAACGCGCGTACTGCTTAGAACGGGCACTTTGCGGGCGTTGAGCAAGTCCTCTTCGACAAGATAAACATAACTTCCGTGCGTCATGATCTTATCTACAACCGCGTTGACGGCGTTGTTGAGGTTTGTAGACAAAGCGTCCGTATCGATAACGGAGACTTCTGAATCCGAATAGAAATACAAATTCCAATTCTTAGGATCATCGCTCTGATCCCAAGTCGCCGATTTATATCTTATCCAAGTTTGTCCTTCTTTCGCCACGGTATTTTCGCCGTTGGCTTTTCTGTCGTACTCGGTGCCCTTGCCGTTGATGATGTCGGCGTTGTCTTTAGTAATCTTGACTATGGACAGGTCTTGGAGTTCCATAAATCTCACGTATTCCTTAGCCTTATCCGAGGAAGAAAACGCGAGAGGATTGTTTAGCGTGTTGTATTGCGACGTTTTGCCTATAACGTTTGACGAACTCCAATAATAGTAACTCGCGCCCGACAGCATCCAAACTTTGTTCGTAATGAGTTTGTCGGCAACAAGAGCCTCGTAACCGCCGACCTCGTCGCTGTCGCCCATCAGATAGAACGTATAAATGTCCGACGCCTTGTCCTCTGCGGCTTGGAGTTGAATGGTATAATACCCTCCGACGAAATAATCACTGCCGTTTTTGCGCTTGTACGTCATCTTGAGCATTGCGCCGGACGCATCGACATCAAAATATGTGCCTGCGTTCTCAGTCACGTCTTGCGATCCGAGTTTGAGCAACGCCAACTTCAAATCGCCGCCCGACGTACCGCCGTCAAACGTCAAAGTAAAGCCTTCTGCTTGATATGTATTTTTATATTCATTGCCGGAGTCGGTTATCGTTGTCGAAGGCGTGCTCACGTTATCGAAAACGGCGTACGGAGTACCTTCTATCGTCAAACTTAATTTGCAACGCTCGGACGTATCGAAAAGTAACGAGTCTATCGTTTCAAACGTCGCCTCATTGCCCGCATTGTCTATGGTGACGAACTTAAAGTAGAATCTCTTGCTCTCGTCATCGCCCATTCCGAGCGTTATTCCGTCCGCGTCATTTGCTTTAACCGTGCAAATGGCACTCGAAACGTCCTTTTCCGTATAATAGGTAAACGACAGCGTGGATTTGTCTCCGACCAACGTTACGGGCGTCCATTCGGTAACGTCCTCCTGTCTATAACTCATCGTGAGTGTTTTAAGGTCGCTTACGTTGCCTTTAACGATGATAGTGAATTTTCTTTCCGAAAGCGCCGTATCCGAATTACCGCCGTCGACAGACTCGAACGCCACGGGAGTATTGTCAAAGGACAGTTGGCCCGAATGCACAACCGTTTCTTTGCCGTAAGCGGAACGCGCTTTGACATACAGGTAGTATTCGCCGTCAAAATTTGCGCCTTCGACGGTTAAGCCCGTCGGAGAAGAGGTATTGTAGTTTGCGTAAGTCGTAGGCGCGTATTTGTCCGCGTCGTCACCTACGTCGGACGCCTTGACCCACGTGTAGTACAGCGTTGCGCCGCTTTCGGCAATATCGCTCACGGAAATTGTTACGGTATGCGATTTACTTACCGCCGTATCGACTTTTGGAGATAACGTCACCGTCGGCGTGCGCATATCGATACCGAGACCGTCAAACGTGACGGCATTGAAATCGCTGAAATCGGCAATATTGTTGCTCAACGCAAAGTTGTAAGCATAGTCGCACACCTTTCCGCCGAGCGCGTTTTTCAATGCGTCCTTTTCTATTTTTATCGATGAAACTTTGCTAAACGTCTTTTCGTAACCGGCAAGATCGCAGTCAAAATAGAGCGTATCCGTTCCGCTACCGCCCGCATAATTGAATGCGAGATTGTTTATGGACGTATCGTCTACAAATCCTTTTATCGTTATTTCGTCTGTCTTGACGCCCGACGCAAAATGCACCGGTTCCGAAAACCGCACCGACAAACGCAACTTCTTGTTGTCCGTATTCGTGATGTTGTCGAGGTATGTGCTTTGTACGGTGGGAGCGTTGTTGTCGTAAAGCTCGCTGTCTATACGCATGCCGGAAAATACCATTTTCCAAGTCGAATCGCGCGTTATGTGGAGAGTGACGCTTTCGCCGTTACCCTTGTACACCTTGCCCCCGACAGATGAGAAACCGTAACTTGAAACGCGGCTGTACATCGGATCGTTCGTGTTGTATATGGTATAACCGGTAAGCTCCGAATTTTCCTCTATGTGATACCTGTAACTATCGTTACCGCCGTGCGCATACGCCGTTTCGCCGAACAAAATCGGCGCGCCACTACTCTTGGGGTCCCAATAATTTGCGGAATAATAAATCTTGCCGTTTTCGGCGTCCTTGAGCGTAAGCGTCGCCTTGGTATTGACCGTGCTCCAACCGCTCTCATACAAAACCGCCGAACCGCCGTAGTAAACATCCGCCCAGCCGTTCTTAAAGTACTTCAAAATATAGTCGTAACCGATAAGCCTATCGAAAGTTAACGAAAAATCGTAACTTTCGTTGTTATCGACCCATATTTCTTTGTTGCCGGACGGCGCCTGATAATAGATCTTATCCTTTGTATTGACGTTGCCTTCAAACCAAGCGGAAGCAAAACTGTTGCCGTAAAGGTAATCGTTGAAATACGATCCGTCGTTTTTTTGGGTGTACTCGTAATCGTAACGCGTTCTTACTCTGCAATCGAAACTATCTTTGCCTTCTTCATATTCGCTCTGCTTCTCCGAATAGAATGCGTTTGTCACAACCAACTTGTTGCCGAGTTTAGAGGAAATCGAACACAGCACGACTTCAAAAATTCTTGTCGTACCCGTTTCGCTATTTTTACCGCTCAAAACGATGTTCGGCGCGGACGTATTTATCGTTTCAACCGTGAAATACTGTGTCCCGCTCGCTTTTGTGAGCGTATACGTTTGCGAATTTGCAACGTAATCGACGCCTGCGACCGCGCTCTTGTTGCGCGTAGAAACGGTCAAAGTAACTTCATCGTCGGGATTCGACACTCTGACGCCCAACTGAATTTTGCCGGTTGTGGAATCTGCCCACAGCATATCGTTCCGTTCGATAGTGTTTACCGAGAAAAAGTGGATATATGTTATAGCCGACTGCTCGGTACCGACGGCATCCGCCGAGGCTACGCTCGGATAGCCGTCAACGTTCATCGCGCAAACCGAAAGTGCCGCGACCAAAATCAACAATATACTCAGAGTTGTTATTTTTACAATCGATTTTCTCATGCGCCTATCCTTATATTAAGACAGTCTTTCGAGTGCCGCAAAGATGTCTTTTTCGCTCAATTCGGGATGCTCTTTCCTGAATTTGAACCACTGTTCCAGCCATTGTTTGTTGCTTTCGTTGCCCAAGACGTCATCTTTGACGTCTGCCTTTTCGACGTTTTCGTTCGCGGGAGAAGTCGTTTCAGCAGATTCTTCCGCGGTCAATTCCGTCTTGGTCGTCACGCCGCCGTCTTCGCTTTGTCCGAACACGATGTCATTGCGCTTTTGCGCGTCATAAAAGACGGCGTCTTCGTCAAAATACCTCTCGGCAAGGAAGGACGTGTCCATTGTGCCCGTCTTGTAGAGCGGAACTTTGAAACTCGGAGTAAAGTAACTCCTGAACGGATAATTGCCGAACGTCACTATGACGGAATGCCCGATATCGCTTCCGTGGTTGAGCCTTTGAAGCTCGCTCGGATAAATGAGCGGTCTCACCTGCGTTTGCGTGGAGACGTTCACGGCTTTGTCGAGGTCCGTACCGCTCGTAGATCTCGTGACGACCGTCACGTTACCGCAAAGCTCCGAGAATTCCTTGCAAGTGGCAAGATCGTTAGACCCTATAAACATCTTGATGCCGCAATTGCCCTTGATGATGTCCGCTACCCTGTCGCCGTAGACGTTGTTGAGTTGCGAGTAGGATTGCACTATCATGTTGAACCATATTTTGCGACTTCTGCCGACGGTTATCATCTTGTCGAAATTCTCGATCTTAGGCATGTTGCCGAATTCGTCGAGGATGTAGTAGACGTTACGCGGTAAGGTGAGATCGGCGTTTGCCGAAGCGACTTTAATCAGCTGTTTATACAAATTGAGCACGAAAATGCCTGCCAAATTGTGCCTCGTTGTCTTTTCGTCCGGTATTTTGAGGAAAAGCGCCGTCGGTTTTTTTGCAAGGTCTTCGGGCGCAAAATCCGATGAGGAAGTCAGCGCGCATATACCGGCGTCGTTGAAAAGAGTCAACTTCTCGTACACGACGGACATATAGGAAGCTCGAGTGGACTCGGCGGCGTCGCAAACCTGCTTGGAAAGCGAATATGCCTTGGATAAAGGACTTCTGCCTGCAAAATATCTGCGCAATTGCAGATAATCGTCGGATGAATTTTGCAAAATCTTTGTGAGGTTGAAGAAATTGTATTTTTCTTTTGTCATGCCGAGGTTGGCTTCCTCGCTGTCTTCGAGCATGGCAAGAAGAGTGGCAAGAGTAATGCTCCGCGCCCCCTTTTCCCACATGGGATCGCGCTCGTTTTCGATGGGAATGAGGATAGATACGAGGTCGTTGAGGTCCTCGTATACTTCGTCATACGTCTTACGTTTGAATACCTTTATCGCGTTCACGAGGTCGCCGTATTCCGAATACGCGCGTCCTTCGAACTCATACCATACGTCTTTGCCCTCGAAAGTTTCGCTTGCGCTACCCTTGGGCATATTCGGATCGAGCGCGTCCTTGTGGAGATACGCGTTGTTGTGGGCGTCGGCATACTTTTGGTAATTGTCCCAGATCGCGTCAAGCGGATTCCAACGATACGAAGTATAAGTATCTCTCAAATCTATGACTTTGACGTCGTATCCCCTCTCCGTAAGGTATGCCGAGTGGAGATTGAAAAGCTCTCCCTTGGGATCGGTCATGACCATGGACGAGCCTGCCTTGGTGGAAGCGAGAATTTGTATCATGGGGCTGACGAACGTCGTCGTTTTGCCCGAGCCCGTCGCGCCGATGATAATCGAATGGCAGGGCGAATTGAAAGAGACTTCCTCATCCGTGCCCTTTTTGTTGAGTTGCGCCATCACCGGAACGCCGTCCTTTTCGACTTGATTGAGTTGAGAATAGCGGTAGTTTTTGAAAACTTTTTGCTTCTCCTCTTTGGTCATCCAACGGGAGTTCTCGAGGTTTGCTTCGATACTGTTGATTTTCCCTTTGCCGATCAAACCGCTTGTCCTTGCAAAACGCAACAGTTCTCGGTCGAATACTCCGCAATATAGCGCCACAAACCCCACAAAGAATCCGAGCGCCACGCCGAAATAAAGCCAGTCCCAGTCAAGTATGGACCTGACGCACACGCCCCAAGCTATTTGCCCGATATTCCAATCGCTCTTGATAAAGGCATAGAACACGAACGCCAACGACAGCGCAACCAAAAGCGACACGGATAGGAAAAACAACCACTCCTGCGCCTTGCCGCTGCAAAACTTATTCGAGAACAGGACGTTGGCAAACAACATCAACAGCACAAACAACGAAACTTCGCATTTAATGTATGCGCCGAAAGTCAGATTGCTGTGCAACGCGCCCAAAACGACAACGTTTGAGATCACGAGATTTATAAGTGTTATCAGTCCTATTGCGCCGATTTTTTTCTTCATATGCGCCTCTACACACTCTCGGTCGACGTTGTTGCGATGAACTTCGTGACGATTGCCGGTAAAATTTCGTAATTGGTGGTATCTTGTCCGATAAATTCGATCGTCACGTAGTACTCGCCCGCATTGCTTACGCTCGTTGCGGCGTCGTCGCCATCTTTGATATAGTTGTCTTTTTTGTCGTTCGGCATTTCTTCGAAATACTTAATGTCGTATTCGAGAGTCTTTTCTTCTACAATTCCTTTTTCCGTTACAACAAGACCTTTCGGCACGTTGTCCAAAACCGCACGCATCACGCCGTCCTTTTCTTCACACGCGACGGTCAATTTCGAAGTGTCGTATTTGAGTTTGTTTATCGTCAGTGTTGCGGTGAGTTCCACGCCCATATAATTGTCGTTTTCGTAAATAAGTGAGAGCTCATACTTGTATGTTCCGCAATCGGATACTTCTTGAACGTACTCTCCTTCCTTGTCGTTATCTACATAGAGGATCTCGCCTTTGGCGTTTGTAAAGCTGTGCGAGTGTTCCTTCCAGCCTTTGGGCAATGTCGGAATAGTTATCGTATGCCCTTTGCCGTCGTAATCCACTTCCATGCTGTCCAGAACGAGCCCGCTCGACGCCACGTCGAATACGGCAGGTTCTATCACGAGTCTTGCCGTCATCGGCGCAATCGTCTCATAATTTGCGTCGCCTGATTTGAAGTTTGCCGTAAATCTGTAAGTGCCGGCGTCGGAAATCTGCGTACCGTCAATATCTTCGTATTCGTCGAGACCTTTTTCTTTTTCGACGGTATAGCTCACGCTCACCCCGGACGGAAGCCCCGAAGCTTCGATGGTATGCGCTTTGCCGTCATAAGTTACCGTGTCGCCGACAAACGTGATTTTCGAAGAATCGTATTGTTTCTTCTCTATCGTCAACGTCGCTTCCATATCCTCGATTTGCTCATAGTTTGCGCCGTCACCCGAAAATCTCGCCGTTACTTTGTAGGTGCCGGCGTTTGTTTTTTTGTTCGCGCCGTCCGCGCCGGATTTGTCGACATACTTCACGCTTACGCCCTCGGGAAGACTGCCGGAAACCGCAATCGAGTGTTCCTTGCCGTCATACACGACGCTGTCGCCGACAAACTCAACGGCAGACATATCATATTTCGCCTTGGCAATTTTCACCGTCGCGGTGAGCGTCTTCGTGACGTAGTCCTTACGCGAGACGATGGCGGTTACTTCATAACTGCCGGCATTGACAAACGAGTTACCGTTTCTGTAGTAAACGACGGTGCCTTCGGGATAATTATCAAAAACTTCTGCGGTAACGCTTTTGCCGGTGTAAACGGCGCTTATTACGCTTTCTCCGGTACTTTCATCGATAACGGAATTCGCGAAATGCAAATCTTCAAATTCATACAAACAGACTTTGAGCGTAAACTCACATGTCTTTTTGCTGTACGTCGCGGTAAGCGTATGCGTGCCGCTTGTAAAAAATTTTATGTTGTCCTCGCTCGAAAGCATATTCTTCTCGAGAGGAACTTCCGTTTTGTTCCCGGCTTTGGAGACAGCTTCAACCGTAAAATCGGAATAGTCGAAATTGCCGACGAGAATCTCGCTCGGTCCGTGCACGGAAATCGATTCGACTTCGTCACGAGAACAGGAAACAAGCGCTCCCGCGCAAACGAAGCACAACATAATCGCCAAAATAACGCAATGTACAAAGTATTTTTTTCGCTTCATAGTCTCCTTTGTGACCGTCTTGCGCTTCCGACATTCTCAGGCTCAAACGCAAGCCGCTCTGAGCGATTTTGATACAATACAGCATCATTTTAATTATGATATAGCAAGATGAGCGTTTTTGTCAATTTAATGGAATAATTTAGTTATATCGGCAGAGTAAAATTTTGATAAAAAGTTGTTTTTTCTTACCTTTCGTACCGTCTGATTTTGCCGATAAAAAACGAGGCGACTACCTCGCCTCGTTTTTAATTACGTTTGAATGCCGCATGCTTACGTCGACTATTTAACAAGGATTGCCTTGATTCTTCTGACGCCTGCGGAAGAGCTTTGCTCTTTGACGATCTCGAATTTGCCGAGGTCGCCGGTATTGTTCGCGTGAGGTCCGCCGCAAATTTCTTTGCTGAATTCGCCCATGGTGTAGACTTTGACAACGTCGCCGTAACGATCGCCGAATACGCCTATCGCGCCGCTCTTACGCGCGTCGTCCACGCTCATTTCTTCACAAGTGACGTCCACTTTGGCGTTAATGGCGCGGTTGACTTCCGCTTCTACCGCTTTGAGCTCGTCAGGAGTCAGAGGACGGTCGAAGTTAAAGTCTACGCGGAGTCTTTCGGGCGTGATGTTGGAGCCCTTTTGCATGATTGTCGGGTCGTTGAGCACTCTGCGCAACGAGGCAAGCAAGAGGTGCGTTGCGGTGTGGAGGTGCGTCGTAGCTTCGCTGCTATCCGCCAAACCGCCCTTGAACTTCTGTTCGGCGCCGGCTTTGGATTTTTGTTGATGCTCGTTGTAGCACTTCTCGTAGCCTTCCAAGTCTACCTCTATCCCGTTGTCCTTGGCAAGTTCCAAGGTCATTTCGATGGGGAATCCGAATGTGTCGTACAGACGGAAAGCCGCTTTGCCGCTCATGCGGTTGTTTTGGATATATTTGAGGAGCTTCTCGAATTCTTTCAGCCCTTGTTGAAGGGTGGTATCGAATTTTTTGATTTCCTTGTCGAGTTCGGTAATAATCTTCTCCGAATTGATTTGGAGCTCCGTATAGACGTCGGCGTAGATATCGATGTACGCCTTGGCGCAATCGATAAGCGTTTCGGGCGCGATTTCCAAAAGTCTTGCATACCTTACCGCGCGACGGATAAGCCTCCTCAGGATGTAACCTTGGTCAACGTTGGAGGGAACAACTCCCTTCTCGTCGCCGAGCATGAACGTTGCGGTGCGGATATGGTCGGCTATTACGCGCATGGCTTTCAGATCGGCTCCTACCGCCTCTTTGCCGCTGACTTCTTTGAGTAGATCCATAACGGGCTTGAAGACGTCGGTTTCGTATACGGAATCATAGCCGTTGAGCATGGCTATGGTTCTCTCGAGCCCCATGCCGGTATCTACGTTGCGTTGGCTGAGGGGAGAATATGTGCCGTCGGCGTTCTTGTAGAACTCCATGAATACATTGTTCCAAATTTCCACATATTTACCGCAATCGCAAGCGGGAGAGCACTCGGGCGAGCAATCGGGTACGTCGCGCACGATGAATATCTCGGTGTCGGAACCGCAAGGACCGGTAGCGCCCGCTATCCACCAATTGTTTTTCTTGGGAAGATAGAATATTCTGTCGCGAGAAATACCGAGTTCCGCCCAGCGGTTTGCGCTGACTTCGTCGCGGGGGCAATCGTCATCGCCTGCGAATACCGAAACTGCCAACTTCTCGGGAGCAATGCCGAGCTCTTTGGTAAGGAACTCGTAAGACCAGCCGATGCTTTCGTATTTGAAGTAGTCGCCGAGAGACCAGTTGCCGAGCATTTCGAAGAACGTGCAGTGGGTTGCGTCGCCGACTTCATCGATGTCGCCTGTGCGCACGCATTTTTGCACGTCTGTCAGACGATGACCCGCGGGGTGCTTTGCGCCCAAAAGGTACGGCACGAGGGGGTGCATCCCGGCAGTGGTGAACAATACCGTCGGATCGTTATCGGGTATAAGCGACGCACTCGGAATAACGGCGTGTCCGCGCTCTTTGAAAAACTCAAGATATTTTTTCCTTAATTCTTTGGCAGTTAGCATATAACTCCTCCATGAACAATATTCAATTCCGAGATATTATACCGCAAAAGTTATCAATAGTCAAAGAATTGCGTCTATAAACAAAAATTATCCGAGCCTAATATGAATTACGATAAATCTTCCGAAAATTCATTCTTCTACGGCGTACAAAACGAAAAAGCGAAACTCCGCTAAAATAAGCAAAGTCTCGCTTTAATCAATCGTTTTTGTAGCCTCGGATAAGTTATTTGAGGATAAATTTCATTACGACCGGGCTGTGATCGGAGTAGGTAAATCCCGTTTTTATGTTTTGGAGGCTTGTGACTTCCACGTTTTTGCCGACGAGGAACCCGTCTACGATTATCGTGAAATTGCCCTCTTTGTACGGTTCGTCGCAATTACGGCAGGTGGGGTTGAGAACGTCTCCGTCATACTTATCCGCACGTGTCAAGCCTTGATACGTGTCCAAAAGTTCTATCGGGAACGGTTGCGCCCAGCCGAAATCGACATTACCGCCGCCGTTAAGCAATTGCGTGGAATTGCCGGTAAAGTCGTGGTTGAAGTCGCCTCCGCAAACGACGTAATTGCCTTTATCGTACTCGGAATTCATCTCGCCGAGCAACATGTTCATCTGCGCCGAGCGTATCTCGTCGGAACCGCCGTACGCCGATAGATGCACGTTGAAAAGCACGAGTTCTTTGCCGTTCTCCGTAGGCACGCGCGTTACGGTGTAACAACGGTCAAGATCCAAGAACTTGGACATCCCGGTGGATATCGGCAAGCTCCTACGCGTTGAAGAAGTAATCTTTACGTTGCTGTACGTCAGCATACCGCTGTTGGACTTGCCGTGCGGCTCGAATATCGGGTAAAAGAGGTACGCCGAATGGTAGTTGACGGCAAACACCGAGTCGTAATCCGTAAAGTACGGCGCTATCAGCTCGCGCTCGTCTATATGGTAGCTACGCGTGGAATCCGTGTCTACTTCTTGGAAAAACACAAAATCCGGGTTGTAGTTTTTTACGGTGGTCGCGCCGAGGTTTATGCAAGTTTTGACGCTGTCCGCGCTCTTTGCCCTTGACTCTTTGCCTCCGTCCATAAAGAAGGTAAAGTCCGCGGTATAGGCACCGAATCCCATATTTTGGGTAACTATAGTGTATTCTTTGCCAATCTCGGCACTGCTTGCGGAAGCGTTGCCGGCAGGAGTTAACGCCAAGTTATCCTCTATGCGCGAATAGGAGAATACCACGTATCCCACATATCCCAAAACCACAAGCACTACTACTATGAGTATGCTTGCTATTACTTTCAAAGTTGTTTTAACTGCCTTTTTCATATTTATATTGTACCACTACCGCAGAGCAAAATCAATACATAACATATTTTTTGCCACGCGTGGCAGTCTCACTCGATTTATCTTTTATACACTACGCTTGTATCGCATCTTTCGGCTTATAAGTTCCGAAATATCGCATGCAAACAAAATAAAATCGAAAATTATAGTTCAAGACTATTCGGGTCTAACAAAAACTCTTTTACTCCGACAATCAGATAACCTTTTTCGTTGCGGCGCGGTTTCATGCTTTTGCCGACAACGATTATTTTTTTGAAGGAATCGTTGGTTTTGTCAAACGATTTGGTTTCTTGTTTCATTTTATCTTCATTCGGAATATCGTAAGCCGATTGAATATAATAACGTTTATTGCCTTGATTTGCGACAAAGTCAATTTCAAGTTGACGTCTTTCCGATGAACCGCCAACGTTTTCTCTCGTATCTACAACGCCGACGTCAACGTTATATCCGCGATAACGTAACTCGTTGTAAATTATATTTTCCGTCAGATGCGTTTCTTCTATCTGTCTGAAATCAAGTCTTGCATTGCGCAAGCCGACGTCCTCGAAATATATTTTATATGGCGTACTGATATATTTTTTGCCCTTTACGTCGTATCTGTTTACTTTTGAAAGTATAAACGCTTGTTGCATGTAGGTAATATAGTGATCGATAGTAAACGCGCTTAACGACGAATTTTTAACGCTTTTGAAAGTGTTTGCAAGTTTCGTCGGATTGGTCAAAGAAGAAATTCCCGACGCAATGATATCAAGCAGTTCGCCGATATTTTCGTCCGAGTTGAGGTTATGTCGTTCGACTATATCTCTAAGATAAACATTCTCAAGTTGAGTTTTAAGGTAACTTGATTTCTGTTCCGGAGTTTTCATTAAAGCAACCGCCGGCAAGCCGCCGTAAACTATATAATCGTCGAAAGCGTAGTCGAGTCCGTCCTCATAATTGGCATAAAACTCCGAAAAAGACAACGGCAAAACATGTATTTCGTCACCTCTGCCGGCAAACTCGGTCAATACATCGCTTGACAGAAATTTTGAGTTACTGCCGGTTACATATAAATCCGTATTTTTTTTGCGTAGATATCCGTTCAGAACAGCCTCGAAACAATCAAGATTTTGCACCTCATCGAGTAGAAGGTAGTACATATCGTTGTCGGTCATTCTTTGCGAAACGTATGCCATAAATTTCTTCGGATCCACTTTCTTTTTATTGGAAACAAGCTCCTGTAAATCTTCTCCGATAAGCAATAAATCTTCAGCGGAATCAAATGCAAATTTAATGATATGCTCGTCGTTTACGCCGTCTTCTTTCAATTTTTCGTAGAAGATTTCGTTCATAAGATATGATTTACCGCACCTTCTGATGCCGGTGATAACTTTTACAAAACCGTTATGACGTCTTATTTGAAGCATTTTTAGGTATTTATCTCTTTTTATCTCCATTTTAAGCACCTCGATTTAGTTTATTTGGAATGTTTACCACTTTTATTAAGCGTATTATAGCATACTGTTATCCGGTGAGGCAAGCACAAACATGCTTATGCACTTAATATTTTTGGTAAACAATCCGAAATTCTTAAGTATTATGTCGACTGGTATTTCATTCAACCGCTCGGTTTTATGCCGAAACCAAGCAGTTGCACGACTTTATTTACTCCGTACGGTAGCGAACGGCTCCGTCAGGTTTGAGCCCTTCGGGCTACAAACTTGCGCACCCAACCGCATAAATGCGGC
>CAVIFU010000014.1:0-37325 GCA_963642145.1 Ruminococcus bicirculans (ex Wegman et al. 2014)
CCGCGTCCCATCGGGACGTGCATATCACCGTCGCGTTAGCGATGTATATCATTCTTAATGGTGGGCGGGGACCGCAGACACAAGAGTAAATTGACTACGTAAAGTTAGATAAAAACGGAAAAAGTATATCTTAGGTTTTTAATTCAAGAATCCTTTACCGTCGCCAACGGCGATGTATATCACCGCTGCCGTCAGGCAGTGTATATCACCGCGTCCCATCGGGACGTGCATATCACCGTCGCGTTAGCGATGTATATCATTCTCAGTGGTGGGGACCGCTTGAACAAAAGAAAATCGGCTCCGTAAAGTCTTACAAAGCCGAAAAAAGCATACATTAGGTATTTTAATTTAAGAATCCTTACGTAGGATAGGGAAACGAGCAGCTCTAACGTCATCCGGTCTTCCGATAACGGCGTTATGCGGTGCGGTATGCAGGGCTTCGGGGTTTTCGTAGGCGGACTTGACAATGCCGTTAAGGATGTCGGCGGCTTTGTCGAGAGTCGCTTTGCTTTCCGTTTCCGTGGGCTCGAACATCAACGCCTCGTGGACGATACTCGGGAAGTACATCGTCGGCGGATGGATGCCATGGTCAATCATCGCTTTGGCAACGTCCATGGCGGTAACGCCCGTTTCGTCTTTGAGCTTTTGCATGCTTGCGACAAACTCGTGCATGCAGTAGCGGTTCTCTTCGCTCGGGAAAGCGTCTTTTAGCTTAGCCTTTAGGTAGTTGGCATTGAGTACGGCGCCTTCGGCAGACGCCTTGACGCCCTCTCTGCCGAGCGCGACGATATACGCGTATGCTTTGATGTATACGCCGAAATTACCGTAGAACGCGCTGACTTTTCCGATGGAAGAGGCGTTCTTGCGTAGCGCGTAACTGCCGTTTTCCTTGACGGCGCGACAGCCGGGGAGGAACTCACCGAGCGCTTTTTTGCATCCGACGGGACCCGAGCCGGGACCGCCTCCGCCGTGCGGTGTGGAGAACGTCTTGTGCAAATTGAGGTGGACAACGTCAAAGCCCATGTCGCCGGGGCGCACAACGCCCATCACGGCGTTGAGGTTGGCTCCGTCATAGTATAGGAGTCCGCCTGCGTTGTGGACGATTTCGGATATTTCCTTGATGTTCTTCTCGAACAATCCGAGCGTGGTGGGGTTGGTAAGCATGAGCGCGCAAGTATCTTCGCCTACGGCTTTGCGCAAAGCGTCGAGGTCAACTCCCTTGTCCGCGTCGGACGGAATATTGATTACCTCGCAACCGGCAAGAGCCGCGCTTGCGGGATTGGTGCCGTGCGCGCTGTCGGGGACGATTATCTTGTTGCGCTTGCCGTCACCGCGCGAGATGTGATATGCGCGTATGATTTTGAGTCCGGTATACTCGCCGTGAGCTCCGGCGCACGGTTCGAGCGTTACGGCGTCCATGCCGGTAATGGCTTTTAACGCCTCTTCCAGCTCATACATCACCTCTAACGAGCCTTGCGCCGTACTCTCGGGTTGCAACGGGTGCACTCCCGTGAAACAGCCCATTCGGGCTACCTCTTCGTTGAGTTTGGGATTATATTTCATCGTGCACGAGCCGAGCGGATAGAATCCGTCGTCTACGCCGAACGAGTTGCGCGCAAGCAACGTGTAGTGCCTCACGAGCTCCACTTCGCTTACTTCCGGCATGGGGAGATCGCTCCGCTTTTGGCAATTGAGTTCGTATTTCGGAACGTCGGGTTCTCTGATGGTGGCGCACCTTACGCCTTCAACGGATCTATCGAAAATGAGATCGAGTTCGTTTAGCATATTACGCCTCCTATGATTTCCGCAACGCGGTCGATGAGGGCTTTGTCGCATTTTTCGGTAAAGCACCAGAGAATCCTGTCTTCATCGAGAGGCAGTCCGCCCAATATGTCTTCTTTGTCCAAAGCCTCGTTTATCTTCGAGGAATTGCCCTCGGATATCGTGACGAATTCATGGAAAAATTCGCCTTCGTTTGCTCCTTTCAGCCCGACAGCCTCGAATTTGTCCTTTGCGTAGTGCGCGTAGGAAACGCAAGCCTCGGCAACCTCTTTGAGTCCGTTCTTGCCCATCGCGCCCAAATAGACGGTGGCTGTCAGCGAGCACAGCGCTTGGTTAGAGCAAATGTTACTCAGCGCGCGCTCCCTCTTGATGTGCTGTTCGCGCGGTTGAAGGGTAAGCACATAGCACTCCCTGCCCTCGCGGTCGGTGGTTCTCCCGACGATCCTTCCCGGTATTTTGCGCATTTCCTTCTCTTTGCAAGCCATGAATCCGAGGTACGGTCCGCCGAAAGACAAACTCATGCCGAACGGTTGCGCGTCGCCTACGACTATATCCGCGCCCGATTCCCCGGGGGTAGCAAGCAACGCAAGGCTTACGGGATTCACGCCCGTGATGAGCTTGGCTTTTGCGCCGTGCGCTATATCGGCTATTGCCGTAACATCCTCTATGTCCCCAAAGTACGAGGGCTGTTCGAGGTATACCGCGCAAACGTCGTCGCCCATCAGATTTTGTATTGTTTGGGCACTCGCTTTGCCGTTTTGGGTATCCGCAACTACGATTTCTATATCTTTAGACGGTAGATACGTATTGAGTACGGCAAGGGTGTCGGGACGTATGGCGTTGGCTACTATGAGTTTGTTTTTGTTGCGTTCCTTGGTCATTATCACGGCTTCTGCGGCGGCTGTCGCGCCGTTGTAAACGCCGGCGTTGGACACGTCCATACCGGTAAGCGCGCAAATATAGCTCTGATACTCGAATATGGAACGCAACACGCCTTGCGAAAGCTCTGCTTGGTAAGGCGTATACGCCGTTACGAATTGCGGAAGGCTCGTTATAGCCTTGACAACGGGCGGAATGTAGTGGTCGTAGGCGCCGGCGCCGCGCAAAATGTGCGCATAGACGCGGTTCTTTTTGCCTATCGATACAAATTTCTCTTCCGTTTCCTGCGAAGAGCACCCGTTCGGCAAATCCAAAGACGCAAGTTTTAAGTCGCTCGGGACGTCTTTGTATAGCTCGTCGACGGAGTTGACGCCTATGTAGGCAAGCATCTCCGCGCGTTCTTTTTCTGTATTGGGAATGTAGTCGGACATAATTATTACAGGGTGGCTTTGTAGGCTTCCTCATCCATGAGGTCTTCGGCTACGCCGCTGACTTGGATTTTGCAAATCCAGGCATTCATGGCGTCTTGGTTGATGAGTTCGGGAGCGTCTTCGAGCGCGGTATTGACTTCAATGACCTTGCCGCTTACGGGCGCGTAGAGCGCGCTTGCGGTCTTGACGCTTTCCACTTCGCAGAGGTCGTCGCCCGCCTCAACTTCGTAGCCGACTTCCGGCAAGGAAACGTATACGATATCGCCGAGTTCGCTTTGCGCGTAATCGGTTATGCCTATTTCGGCAACGTCGCCGTCGATTTTAGCCCATTCGTGAGTTTTTGCAAATAAAGTCTTCATCTTATACCTCTCTTGGTGTTATTTTTTTGGTGAATAAAAGGGTAAAGCCACCCTTTCGAGTCTGAGTTTTTTGCCTCTGACGTCGGCGTACAGCGTGCCGGTAGCGGTATCGAGTACGCGCGCCATGGCAACGGCTATGCCGAGAGTCGGGCTCATCGTGCCGGAAGTCGCTTCGCCTACAAGGTTGCCGTCCTCGTCATAGATCGGGGTGTGCTCGCGCACGATGCCTCTGTCGGCGACTTTGACGCCTATACGCGAATACCGTTTGGGCTTGGTGAGAATTGCCTCTTTGCCGATAAACTCCGGTTTATCCTTCTTGATGCCGAAATCGAGTCCTACTTCCGTTGCAAGATAATCGTCCCTGAGTTCGTGTCCGTAGAGCGGCATCCCGGCTTCCATACGGAGAGTATCGCGCGCGCCCAAACCGCAGGGTATCAAGCCGAATTCCGCGCCCGCCTCCATCAAACTTTCAAAGAGTTCGCCTGCCTTATCAGGGCTACAATATATCTCGTAACCCTTCTCCCCGGTGTAACCGGTACGGGAAACAAGGCTTTCGACGTCGCCGACTTTGACTCCGACTTTGAATGAATAGTACTTGACGGGAATATCCTCTTCCGCCACAAGTTTTTTGATAACGTTTTCCGCAAGAGGTCCTTGCAAAGCTATTTGCGCGACGTCGGCGGAAATGTCCTCGCAATCGACGTCGTAACCCGAGATGTTGTCGCGCATCCAAGCGTAATCTTTATCTTTGTTGCTCGCGTTGACGACGACGAGGAATTTCTCCTCCGAAATTCTGTAGACAAGGACGTCGTCGACCTCTCCTCCCTCATTGTTGAGCATGAGCGAATAACGCACCTGTCCGTAATACATATCGGCGAACTTGTTGGTCAAAATATGTTCGAGTGCGCCGACCGCGCCCTTTCCGCGGAAAATTATTTCTCCCATATGCGAAACGTCGAACATGCCTACGCCGTTGCGAACGGTCTTGTGCTCGGCGATTATGCCTTGGGGATAACGTACGGGAAGTTCGAATCCCGCAAAATCTACCATCACGCCGCCGTATTTGACGTGCTTATCGTAAAGTGGTGTGCGTTGTGCCATGATTACCTCCGTTATGCGCTTTGCGCTTACGGTTACTATTATACAATAGGCGCGCTACGCGCGCAAGAGAGACTTAACAAAAATTCAATTTGCGCATGACTTCTTCAAAGTCATTGTCCTTCATGTAGACTTCGAGAGCTTCGGCAATGCGCGCGTAGTCGTTTGCAAACGCTTCGCGTTCCGCCGAAGGAACCTCGGACAGCACGTAGTCTGCAAGGTCGCCTTCCTTCCTGCCTATACCCACGCGGATACGCTTGAATTCCGTCGTGCCCAACAAGTTGACTATGCTCTTCATGCCGTTGTGGGTACCTGCCGAACCGCTACCGCGCGCGCGCAAAGTGTGCCTCGGGATGTCGATGTCGTCATAGATGACGATGAGATCCTTCGGCGTTGCCTTGTACTTTGCCAAAAGACTCTTGACTGCCTCTCCGCTGAGATTCATATAAGTCAACGGCTTAGCGAGCACTACCTTTTCCCCTTGACGCGAAAATGTCACCGTAAGCGAATTGCATTCCACCTTTTTCAGACTTTTGCCGAGCTTGTCCGCAAGCGCGTCCACCGCGCGGAACCCCATGTTGTGGAAGGTGTTTTCGTATTCTTTGCCGGGATTGCCGAGCCCTACTATTACTAACATTTGTGCCTCTTTTCTTTGAAATATTCCGTCAAAACTCGGGCGCATTCTTCACGCATGACGCCGCCCTCTACCGTAAGTCTATGGTTGAATCTCTTGTCTTCGGGTAAGTTGTATAATGAACCGCAACAACCGCTTTTGGCATCCCACGCTCCGAAATACAGGCACCGTAACCGTGAATTTATGAGCGCGCCCGCGCACATCGCGCAGGGCTCCAAAGTTACGTACATGTCGCAGTCTTCGAGCCACCAGTTACCCACTTTTTTGGTGGCTTTTTCTATTGCTTCTATCTCGGCGTGCCGTGTCGCGGAGCCCTTTTTCTCCTTGCGGTTTCTGCCGTAGGCTATTACTTTGCCGTCCTTGACGATTACCGCCCCTACCGGGACTTCGTCCTCTTCCCCCGCTTTTTTCGCTTGTTTAAGGGCAAGCTTCATGTATTGTACTTTGTCCATAAATCGTTCGCGAGTTCGGTATAGAACGCCACGCCTCCTCTGTGTATATCGTATAGCTCTCGGTATTTTTCCATGGGATACGGATGGGGATACGCGTCCTTCCCGACTTCTACCGTTACTCCGAGTCGCCCGGTGTCCCGGACGAATGCGTCTTTGAGTCCGCCTGTAGATTCGGGAGTCGTTTTGAGGGTATAGTTGAGCCTTTTTGCTATCCTTTCCGCCTCTTCCCTATATCCGAAGTTGCCGTCAAAGCCCCAATAGACTTCTTCGCCTTTGCTGTGGTAGGCAACGACCAAGGCGTAGTTTCCGCCACGCATCACTTTGTATATCGCTTGCGTTTCGAGTTCGCTCAACGGGCTTTCCCCTACGTATCCGCTCGGCGCGGGGCGGAAGAGATTGCCTTTCCCTTTGCCCCACTTCGCGTCAAAGTTAAGGTTAAGGTCCACGCCTCTTGCGTTTGCCTTCCACAAACGAAAATCGCGACTGCCGCCGTTAATCGCCACTAACTTGCGCGCGTCGTCTTCTTTGAGCCTTAGGCTATCCAAGCCGTCCTCGGCAAGGATTGCGCCGTCTATGTTAAGTATCGGCACCACGTCCACGCCGTTCGCGCCGACGTACTCGGCAATCATATCGAGCAACAGATACCCCGTGACGTATTCGCGCGCGTGGACTCCGCCGACAATCAGCGTTTCGGACGCTCCGCCCTTATGCAAAAGCAATATCGGGTAGCCCGAAAGCGTTCTGCCTATGACTGCTATTCTTGCGCCGGTTGCTCGGCATTTCCTAAGGTACGTTCCGTATCGCATATATCATAATATGCGCGGATGTTATTTGTGGTAAGCGGTTTTGTTGATAATACTCATCGCGCGGTAGAGTTGCTCTGCAAGTATTACGCGCATGAGTTGGTGCGGATACGTCACGCGCCCGAAACTTATTTTTTTGTCCGCGCGCTTTTTGACGGCTTCGGACACTCCCCTCGATCCGCCTATGACGAACGTGAACGTACTTACGCCGTTGACGCTGTTTTTTTCTATGAGTTCGGCAAGCCCCTCGCTTGTGATTTGCTCGCCGTCTATTGCGGTAAGCACGACGTACCCTTCGGACTTATCGAGAATACCGCGCTCTTCTTGCTTTGCGAGCCGTTCGGCAATGCCCTCGTCGCGCCCCTCTGCGCACTCGATTATCTCTAAATCGGCGTACTTGGAAATGCGCTTTTTGTACTCGTTAACGGCGTCAACCCAAAATTTTTCTTTGAGTTTGCCTACCGCGACTATGCGTAGCGTTATCACCTGAGAAGACCCCAAACGAACGTCATCGCCGTAACCGCGAATGCCGATAAGAACGCAAGCACGAGGAAGACGTAATCGCTTGCCTTTGCCTTGGCGCTTACGGTTAAGGCAACCTTACCGCCCTTTTTTCCGGCGCGAACGCCTGCGGGATAGCCGTAAATGCTGTATATATCGCCCGAATTCACCGCGTCGATACCGCCGCGCGCGTCCTCTATGCAAGGTTCGAATCTGTTGCGCGCGTCAACGGTGACCCTCTTGAACTTGCGCATACACAGTACAATCAGCCATATCGCCACCGCAACGGCAATGATGAGCACTATCCAAGATTGGTAGAAGAATCCGTTGATTGCCTCGTATATCGCGCCCAAACTACCGCCCCGCTGTGAAAGGTACTCGCCCATGACTATCAGGAAGTTATTCAGGAAGTGGACTATCGCGCCCGGGAATATCGATCTACTCTTGACGCACAGGTATCCCATAATCATGCCGGCAACCATCGTAGGTCCGAACTGAGGCGCGTTTTGGTGACATGCGCCGAAGAATAAGCCGACTATGAACACTTTGAGCTTGTCGCTCTTGACGTCTTCCAACGCGCCGAGCAACAAACCGCGATCGGTAAGCTCCTCGAATATCGCCGGCATCAGCGCCGTCGTGATAATCTCCATGACGAGCACTTCCGGCGACGTGTACAGCGTGCCGGTACCCGAAGTATAGGTAAATCCCGCAAGATTCATCAGAATATACCATAGCGAGGACGTGCCCATATTGATGACGTAATTGAGTAGCCCTATGGCTATTGCCAAACCGTAGGCGGCTGCCGGAAGCTTGGCGTTTACGCGGAAGTCTTTGCGGTATTGCGCGTTGTCGTTAGCCACGAACCTTTTGTACATCAAATAGGGGAATAAGCCCATAAACAAGCCTTGGAAGATTACGGAGAACAACCAATTGGTGATGTTGTCGCCCAAATCTATAAAGCCGAATACGATTCTGACTACCTGTAAGCTTACCACGGTAAACAGAAAGATTCCCGACATCTTAAACGTCTTATTCATATTGCCTCCTATTGTTTCGGAACCCAAGACGTTACCGCCGAAAGCACGCTCATCGCCACGAGGAATATCATAAATCCCACGAATACGAAATCGGGCTTTTTGCGTTCGTCTTGCTCCGCGACGCTCTTTTCCGCAAGCGGAAGTTTGTATCCGCCTTTGCCTCTGTATTTATCTTTGCCGGCGACCCTGACGAGCGCGTATATCGAAGGATACAGTATCATCGCGCCGACAACGCACATTGCCGCCATAATCAACGCGTTTTTCGCGCCGACGGTAGCAAGGTTGTTGTACGCCGGTATCAAGTTGCCCATGAACAACGCCATGACGTTATTCAGGAAGTGGACGGCGCAAGCATAGATTATATTTCCCGTAGCCACGGTGATATACGCAAGTATGGCTCCGAGCAAAAATTGATGTACGATTTGCGCCGGATTGAAGTGCGACAGCGCAAACACTATCGCCGAAAGCCATATCGCTTTGCCTACGCCCGAGCCTTCCAAGCTTGTAAGCATGATACCGCGGAACATAAATTCCTCGCCTATCGCCGGCAATACGCATATCACCAGCGTGACGAGCAATATTCCGCCCACGCCGTTTACCTCCGGCACTGTGACCTCCGCTTCCACGCCCATGACGTCGAGTAACCACGAAAACGCCGTGGCTATAAGCGTGTTTTGCATGAACACGCCTATCGTGACGGGTATAACGAGAAGTAATCCCGCGATATTGATTTTGCGTAGCGGAACGATAGCCGTAAACGACGCCCTCTTGACAAAAAGCATCGCGCCGCCTATCGATATAAAGGCTATTTGCGACGCAAGGTAGCTTAGATAAATCCGCGCGTTGGCGTCCTCTATGAGCGCCGACAACGCCGATATAATCAACGCGACTGCCAGCGACACAAGATACGTTATCGCGCCGTCACGCGGCTTTAAGCTTAGGGTTTTGTCTACTTTGCGCATATTACTTCCGTCAGTCCGCTCTGCGTTGCTACCCATACGGAGTAGTCTTTGTTCTCTGTCGCTCCCGCGCTCGCAAGTATTTCGGTTACGCTTTCGCGCGCAAGGTCGTATGTGTTGTTTTGCTCGCTTATGTGTCCCAAAATGAAGTTTTTGGTACCCGATTCCATAATTTCAATGATTGCTTTGCCACACGCCTCGTTGGACAGATGTCCGCGCTCGCCGAGTATGCGTTGCTTCAAGAACGGCGGATATTTGCCGTTTAGCAACATGCTTACGTCGTGATTTGCTTCTATCAGCACCGCGTCCGCGCCTTTGACGGCGTCAAGCACCGTTTGCGAAAAGTATCCGAGATCCGTCGCGTATACGAAGCGCGATTCTCCGTCGGATATCGAGTACCCCACGGGATATACGGCGTCGTGCGATATTTTGAACGGTCTTACCTCCATCCCGGCAACGGTAAACGGCGCGGTTCCCTCGAAGTAGTAACCGCCCTTCATGCCTGTTTTTCTCTTAATCTCCGACATGGTATCGGCGTTGGTAAATACCGGCACGGCGTAATTATCCTGCACCACGGCGCAACTTTTGATGTGGTCGTCGTGCTCGTGCGTAACGAGTATGGCTTTTACGTTGTTCCACGTCGTATTCGCGGACGTCAGCCCCTCGGTAAGCTTACGAATGCACACACCGCAATCTATGAGTATTTTGTTCTTGCCGGAAGACACGAGGACGGCGTTGCCCTTGCTCCCGGAAGCGATTACTTTGATTTCCAACATCCTTTCGGTTTAGAACGGTTAATCCTTGATGATGGGAATAGTCGCAAGATATTCTACGTTGGGTCTTTCGTCCGCGTCGCCCTCGGCAAGAACGAACGCGCGCTTGATGACGGTACCGCCGGCCTTTTCAACGAGAGCTTCCAAGCCGTGCAAACTACCGCCGGTAGAGATAACGTCGTCTACTATGGCTACCTTTTTGCCGTTGAGGAGATTGACGTCGTGCCTCGATAGATACAACGTTTGTTCGCCGGAAGTGGTGATGGACTTAACCGTTACCGAAATACCGTCCTGCATATAGAGTTTTTTGGATTTACGCGCCACGGCATAGTATTTATGTCCGAGTTCGCGCGCCACGACGTGCGCAAGCTGTAAGCCCTTGCTTTCGGCGGTGATTATGACGTCGGCGTCTTTGACAAGCTTTGCAAGCTCTTTTCCGCAATGCTCGGTAAGCTCCTGCGCTCCGTGCAGATTGAAAAAGCATATTTTAACGTCGCCGATAGGTATAATCGGAAGATCGGTTTTGTATCCGCATATGTCTACGGTATGAAATTCATTAGCCATGTCGTACTCCTAAAATTCAAAGTCTATAGCAACGCTACCTTCGCGCACCGCGTGCATGTGCGGTTTGACTACGGAGCAGTGATATTCGTTCTTTTGGTAGCTTTCCAAGGCTGCCTTGTCGTCAACGGTCACGATGAGCGCGACGTCATAGGATCTGCCGGAATGCAAAAAGTCAACGCCGACTTCTATCGATCTGAGTTCCGGGACGTTGCCGTCCATGGACATGAGGACGGATTTGGCTTTCTCCGCCTCTTCCGCAGTCGGATTTTTGAGCTTAAACAAGACGATGTGTTTGACCATACTTCTACTCTCCTTTTTGTCCGCTCGATTCGGGACGTTTGATATTGCCGTAAAGCTCCGCGACGAGGGCGTCGTTTTCCGCCTTTTCCTCCGCGGAGAGACTGTCGTAAATGCCGCTCTTACGCGCTTCCATGAAGTAACGCATGCGCGCAAGCTTCTTGTTGTTGACTTTGAAGCGGAAAGACATGAGGAACGCTATCGAGATAAATACCGCTATCGACAAGCCGAGCATCAACCTGATGGCAAGCAAGACTTCATCGCTTTGCGCGATGTACACGCCCGTCGTTTCGTTGGGTTTGTAGCCTAAGGGCGTAAGGATCCAGCCGACCATGCCAACGCCGAGCGCGCCCGCGATTTTGCGGATAAGGGTCATCATGCCGGAGTAACTGCCGGTAGGACGATTGCCTGTTGCGAATTCCTCGACGTCAACGGTATCGGGGAAGATTATCCAAGGCATCATTTGCGCTCCGCCAAAGCCGAGTCCCATGATAAACGCCACTATCGGCACGAGGACGGGAGGCGCCCACGAGGGATCCATAACGGCAAGCATTATGCCGCCCAGAATGTAGAACGGCAACCCCGCGCGGAAGGCAAACGCCTTGTCTTTTTTGTCCATGATGATACGCACGAGGGGGAATGCGAGCAC
Source organism: Ruminococcus bicirculans (ex Wegman et al. 2014) (assembly GCA_963642145.1). Taxonomy (GTDB): domain Bacteria; phylum Bacillota; class Clostridia; order Christensenellales; family DTU072; genus Stercoripulliclostridium_A. The sequence goes on from CAVIFU010000014.1 coordinate 11,219, forward strand.
CGCCGCCACCATGAGAGGCGCAACGATGAACATCGAAGAGAAATTCATGCCGAACAGCTCTTTGCCGTGCCAAACGTCCGTAGCATAATATACGGCAAGCGCGCTTATGATGTCCATGCACATAAACGCCGTGGCGTACATTACGAGATGGGCGCGGAAAGACTTGTTGCGCATGGGCGCGGCGTAGTTGTTCAAAAAGTCTTTGAGCTTGAACTTTTGTTTGGGGGAGTTGTCCTTGACGCGTTCCTTGACGAAGATACTGCAAAGTATCAGTCCGCCGCCGAACATCGAGCCGAACACGCAGGCAATTATTATCCAAAACTGTACCGCGCTGAGCGCCGGCAAGAACGACGTATCCGGCGTAGTGTATGCTTCGAGGAGCAATAGCGGCACCACGTAAGAAATGCCCGAACTGACGGCGTTGAATACGAGTTTGACGGTATTGGCGTTGTTGCGTTCACGGAACGAGGGCGAAATGTCGCTTGCCATCGAGCAATACGGCACCTGCGTAATGGTAGAGAACGTATTCCACAATATGTACATTACCGTGAGATATGCAATCATGCCGCTTACGTTCATGCCCCATTCTTTGATAGGCGCGAACAAAAGGAACAGTCCGAGTATCAGGCAAATACCGCCGCCGAACATGTACGGGCGACGTCTGCCGTAACGCGAACGCGTGTTATCGCTTATAAATCCCATCAGGGGATCGGTGATAGCGTCCCAGAACTTGGCTACCATCATGATGGTAGACGCGATCCACGCGTCTATCCCGAGCGACGTCATATATTTGAGCATGACGCATGACATCAACGCCACGCCGCCGCCGTCCATCAGAGAACCTATGCCGTAAAAAATCTTTTCGCTTACGGGAATATAATCCGGGCTGTCTTTTGGGACGGGCTTTTTGGAATCGTCGTTATACGCTACCAGACTCTCTTCGGTAGTCGCGAGTCTTTCTTCTACATTATCTTCCATGCGGACCTCCGTATTTACCATTATATAATACTATAAAACGCGCGCAATTACAAGAGTTTAACCCAACAAGAAAGCCACGTCAAAGGCAATTTTGCCCATAAAAGGCAAACGCGGAGCTACACGCGAACGTCGCAAATAATTACATATCGCTTGACTATCGACGCAAAGTGTGCTATTCTCAAACATGCAAGCCGTTATGGCGGAATTGGCAGACGCAAGGGACTTAAAATCCCTCGGTGGCAACATCGTATCGGTTCGACCCCGATTAACGGCACCAAAAGACTGTAGGAACTATTCCGGGCAGTCTTTTTTGTTGTCGTCTTTTCTCTTAGAAAACACGCATCCGCAATAATTTTGTCTGTACAAATCGTACCGTTTTGAAAGCTCGATACTGCGCTTATAGCCGTCCTTCTTTTTGAAATCGGTGGGCAGATATTTATCGGACAGCCGTGAACCTATATCGTTTATCAAGTCGGCGTTTTTCAACGGGCTGAGCGTCAAAGTTGTGGCAAAGTAGTCGTAATCGTCGGCTCGGATGAAAGCGTCTTTGAGTCGCATCCCGAAGCAAACCGCGCACCGCGCTCCGCGCTCGGGCTCCGACTCCAAGCCCTTGACCGCCTCAAAAAAACTCTTCCCGTCGTATCCGCCGTCTACAACGCTCACGCCGAACGCCTCGGCAAGGCGTTTGAGCTCCGCAAGGCGTTTGTCGTATTCCGCCTCGTCGGTGATGTTCGGATTATCGTAGAACGCCGTCACCTCGAAATGCGGCGTGAGATACTCTAAGCAATAGCTCGCGCACGGCGCGCAACAGCAATGCAACAACAGTTTGGGGCGCTTGCCCTCTTTTGCATTGCGCGATATTAACTTTTCCAATTCTGCTTGCGCGTTCATATCTATATTGTAATTCGTTCTTTGCCATAAGTCAAGGAGGGCTCTCGCGTTTGCTTTCTTCGGATTTCAAAGCGGTTCAATTTGTGCTTGTAATTGGTCGGCGGGTGTTGTATTATATAAGGTGTGGCTTATTACGCGCACGCGGAGAACGATATGAAATTTATAAATACGATAAAAACAAAGGTCGCCGGGATATACGAAGATGTGGTTCTGCACTGGAATCGTCCGGCAAAAGGCAATTCCGTGCCCTACAAGGAGATTTTGAATTACGCGCTCGGCGGAATGGGTCAGCACATGGTTACTTACCTTTTGGCATACATGGCTCTTTCCGCAAGCAACACCCTGCTCGGCTCCACGATAGGCATCAGACCGCTACACTTGCAATATATGTCCATCGCGCAGACGTTTATCGGCATCATTTTCTACGTGCTCAGAGGCAAATGGGTTGACAACACGCGCACGCGTTACGGAAGATTCCGCCCGTATATCGCGTTGATGGGATTTCCGCTTGTGGCGTTGTCGCTCATATTCCTCTTCCTGCCGTTCGACAGAATGACGTATACGGATAAATTCATATGGGTGTTTGTGTTCTCCCTCGCTATTGCCATGCTGCAACCGCTGTTTACGGATACCTATTCCGAACTCGGAAGCGTCCTCTCCGACAACAGCGACGAGCGCGCGCGGATTATGACTATAAGTATACTCATTTCTTCGCTTGCGCCTACCATCTACGGCACGGCCATACCGTATATCCTCGATTGGACGGGACTTACCTACACGGATATCGATACGTACAGATACATAATTGCCGCAGTCGCGATTCTCGGCGTGGGCATGAGCCTGTTTACCGCGATAGGCTGCAAAGAACGCGTCATCACCAGCAAAACCTATGTGCAAAAAGTCGGGCTTTGGGAGAGTATCTCCGCCGTATACAAGAATAAATATTGGTGGATTCGCACGATAGCTTCCATTATCGGATTTTTGGAAACCGGCGTTTCCGTCATATTCGGCTGGATGTATATCTACGGCACCCAAAACATGGCTGAGTACGGCACGCTGACGTTGATTTACGGCACAAGCTCCACCATCGCCATGCTGATTACGCCTCTTCTCCTGCGCAAGCTCGGCAACAGAGGCGTGCTCATCTTCCACAACGCCAGCAACATCCTATGCGTTGCCCTGATGCTCCTGACGTACAAAGTACCGCTTTTGTTCTTTGTGTGCCTGTACGCAAATACCGTGTTTAACCAATTGCAACTCGTCTATAACCCCGTTCTCGGCGCCGAAGTCAAAGACTATCAACAGTACCTTACCGGCAAACGCGTTGACTTCATTTTGGGCGCCGCCGGCACGATAACGGTGCCGATAACGCTCGCAACCGGACTCGTTATTCCGTTCGTCTACGAGGCTATGGGCGTAACCACGAACTACGATATTTTGTACGATCCGCAAGTACGCAACAACATGTTCAACATGCTGTGCGTTCTCTCCATCGCCGGAGCCACGCTCAACCTCATACCGTTCTTCTTCTATCGCCTGTCGAGGGAAAAGCATATGATGATAATTACCGTTCTGCACCGCAGGGCGGCTTTTGCCGACTACGCAAACGGCGTAGCCACTCCCGAACAGATAGTCGAAACCGTCGAAGGTCAACGTCGCATAGAAGAAATCGCCCGAGCCGCAACTCCCGATTTGAAAGCGGGAGCCGCCGCTATACGCTTTGCTCGCGCCCTTCCGAAGAGAACGGAAGAAGAAAAATCCGCGCGCAAAGCCGCCGTCAAAGAGGCAAAGAAACACTACGCGGAATTAAAGACCCTCCGCGAAAACAAAGAGGCTTACGACGAAATCTACCTCGCGGAAGAAAATAAATTCCTGACCCCCGAAAACGCTCTGAAAATATCGATTTACTCGGCTCTGTCCGCCTATCGCGCGGAAGAACTGCTCGACGTCGATTTTGACAAATTGGAGGGCGTTTCGGTTCTCGAAGGCTCAGATAAGGAATCCTTAAAGCTACAAAAAGTATACAAGAAAGAGCGCGCCAAATTCAACAAAATGCTTACCGCCGTCAAAAAGCGTTACGGGGCAAACATTCCTACCGATTGCATGGAAAAGGTAGAAATCGCACGCGCGATGCCCATCGAAGACCGCAAGCAGATTATCGCGCGCGACAAGGCTTTGGACGTTGCGGAGAAGGCGTTGCTTGCCTACAACCAAGCGTTCGGCTACTACTACGCGGGTATGGAATTCCTTGCCGAAAGCGAAAACCGCAAGTTCTACCCGGAGATGGTGGCAAAATACGAAGAGTCGCTCGAAGAGGTTTCGGAGAAAGAACGTCTTGCCGTCCTCAAAGAGCAGGAAGAGCGCGAACGCAAGCGCAATGAATTGGAAGAGGAACGCCAAAAGAGGTTTGAGAGTTTCTCCAAAGAAAAGCAGGCGCGCATTTTGGCTCGCCGTCGCAAAAAGGAGGAAAAGGCGCGACTCGCCGCGCAAAACGCGCAGGAAGAGCAAGGCGCCGTCCTCGAAGCGGCATGCGCAGAAGAGGAAGGAGGCAACGAGTAATGAAAAAGAAATTCCTGTCGATTTTTATGCTCCTCGTGTTTGTCGTTGTTTTCGCGTGCTCGCTGTTCGGTTGCGCAAGTCTAACCGCAGCCGACGGCTACGACAACCTCCGCAAATCTTTGCAAAACACGTTAAGCGCGGACAACGCGCACATTTTCTATTGGAAGGAGTCCGTTTCTTCTCCGCGAGAGGGGCTCAGCAACAACGTTGTCATGCGCAAAGTTAACGTACTGTGCGACATTGACCGCGACTACGACTTCATCAAAAACAGCGACGCGGACTACGATTACAGCGGTCTCAAACTGATGGTGACGGAATCCGAGAACGATACCGTCAACAAAGAAGTCTACTGCGGATACTCCTCCGACGGCGTAACGCGCCTTGTGGAATGGGACAAGTCCATGGGCACGAACGGACAAAACAAAAACTATAAGATTACCGAGGGCGTTACTGCCCGAGATTACGTCAAATCCGAGGCATTCGCGCCGTACACGCTTGCGACCGTACTCGGCGAACTTGACGGCATAACCGCAAAAGACATCGTTTACGACGGCGTATCGGGAGGCGGTGTGCAACGCAAAGGACACGTTGTGACCATCAAATGCAAACTGAGCGAAGCCTACCTCGCGCGCTACAAAGAGCAAAACGGCAAAGACAGTTTGCTCGACGGCAAATACGTCACCTTTGAAACTTGCTACGACCGCATTTCCGCCATAATCGTCTATAAACAAGAGTCCGGCGGAGGCTTGTTCAATCTGGAATACGAAAGCTATAAGCTTGAAGTAGTGTATACGGGACCTAAGTTCGATATCCCCAAGTAGACAGCTAATTTACTCTCTTAAACTTAGCACTTCACTCTCCACTCTTCACACTCCACTCTTCACTCTCCGTTTAGGGTGGGCGGGTGGGGACCGCAGACACAAGAGTAAATTGACTACGTAAAGTTAGATAAAAACGGAAAAAGTATATCTTAGGTTTTTAATTCAAGAATCCTTTACCGTCGCCAACGGCGATGTATATCACCGCTGCCGTCAGGCAGTGTATATCACCGCGTCCCATCGGGACGTGCATATCACCGTCGCGTTAGCGATGTATATCATTCTCAGTGGTGGGGACCGCTTGAACAAAAGTAAATCGGCTCCGTAAAGTTAGATAGAAACGAAAAAAGTATATATCAGGTTTTTCTAATTAAATTATCCTTTACCGTCGCCGTAGGCGATGTATATCACCGCGCGTCAGCGCGCATATCATTGCGCATCGCGCGATGCATATCTCATCTCAGGTATTGACAAACGTTGTATACGGTGGTATATTATATTATATATAACTGTTTTTGGGTAATACCAAGCGGAGAAGGATATGGCAAATACTGATTGTTCGTGTGAGTTGTGTAAAGGCGGTGGCTTAGGGCTGCTCGGGGAAGGTTCCGGCGTCTATTCGGACGCTTACAGAAGCACCTCTTCCTCAAGCGGTAGCGGCGACATCTATGTCGATTATGCCGACTATTTCGAGTATTACGGCGAAATTACCGGGTTGAACGGTATGAACCAAAAGCGCAAGCTCGTTTTGCGCCCCGGGCGTCCGACCGTTTCGGAAGAAGCCGGTTACGTTCCGCCCGTGCTCCGCAAGAATTTTGGCGTCGAACCCTCGCCCTTCTACAAAAAATACGATAGCGGCACTAGCGATATTTATGCTTATCGCGGCAGAAAAATAGGCATTGCCAAAGCTTTCGAGAACACTCGCGTTCCCAAAAGCGACAAGCTCGCGACTCCCTACGTTGCCGGCTACGATATGCGCAAAAGATACATCAGGCGCAAGTTCCTCAGAGGGCTGTTTATCTCTCTTGCGCCGCTCGCGCTCGTGATTGCAAGCGTAATAACTCTTTTCGTGAATATGTAGGAGGCAAAATGTTACTCGGTATAGATTTTTCAAGTTTGGATAAACGATATTACATATACGGCGGCGCCGCGTTGGCTGCGATAATAGTTGTACTTATCATCGTGCTTTCCGTTGCGCTACGCAAATACAAAATCGAATTCTTCAACAAAGTGGTGGAAGCCAACGAACCGCTCGAAACCAAAAAAATCACTCGCGGCAAAAAGGTTGAACTCCCCGTACTCTCCGCCGAGGGCTACGATTTTGTGGGCTGGTTCTACGACCCCAAGTGCACGGAACTGTGCGATATCGAAAAAATGCCTGCCAAAAACCTCGTTCTTTACGCAGGCTGGCGTCGCAAAAAGAAAATCAAAAAGCCCGAACCCGAGCAACCCACCCTCAATATCAACGACGCGATATTCCAAAACCTATCGTTTAGAATTTCACTTGATTGGTAATTTCAAGCCCGTCATCGACGGGCTGTTTATTTAGATGAAAGATAGTTTTTTTGACGGTAATTTAGAGTTGTCCGTTACGTCGGCAAGCGGCGTGGAGGCTGTGACCAAGCGCGAGCTTATCGATCTCGGCTATGAGCCGAGCGGCGCGGAATACGGCAGAATTTCGTTTGGCGGAAGCTATATCGACATGGCGCGCGCGAATATGTTTTTGCGCACGGCAAACAGAGTCTTTGTCAACCTAAGCAGATTCAAAGCGACCACTTTCGACGAATTGTTCGACGGCATCCGCGCCATGCCGTGGGCAAATATCCTCGACGCCGACGCAAAAGTCGTCGTCAACGCCAAAAGCATTAAAAGCGCACTCTTCGCACTGTCCGGCATTCAAAGCATAACCAAAAAAGCCATAGTCGTTGCTATGGGCGGCAGACTCGACGAAACGGGCGCCGAATACAAAATCGAAATCGTCATCATCCGAGACGAAGTACTCGTTACGCTGGACACATCGGGCTCGGCTCTGCACAAACGCGGATACCGCACCAAAGTCGGTGAGGCTCCCCTGCGTGAAACGCTTGCCGCCGCGATAATTCTACTCTCCGTATGGAACGGCAACAGACCGCTCATCGACCCGTTCACGGGCTCGGGCACCATACCGATAGAAGCCGCTCTCATCGCTACCGATACCGCCCCGGGACTGAAACGCAAGTTCGCGTTCGAGGGCTATCGGACGGCTCCCTCGATAATCGAGACCGTTCGCGATGAAGCCGAACAACTCATAAAACGGGATACCAAACTGCGCATTTCGGGATTCGACATCAGCCAAGACGCGATTAAACTCGCTTCCTTCCACGCGCGCAACGCGGGAGTCTTTGACCTCATTCATTTGCAGGTTGCGGACATGCGCACCGTAAGTTCCAAGTACCCTTGCGGTGTGATTATCACTAATCCGCCTTACGGCGAACGGCTGTCGGGAGGCAGTGAACTTACGGAGCTTTACAGAGATTTCGGCAAGATGTTCGTTGCTCTTCCCGATTGGAGCGCGTACGTTATAACTTCTTACGGCGCGTTTGAAAGATACTTCGGGCGCAAAGCGGACAAGAAGCGCAAGCTCTATAATTCCGAGCTCGAATGCACGCTCTACCGCTTTTTGGGGGCAAAGCCCAAAACAAGCGAAAAAGAAAGTGATTAAAATGCGTTGACATTGCGTTTAAGTCGTGCTAATATAACCGTACAATTTAATCGATAGAGGCGCGGTAGCCATAAGTAACACGTTTTTTTAGGCAAAACGGAGCGTGCGAAAGGGACTTCCGCCGAAGCGTAAGCGTCGCCAAGCGTTTACGGCTGGGGTACGAGATAACATCTCGTAAACTGTCACCTTCGGGTGGAGAGCTATCAAATTTCCGGTTACGTATATGCTTTACCGTGATTTGTGGCTCCGCGAATCGCGGTTTTTTTGTAGTTTGCCTATAAGGAGAAGCATATGGAAGCAACAATTTGGGCATTTGTGCCGGCAATTATCGCAATTGTATTGGCTCTGTTCACCAAGCAAGTTTACATTTCTTTGTTCGTAGGGATATTTACGGGCGCGATGTTCCTTGCCAAAGGCAACCCCGTGGAAGCGGTGGGAGAGCTGTTCGTGGTCATGCAAGACAAAGTCGGCGGAAACGTAAGTATTATAGTTTTTCTTGTCGTACTCGGCATGCTTGTAGCTCTTATGACCAAGTCCGGCGGAAGCAAGGCTTACGGGGAGTGGGCTACAAAGAAAATCAAGACAAAACGCGGAGCGTTGCTCGCAACTTCCGCGCTCGGCATGCTGATTTTTGTCGATGACTACTTCAATTGCCTGACAGTCGGCAACGTCATGCGCCCGATTACGGATAAGCACAGAGTTTCACGCGCCAAACTTGCCTACATCATAGACGCTACCGCCGCGCCGGTTTGCATAATCGCACCAATATCGAGTTGGGCGGCTGCCGTATCCGGGGAACTCGAAGGCGACGGGCTGATAGTATTTATAAAGACTATTCCGTTTAACCTCTACGCCATACTGACCCTTGTGATGATAATAACTTTTTGCCTATTGAAGATAGATTTCTTCAAGATGGGGCGCAACGAGCGCATTGCCGAAAAAACGGGCGACTTGCTTGCCGGGGAAACCGAACTTCCGGTAGAAGAAAGCGTGAACTCCGTCAACAAAAACGGCAAGGTGATGTACTTATTGGTACCTATCGTTACGCTTATATTGTGTTGCGTCGGCGGTATGATTTATACCGGTTACTTCTACAATTCGGATACCGGGCACTTCGGTAAGGTTGCCCAATCTGCGAATTTGCTTGAATCGTTTTCTAATTGCGACGCGGGGCTTTCGCTCGCAACGGGCTCGACGATAGCTCTTGTAATAACGATTGTTTTCTATGCCGTAACGCGCGCGTTGCCGTTTAAGGAAATGATGCTAAGCCTAACCGACGGCTTCAAATCGATGGTGCCTGCCATACTTATTTTGACGTTTGCCTGGACGCTTTCCGGCATAATGGGCGCAAACGGCGGTTACCTCGACGCAAGGGGTTACGTAGAAAAAACAGTCAATGCCGAAAGCTTGGGCTACGGCGTTATCCCGGCGGTATTCTTCCTCCTCGCGTGCGGTATATCGTTTGCTACCGGCACGAGCTGGGGGACGTTCGGCATACTCATACCGATTTCCACCGCCGTAATGGGCACAGCCGTTACGCCCTCAACGCTTCTCACGGTTTCCGCCGTCCTTGCCGGAGCCGTGTACGGCGACCACGTCAGCCCTATTTCGGATACGACGATTTTGTCATCCTCGGGGGCTCAGTGCAACCACTTGGACCACGTGCGCACGCAATTGCCGTACGCAACCATCGTGGCGGCGATATCGTTTATCGGCTACCTTGTCGCGGGATTTGCGTCCACGCGCGGACTAAGCTACGGAGCGTTGGCTTCCGTCACCCTCGGCACGGGGATAGCTCTCTTTGCGGCGGTAACCGTTGCTCTTGTCCTCATTGACCGCAAAGGCGGTTTCGACAAGCTAAACGCGCGCATTCAGGCAAGAAAGGCAAAAAAGAATTCTCCCGAAAGCACGATTGACTAATTGCCCTCGCCCGAGTATAATTATGGTACAAGGAGCAATTATGGAATACGTAAAAAACGCAAAACTCGATGAAGAACGCGCCCTGTACGGACTCGACGGCGTAGTCGTGGAAGATTCCGCTTTTGACGGACCTGCCGACGGCGAAAGCGCGCTCAAAGAGTGTCGTAACGTCACGGTCAAGAGGACTTTTTGCAATTTGAGATATCCGTTTTGGCACGACGACGGTTTGACGATAGAGGATTCGGAGCTGACTCCGCTTTGCCGCGCCGCGATATGGTATTCTCGCGATATACGCATAAAAAACACAAAAATGCACGGAATTAAGGCTCTTAGGGAGTGCGCCGACGCAAAAATCAAGGATACCGAGATAATTTCTCCCGAATTCGGCTGGTCGGTAGACGGTCTGACGATGGAGGATTCCACGGCGGAAAGCGAATACTTCATGATGCGCTCTTCCAACCTCACCTTCCGCAACGTCCGCTTCAAGGGTAAGTACTCCTTCCAATACGTTGTAAACGCCGATATCGAAAATTGCGTGTTTGACACCAAAGACGCCTTTTGGCACACAAAAAACGTCACCGTCCGCGACACCGTACTCAAAGGCGAATACCTTGCCTGGTACTCGGACGGTTTGACGCTCATCAATTGCAAAATAAGCGGTACGCAACCGTTCTGCTACTGCCGCAACTTGCGCCTCATCGATTGCGAAATGACGGATACCGATCTGTCGTTTGAAAAGTCGGAAGTGGAAGCCACGATAACGTCGCACGTTCTGAGCGTCAAAAATCCGCTCTCCGGGACCATCGTTTTGCCGTCAGTCGGAGAAATTATCATGGACGAACCGTGGGCAAAAGGCAAAGTTGTCGTTACGAAAAAATGAGTTTTTCGGGCGCCGATTCTTTAGCCAAGCGTTAATTATCTTTTTTGCGCCCGAAAACGGATTTTAGCTTTGCCGTTATCGTATTCTTTAATTTGTATATCACGCCTTTTTTATTCAAATATTTGTATAGGAAGTAACCGCCGACGGCAAGCCCCGCGGCGCCGAGCACCGAACCTATCGTTATGCCGGCAATCGCTCCCGGGGAAAGCTCTTCTTCTTCCGCAACGCCGACGGGAACGCCGGTGACGGGCGTTTCTTCCGTAGCCGTCGAACGCCAAACAACATGCACTCGAATGTCGCTTGCAGGCATCTTCACCTTATCGCCGGGCGCGTATCGCACGCCGTTGATGAAGTAACCCTCGAACGTGTACCCTTCCCTTTGAGGAGCCTGCGGCAAGGTGTACTCGGACTTGTATTTGAGTTCGTCCGCGTCGGAAATATAAGTAGTGTCGAAGGAAATCGTGTACTTGACGCTCTCGTAATAAATTTTGAGTTCGAGCCGCTCGCCGCCCGTGACGTCACCCTCCGCGTCTTTAACAAAGCCCGTGATTACTCCGCTAAGCTTCTCGCCTTCATGCGAAACGCGTTTGTAGCCGAGCGCCGTTCTTTTGCTAAGATCGACGGTTGCGCCGGTTTTCCCCGTCAGCACACTTACTTTGGGTTCATCGTCAAAGTACTCCGTCAAGGTGTACTCGGTGTTGTTCTTCGGCTCAAAAACTATACTTAACCCTATCTCGTCCGCGGTGTTGTTTACGGTGTAGCCGTCTTTGAAGAAGACTTTCGTATTGCCGTATACGTCCGCGGTGCCGTCCGTCCAGCCGACAAAAGTGTAACCGTACTTGCCAAAATCCGTCTCGGGAAGCGTTACTTTGGCTCCGTAAAAAGTGGAAATATCATCCGGCAAAGTGCCGCCCGGCTTTGCGCCCTCGTACTCGCCTGCCACGAATTTGACAACGCAAGACTTGCGTTTGAGGTAAACGTTTATTACGCTCGAGCCGTCCGCTTTCACCAAAAATCCGCCGTCTACCGCTTGTTCGCTCGATATGTAGTCACGGAGGAATCCCTCTTTTATTTCCAATCCCAATTCCTCTTCGGAAATGGTGCCGTCACTTGTGCCGGTAGTGATTTTACTTAGAGTCGGCGCACTGCCGTAACTGCCGTCCGTATTCTGATTATATATATTAACGGTGACTTTTGTGTCTGTTTTAGGAACCCAAAGCACGTAAACGGTCATCACAACATCCAATAAATCATTGTCTGTTATCTCATAAGGCTCGCCCGTTTCGTACTCGCCCTCGCCGTCGCCGTAAGGGATTACCGTACCGTCCGATAACTGCCAACCGCTAAGCTCGTAGCCCGCGCGCGAGTAGGGATTAAGGAGCTGCTCGATTTTTTGTGACTTTACGGTGCCGTCCTCCTCGCAAACATACGCAACCTTACTGCTTGCGCCGATGGCGCCGCTCGGATTTTTTGAATCGACAAAGTCCACGCGCGCCGTGACGGTTTTGATTTTTAGTACGCACGGCTCGCCGCCGTTGTACGACACGCAACTTTCTATCGTTTTGAAGTCCCCGTCGCTACCCGTGACGACGTCGTCCGAGTGTTCCGCGGTTATGCTCCAACCTTCGGCAAGCTTGACTTTGCCGAGTTTTCCGCCGATAGCCGCTTCAACGTAGTTTTTACCGCCGATGTAAGGAGTGACGTCGGCGGTTTCCGTTCCGTCGGAGACGTCCGAAGCATAGGCGATACTGCCGTTTGCGCGCGCGATAAATCCCACCGCCGCAACGATTACGAAAATTACGGCTATCGCCGCTACGAATTTTGCCGTCTTCTGTATGTTTGTCATACTCTCATTATAAAGGGTAGATGTGTACTTTGTGTGTAGTCGGTAAATTTTGCCAAAAAAGCGGAGCCGTACGGCTCCGCTAAACGGATTACATTATGCTTCTGTAAATAGCTTCGAGCTCTTCCTTGCCCCAAACGCACGGGCAGGGATACAGCGGATTGGCTTCGCTCAAAGCGTGGGCTATCATCTCGGGGAGGTCCTCTTCCTCGATGAGGGTCGAGCCGTCGCGCGCCTTAATCTTGTTGGGGATATTCATGGAGGCGTTCATTTCGTCGATCCAATCGATGAACTTATCGGCTTTCTCTTGGGCAGTGGCTCCGGTAATGCCGATGACGTCGGCAAGCTCCGCGAGCTTCTTGTGCGCGCTCTTGCCGTATGCGCGGAGCACGTAAGGCAAAATGACGGCGTTGGCAAGTCCGTGCGGTACTCCGTAGAATCCGCCGAGGGTGTGCGCTACGGCGTGGACATATCCGACATACGCAACCGTGAACGCTTTGCCGGCAAGGTATGCCGCCTGTTGCATTTCGTTACGAGCTTCGAGATCGGCGCCGTTGTCGTAAGCGCGCTTCAAGTATTTATGTATGAGGTCAACGGCTTCAATGGCTTCCTTCTTGGTCTTGGGGGTGTTGGAATGACCGATGTAGGCTTCTACGGCGTGGGTCAAAGCGTCCATACCCGTGGTGGAAGTGATGTGCGGAGGCAGTCCCTTGGTGAGCAAAGGATCCAAAACGACGTATCTCGGAATGAGCATGGGGTCGTTGAGCGGATACTTCTCATGCGTTTCGGGATTGGAGATTACCGCGGCAAGAGTAGCCTCTGAGCCGGTGCCGGACGTCGTGGGTACGGCGGTAAGGTCGGGGAGCCTCGATAATCCGCTGAAAGACACTTTGAGCGTGCCCTTCATATCCGGTATGGAGCGATTGGGACGACCGACTCTGGCGCAAATACCCTTGGCGCAGTCCATCGATGAACCTCCGCCTATGGCTACGACGTTGTCGCACTCGTTCTCGTAGTAGGCTTTGAGCCCGTCTTCGATATTGGAAATGGTGGGGTTGGGGACAACGTCCGAATAGACGGTGCATTTGAGATCGTTCTCTTTGCAACCCTCTATGAAGCTATCGATAAGACCCATTTTGTAGAGGGACGAGTCCGTTACCACGAGGCAGGATTTGTGCCCGGTTTCTTTGAGATATTTGGCAAGTTCTTTGATTGAGTTTTCACCGGAGAAAGTCTTCTTGGTGTTGTTCATGGGTAAAAATCTTTGAGCAACCCACATTACCTTTTGGAAGGCTCTGCAACCGATTTTGTAACATACGCTTACACTCATTTTTGTACTTCCTTTTGATTATTTTATTTATTTTTATATATTTTATTACTTTTTGGTAGTTTAGTCAACACAATACCGCGTTATTTTTTTGCCCGTTCCGCGCCAAAAGCGTGTTTTTTGTCCGTTATTTTTGCGTTTACGGAGCGGTAGCCGTCGGGATTTACGCGCCTATCGGATTGTATATCCGCGTTTAGGGCGCCTCATACGGCGTTTCGGGAGCCTAATCCTCGCCTATATCGAACGGCGGAATGAACTCCGCGCCTACCGAAGAGCACTCTTGCACGAAGACATCCTCGAATCCGAGGGCGACGGCATGGGCAACCACGGCTTTGTATTCTATGGGTTTTAGCGGTCTACCGGGATCCGCGCAATGCGGCATCGGCGTAAACTGCGACATCAGGCTCAACGTAACGTCCGTGCCGAAAGCGCTCTTAATCCTGTCGAGCACGCCGAAGCTGTTTTTGACATACCCGGGCAGTACGAGGTGACGGATGATTACGCCCGATTTTATCAAGTCGTCCTCGTAGACGGGAGGTTTGATTTCGAGCATTTTTCGTATGGCGGTTTCGGCTACGTCGGGGTAGTCCTCTCTTGACGAAAGGCGTTTGGCAAGAGCGCCGTCCGAATACTTGAAGTCGGGCAAAAAGACGTCCACATAGTCTTTGAGGCTCTCTATTACTTCCGGGAGTTCGTACCCGGAGGTGTTATACACGATCGGTATACTCGGGCGGTAAATATCCAAAGAACGCTTGATTTGATCGCTCCACTGCGTGGGCGTAACGAGATTTATGTTGTGCGCGCCCTCTTGTTCCAAATACTTGTAAGCGTCCGCGAGCATTTGCGGAGTATAGCGTTTACCGCGCGGAGCACGGCTGATTTCCGCGTTCTGACAGAACGCGCAACGCATGACGCAACCGCCGAAAAACACCGTTCCGCTCCCGTACTGACCGCTGACGGGCGGTTCCTCGTAATAATGCAGCGCGACTCGGTTGACTACGGCTTCCGTACCGCACAGGCATTTGCCGAGCTTGGTCGAGCGGTCAACGCCGCACTTGTTTGGACAAAGACAGCATTCCATTACGCAAACAAAATCGGGACTCCCGTAATTATATACGAAACGAGCCCTATAACGCCTATCGCCACTACTTGGAGGGCGAGGTAAATCCACAACGAATAACGCCCGGGAATAGTCAAAAAGTAATGCCATTTGCCGTCGAGCTTAGGCATGAGCGACTTTTTCTCGGGATACAGCACGGGCGCAAGCGAGGCTCCCGCCATAAAGAATGAGAAGAACGGCAGTAGCGGAAAATAATCCGCCGTCCACCAATCTCTCGTATAAACAAAGAGCCCGGCGATTTTGCTATCCGTTTCCACGGTGGCGTAATTGACGTTGGTTTCCCAGAGTCTGACATTGTAGCGGAAATGCAGATACAGCGCGACGATACTTATCGCAAGGTAGACGAAAAACTTGATATACGGGTACGCCTTGAACTTGCGGAATAGTTTGAGAACAAGTTCGATGACGGCAAACAACAATATGCAGAGCGCAAGACAATGCAACACGCCGAACAAAATAAACGTGCCCGACATGCCTAAATACGTTTGCAGGCAATACGTCGCTCCGCTCACCGCCAACGCGACTGCCGCAAGCTTGATTCCGCGCAGGAAATTGTTACGCGAAAACCCCGTGCACACTCCCGACACGAAAAAGAAGAGGAAAACAAACAGCGGCCAACCCCATACTCTGAGCTCTCCGCTGAGGTAGTCGGCTGAAAATTCTCCGGCTTTGACGAGCTTCTCCGCGCCGTCGATATCCTCCCAATACGGCAAAAAGAACCGTCCGAGATCATAGTTGACGTGATCCCAGATTACCGCAAGTATGCTCAGTCCGCGCAAGGCGTCAAGCTCCCACGCTCTTTCTTTTCTCTTTGCCATTACTTATACTCCACTCTGTCGAGAGTCTTTTTGCCGTCCGACAATTTGTATACCTCGAACCTGTCGCGGTACTCGTGTATGAGTACGTCTTTTTCGAGCGCGGACATGTATATTTTGGGCTCTTCCCGACATTCCGACTCGCGCGGCGCCGTTTTGCCGTCCTCGTCGTTATAGTAGTCCTCGCCGTCGTCTAAGTAACTTTTGTAGTTATTTAGGTTGCCGTAATACGTGCTTTGGTAGTCCGAAGACGTATATTTATTGTTGTAGCCGTCCCTGTCTCCGAACAGCGCGTCGTAGTAGGCGTCCTCGGCGTCGGACTTTGCTTCTTTCTCTTTTTTGCGCTTGGCGCGATCGGCGCGCAGTCTACGATATCTCGTGCGGTAGCCTCTGTCGCGCATTTCTCTGTCACGGCGGTCGGCGCGCTCTTGTTTTTTGCGTTCGCGCTCTTCTTCGCGTTCCCGAGCTTCCTCTTCTTTACGGCGCTCTTTGCGCTTTTGACGGCTCTTTTCGGTAATCCTGCGATATACGATTATGAGCGCTATACCTACGGTGATGTAGAATCCTATCCGATACAGCTTCGGATACGTCCCTGCCGCGAACGGATCGAAATGCCATCCGAGGTACAGGGCTACTCCGAACAGCGCGTACAGCGCCGGCACAAAGAGCCCGGTGTACCACAGCAGTTTGGCGATAAACTCCACCACCGCTTTGATAGCGGTCCACAACGCCTTGAACACCGTTATTTACCGATGACTTCCATTCCGCCCAAATACTTGCGGAGAACTTCGGGCACGGTGACGGTGCCGTCGGCGTTTTGGTATTGCTCGATGATAGCGGGGAACACTCTGCTTGTCGCAAGTCCGCTACCGTTGAGGGTGTGGACGTACTTGGTCTTGCCGGTTTCCTTGTCGCGATAACGGGTGTTGTTACGGCGCGCCTGATAGTCGTTGGCGTTGGATACCGAGCTTACTTCTTTGTAGATACCCATGCTGGGAATCCAAACTTCTATATCATAGGTACGCGCCATGGACGCACTGCAATCTCCGGCGGCAAGTTTGCTCAAACGGAAGTGCAGTCCGAGTTTTTCCATGAGTCTGCACGCCTTGCCGACAAGCTCTTCAAAGGCTTGCCCGGACTCGGTGGGCTTGGCGTATTGCACCATTTCGACTTTGTTGAATTGATGTCCGCGAATCATACCGCGCTCTTCCGCGCGATAGGAGCCGGCTTCCTTGCGGTAGCAAGGAGTGTAGGCAAAGAATTTCTTGGGAAGTTCGGCTTCGTCCAAAATCTCGCCCGAGAACATGTTCACGAGAGCGGTTTCGGCGGTAGGAAGCATGAAGCGGTTCTTCTTGCGATCCTCTTCGCCTTCGAGCCAGTACACTTCGTCGGTGAATTTGGGGAATTGCCCGGCGCCGTAACCGCAATTGTATCCGAGTTGGTGCGGAGGAAGTATGAATTCGTATCCGTCGGCAAGGTGCTCGTCGATGAAGAAGTTGAGCAAAGCCCACTCCAACCTTGCGCCCACGCCGCGATACAGCCAGAATCCGCCGCCCGAAAGTTTGACTCCGCGTTCGTAATCGATGAGTCCCAAACTCGTGCACAGATCAACGTGATTTTTGGGAGTAAATCCCTCGAAAGCGGGTTTTTCGCCGAACACGCGTATAACTTGGTTGTTTTCCTTTTCGCCGGGCAACAGGTCGTCGTCGGGCATATTGGGAAGTCCTGCAAGGAACTCGTCTATTTTGGACTCGATGGCGTTGACTTCCGCGTCACGCTCGGCTATCTCGTCGCCCAAGGCGCGCATTTCTTCAAATATCGGCTCTACCGGCTGACCGGCTTTTTTGAGCTTAGGTATCTCGGCGCTGACCTTGTTGCGTTTGGCTTTGAGCGTTTCGACTTCCTGCTTCTTCGCTTTGCGTTCGGCGTCGAGAGAAAGCACTTCCGAAAAGTCAACTGTACATCCCTTTTTGGCAAGCGCGTCTTGCACCTTTTTTGCGTCGGTTCTTATTAAGTTAAGATCTAACATATTTGCCTCCGTTTTATGCGTTGGATTTTATTAAGTAATCGTATATGAAGTCCTCGATGTCCCCGTCCATTACGGCGTTGACGTCGGTCTTTTCGTATCCCGTGCGGTGGTCCTTGACGAGAGTGTACGGACAAAACACGTAACTCCTTATCTGCGAACCCCATTCTATCTTTTTTATCTCGCCCTTGATGCTGAGAGCCTCTTCCGTCTGCTCGCGCTCTTTGAGTTCGACAAGCTTGGAGTACAGCATGCGCATAGCCGTTTCTTTATTTTGGATTTGGCTACGCTCGTTTTGGCACCAAGTGATTATGCCGGTGGGGATGTGGATTATCCTGACAGCCGACTCCGTCTTGTTGACGTGCTGACCGCCGGCTCCCGACGAACGGCAGGTTTCCACCCTGATGTCCTCGGGATTGATTTTAACTTCTTCGTTATCGATGATTTCGGGCATTACCTCTAAGGAAGCAAAGCTCGTGTGGCGTCTTTTGTTGGCGTCGAACGGGCTTATGCGCACCAAACGGTGAACGCCCTTTTCGGCTTTCAAAAAGCCGTAAGCGTTGGTTCCGGTCAGAGTGAAGGTAACGCTTTTTATGCCCGCCTCGTCGCCGGCTTGGTAGTCAAGCTCTTTGAATCCGTACCCCGCGCGCTCGCCGTAACGCTTGTACATGCGATACAGCATTTCCGCCCAATCCTGAGCCTCGGTGCCGCCGGCGCCCGCATGCAGAGTGAGTATGGCGTTGTTGGCGTCGTACTTGCCTTTGAGCAGCGTTTCCAAAAAGAGTTTTTCGGCGTCCGTATCGAGGGAAGCAAGCATGTCCTTTATCTCGGCAACCGCGCTTTCGTCCTCCATGGCTTCCGACATCTCTATGAGTTCGCGAACGTCGGATACTCTCTTACGCAATTCGCTTACGCGCCCTTCTTTGCGTTCTATCTCGGCTATGCGCATGTTTACGGCTTTGGCGCCGTCGATATCCGACCAGAATCCCTCTTGATTTTGCTTTTCTTTGAGCTCCGCAAGCTCCGTTTTCAGCGAAGTGAGGTCCAAAGCGTTTGCCGAGGTTTCGACGGATTTATTGAGCTCTTCGAGCTTGATTTTTTCGTTATAAAAGTCTACCATCTTACTTACCGCAGCAGTTCTTGTATTTTTTACCGCTTCCGCAGGGGCAGGGATCGTTGCGCCCGACGGTGCGGTTCGGATCGGTGTTGCGCACTACAACGCGCCTTTGCATTTGCGCTTCGTATATGTTTTTGCGCTCGATAACTTTCTCTATATCTACCTTGGCAAGCATTGTGGCGGTGGTGTCTTGGATGCTTTCGACCATCTCGTCAAACATCTCGAAGCCCTCGCGCCTGTACTCCATGACGGGATCGCGTTGTCCGTATCCGCGAAGACCTATGCCTTTGCGTAGCGCGTCCATCGCCTCCAATTGGC
Source organism: Ruminococcus bicirculans (ex Wegman et al. 2014) (assembly GCA_963642145.1). Taxonomy (GTDB): domain Bacteria; phylum Bacillota; class Clostridia; order Christensenellales; family DTU072; genus Stercoripulliclostridium_A. The sequence continues at coordinate 30,532 of CAVIFU010000014.1, forward strand.
GCATCCAGTGCCTATCGACCTGGCGCAGGAGTAAGTTCCTCTCGGTCATGCCGAAATCGATGCCCTCTTCTTTGGCGCGCGCGATTTTTTCTTCGTACTGCTTGCAAGCCGTTTCGTATACGAGGGAGATGACTTTGTCCGTCGCCATGCTCTCGGCAATCTCCTCTGTAATGAGGTTTGTGCCGGCGTTGAGCAACTTTTGTTCGAGAGCGGAGTTGAACGCCGCTATATCGACCTCGGCTTCTTTATCCAAGAATCCGTAGCAAATGTTCTCGGCTATCGGTTCGAAGTATTTGAGCACTTGCTCGTGGACGTCCTTGCCTGCCAAAACCTCGTCGCGTTGCTCGTAGATGAGTTGGCGTTGCTTGTTCATGACGTCGTCGTAATTCAAAACGTTTTTACGTATGGCGTAGTTATTCTCTTCACAACGCTTTTGCGCGCTCTCGATGGCTTTGGAGATGAGCCCGACTTGCAAATTCATACCGCCGTAGGCAAGCAGCGACTTGATTCTGTCCCCGCCGAACAGCCTCGCTATATCGTCTTCGCAGGATAGGTAGAAGCACGATGAGCCGGGATCTCCCTGACGACCGGATCTGCCGCGCAACTGGTTGTCTATACGCCTTGCCTCGTGGCGTTCGGTGCCGATTACGCGCAATCCGCCGAGTTCGACGACTTCTTTCTTCTCAGCCTGAGTTTCCTCTTTGTACTTTTCGAGGAGCTCTTTGAATCTCTCGCGCGCCTTGACTTCTTCCTCTTCCGTCACGGTGTTGAACGCCGTGGCAACCTCTATGAGTTCCGGGGTAAAGCCCTCCTTCTCCATTGCGGTTTTTGCCATGTATTCGGGGTTACCGCCGAGCAAAATATCCGTTCCGCGTCCTGCCATGTTGGTGGCTATCGTCACGGCGCCGAGTCTACCGGCTTGCGCGACTATCTCGGCTTCCTCTGCGTGCCTCTTTGCGTTCAAAACGTTGTGTTTGACGCCTTTTTTGCGCAAAATCGCGCTCAAATCCTCACTCGCTTGGACGCTCGTTGTACCTACAAGCACCGGTTGACGCCTGTTGGCGCAATCCAAAATATCTTCGACTATCGCCGTTATTTTGTCCTGCTTGGTGGCAAAAATGTTGTCCGGCTCGTCCCTGCGGATAACCGGTAGATTCGGAGGAATCGGTATAACGTCAAGATTGTATATGCCTTGGAATTCCGCTTCTTCCGTAACGGCGGTACCGGTCATACCGGACAGCTTGCGGTACATGCGGAAGTAGTTTTGGAAGGTGATGGTAGCTATCGTCACGCTCTCTTTGCGTATTCTGACGCCCTCTTTGGCTTCGATGGCTTGGTGCAAGCCCTCGGAATAACGTCTGCCTATCATCTTGCGCCCGGTGAACTCGTCCACGATGACGATTTCGCCGTTCTCGACGATGTAGTCCTTGTCGTTATGCATGAGGTAGTTGGCGCGCAACGCGCTGTTTATGCGGCTCGAAAGCTCGGCGTTCTCGCCGTCGCCCAAGTTGTCAACGCGGAAATACTTCTCCGCGCGCTCTATACCGCTCTCGGACAAAAACACGTGGTTGTCTTTTTCTTCGACGATGACGTCGTCTTCGCTCAAAGACTTGACGAACTTGTCCGCCGAAACGTATAACTCCGAACTCTCGTTACCCGAGCCCGATATTATGAGAGGCGTGCGCGCCTCGTCGATGAGGATACTGTCCACCTCGTCCACGATGGCGTATTCGTGTCCGCGCTGAACCTTGCGTTCCAAATAGACTTCCATGTTGTCGCGCAGATAGTCAAATCCGAACTCGTTATTGGTGCCGTAAGTGATGTCCGCCGCATACGCCGCTTTGCGGTCCTCGTGCGACATATCTCTGACGACTACGCCGACGGTAAGCCCCAAGAAGCGGTAAACCTTGCCCATCCAGCTCGCGTCGCGAGAAGCAAGATACTCGTTGACCGTTACCACGTGCACTCCCTTGCCGGCAAGCGCGTTGAGGTAGGCGGGGAGAGTTGCGACAAGCGTTTTGCCTTCGCCCGTTTGCATTTCGGCAATCCTGCCTTGGTGCAAAACGATACCGCCGATAACCTGTACGCGGAAGTGTCGCATGTTGAGCACCCTCGCGCTTGCCTCGCGAACGACGGCGAACGCCTCCGGCAAAATATCGTCGAGCTTCGCCCCTTCCGCAATCAACGCCTTGAACCTCGGCGTTTCCGCTTTGAGCTCTTCATCCGAATACGCGGCGTATTTTTCGGCAAGAGCGTCTACTTTGTCTGCAATCTTTTCCAGCTTTTTGAGCTGTCTGCTTTTTTCGCTTTTGAATAAGAAATCGAGAAAACCCATTCTTACCTCCGTTATTTGCGTGCGCGATCTCGCGCGTAATACTTGTCACGCGTTATTATAGCACACGCGCACGGATATAATCAACGATTTTGTCACTATCTCGCGCGTCGTACCGCTTTTGTGTTGCGCGCGGCGGCGTTTGGTGGTATACTTAGAAAAAATCTCAGAGGCGCACTATGAATATCGAACGCTTTTTGCAAACTTCTTACACCGCTTTCCATGCCGTGGAAAACGCCGTCGGCATGCTCCGCGAAAACGGCTTTGCCGAACTCAAAGAAACCGCGCCCTTCCGCGTAGAAAAGGGCGGCAAATACTACGTCGTCAAAAACGGATCGGCTGTAATTGCTTTCCGCGTAGAAAACGCGGCGGACGGATTCCGCCTTGCCGAAAGTCACGTTGACAGCCCCGCGCTCAAAGTAAAGGGTAACGCCCTGATCGATAGTCCCGAAGGCAAACGTCTGAACGTCGAAAAGTACGGCGGTATGCTCCTCTACTCCTTCCTCGACATTCCCCTCAAAGTCGCGGGGAGAATCGTCTACGCGGATACGGAAGGCTCCGTCAAAGAACGTTTGGTGTGCTCCGACTTCAACGTAAACGTCCCGAGCCTTGCCATCCACCATAACCCGAACGCAAACGACTCTCTTGCGCTCAATCCGCAAACCGACATGCTTCCGCTTGTCGTCGACGGCGATTCTGTTTACGGACTTTTGGCTCCCGAAACGCAAGTTTTGGATGCCGATTTATTCGTTGTCCCCGATGTCGCGCCTTACCGTTCGGGAGCAAAAAAAGAACTCCTCGTCTCCCCTCGCATAGACAATCTGACGAGCGCTTACGCCTCCGTAAACGCGCTTGTCACCGCCGCTCCGCGCGGTGTGGCGGTAGCCTGCCTGTTCGATAACGAAGAGGTGGGATCCGAGACAAAGCAAGGCGCATGCTCGCGCTTTTTGTCCTCGGTCATCGGTCGCATAGCGGACGCTTCGGGCTTTACGTCGGAAGAAAAGGAAATCGCGATAGCCAAGAGTTTTGCCCTTTCCATAGACAACGGGCACGCCGTGCACCCCGCGCATCCCGAAAAATCAGACATCGCCGAACGCGTCTATCTGAACAAGGGAATCGTCATCAAGCATCACGTAAATTACGCCACGGACGGCGCTTCCTCCGCTCGCGTGAAAGCCTTGCTTGCCAAGCGCGGTATCCCCTACCAAGACTACTACAACCGCTCGGATTTGCGTTGCGGCAGCACTTTGGGCTTGGTCACGAGCGCCGACCTCGGCATACCCGTTTGCGATATCGGACTTGCCCAGCTTGCCATGCACTCCGCCGTCGAAACCGTCGGATACAACGACGTCGATACCATGCAACAAGCCGTAACCGCATTCTTTGAAGATTAGTTTTCCTTTTACAATCTAACGACAATCCTCGGCACGGCAAGACGCAACGTTTTGCCGTGCGCGCGTATATTGACAAGTGTGGCTGTGCGTGTTACAATTTAACTACTTTTCGGAGGTCGTATGAAAAAACTTATCGTAGTTCTGAGTTGTATTCTCGTTTTGGCTGTCGGCGTATTCGCGACTTACAGCGGCGTTACCGCCAAAGACGACGGCAAATGGCACAAAGATCGCATCGCGGACGAAGCTCTTTACCCGGACGGGTTCAAGTACGTCGATTACGCAAAGGACGTCAAACTCGACAAGGAAAAGTATCCCGATCTCCAAAGGGAAGGCATGTTTTGGTGCCGTTGGGACGAAGCAAGCAACCAAGTGGTGCGCATTTCGGCGGAAACCGAGGAGGGCGCGGCTCTCGTAGATACCTCTAAGCCTACGATCATCAACGTGCACGGCATGCAAGTGGACGGATATATGTTTGAAGAGGCGTATTGGCTGTCGGAAGCGTGCAGTACGGAAACGGAAGTCGGCTACGAATACCCCGTGCAGATGACTAAGTTTTGGCTGGACAAGGGCTGGAACGTGGGCATTTACAACTACAACACGTTCGGTTCGGAAGGCATAAATTATTGGGATATAGAAGAAAAAGTTTGGGCGACCAACGGTTTACGCGGTATGCGCTACCAAGCGCCCGACCAATCTTATGTGGAGAACGTCTGCGACTACTCTCTCGGCGAACTTTTTGCCGCCGACTACATTCGCGCCGTCAACATGCTCCCCGATGACTTCGGCAAAGCCGAAATACGTTTAGCCGCGCATTCCATGGGCGGTGAAGTGGTTGCCGCCGGACTGTTTTTGCTTACCGAGCTTGCCGACGCCGACGTCGGACAAATTGACAGGGACAAACTCCCGGACAGGTACGCCATGGAAGATACGTTCTTCGGCGTAACCGTTCTCACGAACGGCAAACTCCTCTACATCGGACAAAAAGGTCTTATCTGCCGTTGGAGCGGCAAAGGGTTGCCGGATGACAAAACTTCATCCGCGACTATCGAGGCTTTGCGCGATATCGCCAACGCCGGCATTGCCCTCGAATATTACAGCTATAACTCAAGCTTTTTGACCGCCGCGCTCACCAACGCCAACAGAAGTAAACTGCTGTCTGCTTGCACCTACATATTCATGTGCCCCGATTACGAAGGCTACGGCAAGGGTTACTCCATCCTCACGGACGGACACAACGCCGTCAGAACGTACTACCTGACGTCGATACTCAACGATTATCCTGCGGACGACTCCGCGCTCACCGACGCTCAAAAAGTCGCCTACGCCGCCAATATGAAGACGGAAGATTTGCTCCGCCTGCGCGGCAGAGCCTTCTACATCACAAGCGGACAAGAAACGCTCACAACCAACGACGACGTCTTCCGCGAAGTCTCCGAGCAAGAAATTATGTTCTATGACGAGTAATATGGTCAAACGCTTGATTTGCATAGGCGGAGGCGAAATCCGCTACAAAGATACCCTTCCGATTGACGCCGTCATCGCTTCCTACGCCAAGGAGCACGCCGGCGTAAACCGCGCGACAGCGGTGTTCGTAGGTACTGCAAGCCACGACAGCTTGCCCTACTTTAACTCTTTCCGCAAAACGTATACCTCCGAGTTCGACATCAAAGCCGACCTCGCTCTATTGACAAAAAAGGATATCCCCATGGACAAAATCCAAGGCAAACTCCTTAACGCCGACCTCGTATACGTGGGTGGCGGAGATACGATTTTCATGCTCGACGTTTGGGCAAAATCCGGCTTTACGGATATGATTCTCGACGCCTATAACCGCGGAGTCCCCATCGCCGGACTATCCGCCGGCGCTATCTGTTGGTTCAAAAAAATGTACACCGACTCCGCTCGCGAAGAGGACGCTGCATATAGCGTTTGTGACGGTTTGGGTATCCTAAACGGCTTAATGAGTCCACATTTTGACGAAAGAACGGAATTTGACGACATCGCCAAAGCCTACGACGGCACCGCCTACGCCGTGGACAACAAGTGCGCCGTCGTCTTTGAAAACGGCGAGCCTTCGCGCGTACTTACCGCAGGAGGCAAAGCTTACGTTTACCGTAACGGAATAAAGGAAGAGTTCAAACTCTGATTTTACGCATACAATACTATATGATTAGGAACGTTTTATTTGATTTGGACGACACTTTGTTCGACTTCGGCAAGGCGGAAGGAATCGCTCTCACGCGCGCGTTGTCGAGCCTCGACATACCCGTAACGGACGAGCTTATCGCGCGGTACGGCGTAATCAATTCCGAGTGTTGGGGCGAACTCGAACGCGGCATTCTGAGTTTGGAAGAGGTCAAGGTCGAGCGTTACGCGCGACTGTTTGCCGAGCGCAAAATAGACGTTGACCCACAAAAAGCCACCGCCGTTTACGAACATTTTTTGGGAATCGGGCACTACTACGTGGACGGCGCGGAAGAAACGCTACGAGCGCTCCACGGTAAATATCGACTGTACATCGCTTCCAACGGCACCGCAAGCGTGCAAAAAGGCAGGTTGGCAAGCGCCGGCATCGCGCCGCTGTTTGACGACATTTTCATTTCGGAAGACATCGGTTACTTCAAACCCGACGTCAAGTTTTTCGACTACTGTTTTTCCAAAATACCGTCATTTTCCAAGGACGAAACGGTACTTGTCGGCGACAGACTTTCTTCCGACATACGCGGCGGCACAAACGCCGATATCAAAACGATTTGGTTTAACCCGAGCGGCGCGCCTAACGCCACGGAACTCACGCCGAGCCGAGAGATAAAAAGCCTTAGGGAACTCGAAAAGACTTTGGAAAGCATGTAAATATACGCAAGCGGTGCTTGCGGTGATATACATCGCCTACGGCGACGGCGATATGCACGACACTTCGTGTCGCGGTGATATACACTGCCTAACGGCAGCGGTGATATACATCGCCTACGGCGACGGTAAAGGATAAATTATAATATTGGGGGACAGCTCTTGTCCCCCAAAGCCCCTCTTCTCATAATTTTCCCCGTTCGTGGCTCCACATAAAC
>CAVIFU010000015.1:0-35956 GCA_963642145.1 Ruminococcus bicirculans (ex Wegman et al. 2014)
ATGCCGAAAACGTAGTATACACCTTGTCCGGCGTTACCGGCAACGCGCTCTCGGGAGTCGTTTCCGGTGATAATCCGAAGCCTTCGGGTACCGCGACATACGGCGGAGTAAACGTAGGCTCTTACACCGTTACGGCAACCGAAATAAAGCTCGGCGACGGCAATTATTGCGTAGCGAACGCGGATAAAACTGCAACGGTGGACGGCGTTAACATCACGCCGAAACCGATAGAGTATGACGAGGAGTTAGCGGTAAAAGCCGACAAAGTCTATGACGGCGGAACGGCGCATACGTTTGCTACCCTCGGAACAATAACGGGCTGCATAGGAGGCGAAAGCATAACCGTTAAGTCGGCGACTGCAACGTTTGACGATAAGAAAGTCGGAACGGACAAAACCGTATACGTAACGGGCATAACCCTCGCCCCCGGCGGCGAGAACACCATCCTCACCAACTACTCTTGGAACGGCACGCGCATCGCGGAGAACGGCGTAATAGCAGGAGAAACCCACACCGCGAACATCACCAAGCGCCCGATAGGTATTACCATAACCATCAAGGATAGGCAGTACGACGGAACAAATACTATCGGAGCGGATAACGTTGCGATCGAGAATGACATACCGGAGGAGACCAAGGAGTACGAGGACTATGCCTTGAAGATCTCGTTTGAGACTCCGTCATACACCGGCACGGACGCGGGCAAATACACGGACATCAACGTGAACGTATCGATAGCGGGCGCGGACGTCGGCAATTATTATTTGAAAGGAAACGACGATGAGACGCCTTCCCAAAGGACATACACCGTAAGCGCGTCCATTACGCCGAAAGAGTTGACTCTCAGCGGTTTTGCGGTTGAGTCTTTCAAGACGTATGACGGCACGGCGGTAGCAAAAATCACAAACTACGGTACAATCAGCGGTTTTGTGAGCAACGATTCCATAACGATAGACGAGAAGCAAACCAAAGCTACATACGACGATAAGAATGTAGGGACCGGTAAACCCGTTACCGTTGAGTTTGTCACTACCGCGGTAAATGGAACAAACAAGGATAACTACATCATTCCTTCCCCGGGAGGAATTACCGCAAACATCACGGCAAGACCCGTGACGGTAAGCATAGCTTGCGAAGGGAAAGTCTATGACGGCACAAATACCGCTACGGTAACATATAGCTTTGGGAAGGATGAAGTAATATCGGGCGACAATCTAACCGTAACCGGTACCGCAACATATGCGGGCACAGACGTAGGCACGCACATAGTTACGGCAAGCGAACTTACGCTTAACGGAGACGACAAAGGCAATTACAGCATATCTAACTCCCAAAACCAAGCTACGGTTGCGAGCATAAGCATAACTAAGTTCGAAATAACCGTCACCGCTAACGCCGCTTCCAAGACGTACGGTACGGCTGATCCGGAATTTACGTGTACGGTTAGCGATAAGCCCTATGCAGGCGTAGACGTAGGAACGTTCGGCGCAACGCGCACATCGGGCGAGAGCGTAGGCGAATACACTATTACGCCGAAATTGATAAGCGGACAAAGCGGCAACTACTCCTATAAATACGTAACCGGTACGTTTACGATAAACAAGTTAAAAGTCCTCGTAAACGTCAAGCCGGACATGAAGTTCTCGTACGGATCGGTGGTTAACCTCGCGACGAGCACAACGAACCTTGTGTTTGAATCGCAACTTGCCGAGGGGGAAGAATTCCGTCCCGGCTTTGCGTTCACCGTTCCTACAGAAAAGTACCCGGGCTTTGAAATAAGCGGAACGATCGTCGGCACATATACGCCTACCCTCAAAGAGAATCCTACCGATCACCCGAGTTACGAATACGTGATAGCTGAGAAAATCAACGCCGTTACCATTGTCCCCAAGGAGTTGACCGTTACATATAAGGACGAAACGATAACCTACGGCGAGGCGCCCGCGTTCACGTTTGTTTACTCCGGACTTGTCGCAGAAAAGGCGTCCGACGCTTTCGGCACGTTGCCTACGCTAAGCGTTGCCACTAACGCTCGCGGTTACGTAAACGCAGGCACGTATACTCATACAAATGAAAATGAGGATTTCTTAATCACACTCACGGAAGGCGTTCTTGCGCCAAACGATAACAGCACGGAAACGGAGAAGCTATACAACTACTCCGTCACGTACAAAATAGGTACCCTAACCGTTAATAAAAAGGAACTAAAAGCCTATTATGCAGGATTCGGGGTCGACGACGAAGGCAATCGCATGTATTCCACAACTTATAGCGGAAGAAAATACGATCTTACCGTGTACTACGTTGGCTTTGTGTCTGGCGAAGACGAAAACAATCTCGACCAAACCAATCTAACCCAAGCCAAGTATAACAACGATACGAAAATAGGACCTGCCGTGGATACCTATGCCGTCAAAGTTTATCCCGGTTCCGACAGTAACTACGGAATAACAGACGGTAAGTCCGGTAGCGCCATCAATGCGGCAATCGGCAAAAAGACAGTCACCGTTACCTACGCGGGCGAAACGTTCACCTATACCGGGACCGCTCCGCAACCCACGGAAGACTATATTACGTACGACGGCTTCATAGAAGGAGAGAGCGCAACAACCAAAGGCGTGATGAAGAGCTTGGCGCAACTTTCAAACAGCCCAAAGGACGTGGGCAGTTATTCGATAACGCCTTACGGCGCGGAAGCGCAAAACTATGCGTTTAAGTACGTTGCGGGCACTCTCGAAATAACCGCGACTCCCCTTACCGTCACCTACAATGACGAAACGATAACCTACGGCGAGGCACCCAAGTTCACGTTTGTTTACTTCGGACTTGTCGAAAAAGAAAAGGCGTCCGACGCTTTCGGCACGTTGCCTACGCTAAGCGTTGCCACTAACGCTCGCGGTTACGTAAACGCAGGCACGTATACTCATACAAATGAAAATGAGGATTTCTTAATCACGCTCACGGAAGGCGTTCTTGCGCCAAACGATAACAGCACGGAAACGGAAAAGCTATACAACTACTCCGTCACGTATAAAATAGGTACCCTAACCGTCAACCAAGCCACGCTTACCGTAGGCATACAGAACAGAACTTACACGTACGGCGATAACAAGCAAGACGGGTTCGGCGTGGAACTCGTTTACGGCGGATTCGTCGGCGGAGAGAGCGTCGCTACCGAGGGCGTATTCGCTACCGCGCCGAGCGTTTATATGTGCTCGGAGTCCGGTGAGTACGACAAGAATATCGGCGAACTCGATACGTACATCGAGGTCGGAACTTACGACGTAAAACCCGGCGGCGGAGTGGCGCAAAACTACAACTTTGAATATACCGAAGGCAAGATTACATTCGTCCAAAAGACGGTTGAAGTTATCTACGGCACCGTCGTGGGCGAAGACGTCGTCATCGGGGAAACCGTGACTTACAACGGCAAAGTCCCCCAACCTAATCAAGATTACGTTGTCTACAAAGGCTTTGTATCCGGTGAAACCGCAGACGATATATTTAAGGATGGCTACACGGCTGCGAAAGTCAATCCCAACCTCGGCACCAACGTCAACGTCAGATATGACGAAAACGGCGCTCTGACCGGTAACTCCCTGTACCCCTCCGGCGCGACTGCCAAGAACTACAAGTTCAATTATGTCAGCGGCGTATTGCGCATCGCTCCGGCAACCGTTACCGTCACCTACGAGAGCGAAACGATAACCTACGGCAATGCACCGAAGTTTGCGTTGACCTACGTCGGTTACATCGAAACCGAAACGGTGGACAATGTCTTTACCGTTATGCCCTCCGTTACCGCCACAAAGAACGCAAAAGGCTATGTGGACGTCGGCACCTATACCGGTGCTGCGAACGATGGCTACGCAATCATACTTACGGAAGGCACCCTCGCGCTTAACTCTTACAATGTGTCAAATTACAGCATTGAGTATGTTTTGGGTACCTTAACCGTCAATAAGAGGACACTGACAATCAAGTTTAAGGACGAAACGCTGAGCTACGGCAACGTCTATACGCAAGCGGAAAAACTTACTTTCCCTTGGGCTCCGATATACGAAGGCTTTGTTTACGGTGAGGACGATAGCGCGCTATACGTGGCGCCGTGCGTCGATTTGCCTAAAGATTACGAAGAAAAGGGCGCTTACAGAGTCGCCAAGGTCGGCGAGCACACCGTTACGCCTTACGGCGGAGAAGCCCTCAATTATGCCATCGAGTACATCTCGGGAACGTTAACAATACAACAACGCAAAATTACCGTTACCTACGTTTCGGAGGAGTTCTCCTACGGCGGTGACCCCGCGTACTCAATCGTTTATGACGGCATCGCTACCGAGATAGGCGATACCGAAGAGGAAGTGTTGAACAAGAGCGGAGTAACCCTTCAAGGCAAACCCGAAAAGAACGAGCGCGACAAAGTGAATGCCGGCACCTATACCTTGAAGCCGTCCGGCTTAGAGCTTAACTCGAATAACTACTATATAGACGATTCGTCCTACATTTCCGGTACTCTGACGGTGAATAAAGTGAAAGTTACATTCTACCTTGTCAATACCGATATATACTATACGGATATTCCCACTACGCAGGATGATATCTCTGTGGACTACCTGACTCCCGACAAGGCGCCCGAAGACGGCGAAGCCAAAGAGTATAACGCGGAGGACAAGAAGTTCTACTTGGTGTTTGACGGCTTTGTGAATGGCGAGGATTGGACCGTACTTCAAACCAAGCCCACTATAAGCATAAACGATTTGTCCGGCAAAAATGTAGGCAATTACAGCGTTGCTCCGTATTATCCCGAAGGCGCCGAGGAAACCAACTACATCGTCGTGACGAAAGTTATAGAGAATAACTTAAACGTCTTCAGCGCGCGATTCGATACGGACGGCATTACGTTCGAGGGCGTAACATTCACCTATGACGGCGAATGGCACTCCATCTATGTCAAAAACATCCCGAACGCAGCGGATAAAGCAGGCGCGGGCGCTCCTACAACGGACGGCAAAGCTCCTCAAATTATCGCAAACTATATCGGTAACGAGCAGCGCGAAGTCGGCAAATACTTGGTTAACGTCTACTTCACCCACAACGTGGTGGGTTATAGCCGTATCAAAACAACGTTGAGCGCGTACATCACCATCGCACCCAAAGATATCGATTACACCGTGTCTAAATCGAGCCTGACGGCGGTCTACGGCGAAGAGGATAACGTTTTGACGGGCACGCCCTCCGAGCTCGGCACGGGCGATGAAGTCGAGGATTTGAACGTAAAGATCGCCATCGCGGGATACGATACCGCTTACCGCGCCGCGGGCGGTTACAAGATCACCGCGTCATACGAAAACGCAAACTACAATGTTACCTTCAAGGTCGATGACGGCTCGATCCTCACGGAAAACGAGTACACCGTCACCGCGCGCCAAGCAACCGTCACCCTCAAAAACGGCGAAGCGACTTACAACGGCAGTATTGCCCCCGTCATTCCCCAAGACGCCTATACCGCCGAAAACGTCATGGACGGCGACGAGTTGGGCGTGTCGATCGAAATAGAGGCTCTATCCGAGGACGCGAAATACGTTGTCGGTACGGAATACGCGCTGTCCGGCACGGCAAGCAACCCTAACTATGTCGTTACGTTCAATAAGGACGCCGTATTCACGCTGACAAAAGCGGATCTTACTCTTACCTTGCGCAATCAAGAACATACTTACGACAACCTAGAAGCCGAATTGAGCCAAAACGAATATGCTTTCGGCGAAGGCGAACTCAAAGAGGGCGACAGCCTCGTGCCCGTTCTCAAGTACGTAAATGCAGACGAAGAACACATACACACCGTGTATGAAGCCGGCGCATTGAGCGGATATCCGATAACCGCGACCCTCGAAGACCCCAACTACAATATAACGATAGTTGACGCGCTCATGATCGTCAATAAGCGCAACGCCGTCCTCACGCTCCTCCCGCAAGAGGCAACTTACGGAGATCAAGTCGTCCTCGATAGTAGTAAATATGAAACGGAAAACGTTATCGAAGGAGACGACCTCGGCGTGACAATCACTCGTGACGGCAGAAATAACGCAGGCACGTACGCGCTCTACGCCACTACGACTAACCCCGACTATAACGTCACCGTGAAATCCGGCGTGTTCACCATCCACAAGCGCGCGATAACGCTCGACGTAAGCAAGATGGACGGCATTTCGTACGTTTATTCCCCCAAGGGCGTTTACGTCCGCCCCGACGCCGAACATTACGTCACACACAACAATACCGATAAGGGCGACATCACCGTCGGTATTAACTATCCGGAAGAACCGCTTACGGTAGCCGGCAAACATACCGTCACCGTGTCGATAGCAGAGGACGCCAATAACCTCGGCGCGTCCGCAGAGATTACCGTGAATGTCGCTAGAGCCGACGTCACGATTGACGTTTCCAAGATCTTAGCCACCACTTACGTCTATAACGGCAAAGAGCAAATCATCACCGGCGCGACTACCGATAATACCGACGAGGACGCCACCGTTGTATACTCCGATAACTCCTTTACCGATAGACCCGAGTCCGGCAAGCTTGAAGTCAGAATCTTCTCTCCCGAAACCACAAACTACAACAAAGCGGAAACCACAATACAAGTGACCATCGAGCAAGCAACGCTCAACTTCCGCGAGTACTCCTTCTTGAGCTACGGCGTCACCTACAACGGCGAATATCACCAAATCGAGGCGACCGGCGTGCCGAGCGAAGTGCAAGTAGTGTATAGTTGGAACGACGAAACGAGCGACGAACCCTTCGAGTTCCGCGATAAAGGCACTTATAAGATCAAAGTTGACTTCAAATATGCAGAATCCAACTATCGCAAAACCAATGTCGGTACGGAGGCAACTCTTAATATCTATGCCGCAAGCGTCACGATCGAAGCAGACGACCTCTCCGGACAGTACGGCGACGAAGTCAAGTTCACGAATGAAAACTACAAAATCGTGTCCGGCACGGTCTACGGCAAAGACGACTTGAACGTAACAATAAGTACGGAAAAGGAAATCCGCAACATCGGTACGTATTCGCTCAAAGCTACCGCCTCCAACCCGAACTACGACATAACCGTTTTGGAAGGCTCCTACACCATAACCAAGCGCGAAGTAACCGTCAAACTCAACGACGTGACCGTATCTTACGGAGACGCAGAGATGCCTGTCTCTTACGAAGTAACCAAGGGCAGCATTTTGGACGCGGACGCGGATAGACTCAAACTTGCCCTGAGCTCCGAACGCGAAAGCGGTAAGAACGTAGGCACATACGCCATCAACGGCGAAATAGACGATAGCCTATATTCCGTCACAGTGGAATCCGGCGTGTACACCATCACCGCGCGACGTATCACCGTTACCGTGGACTCGCAAACCGGCACTTCCGCTAGCGATATCGTGGACAGCATGTTCACCGTAGAAGGCGGCATCAGCGCCGGCGACAGCCTCGATATTCGCGTTGTGGGCGACAACATCGGCACCGAGCCCGGCGATTACGCCTTGACCGTTACCTACACGGAGAACAAAAATTACGAAGTAGTCGTCGTGAAAGGCACGTTTACCCTCGTACTTTCCGCCGTAATCAAGTTAGGCTCCGAGTATTACCGCAAAGTCTATGACGGCACTCCCGTCGTTGCAGACGTCAGCATCAACTCCGGCGCCACGCTCGTGTTTGCCATAGATAAGACAAAAGTGCAGAATTCCTTCACCGAAGTCGGCTCCTATACGGTTACGGTTTCCGCAGACGCCGTCAAGGGTTATTCCGCGCCTAAGTCCGTAACGTTTGTTGTGGAGATTTGCCCTTCGAGACTCTCACGGGAAGTTGACGGCATAATCTTTGTCGCGGACAATGCGGACGGCTTCGATCCGTACGACCAACTCGTAGTCGAACGTAACGATAGCAGCGCGCTCCCCAACGACAACATCATGCAACAACTCGATTGCGCCTACAACTTCTCCATCGAGCATGACGGACTTGCCTATTCCATGGAAGAGTATTCCGACATGACCGGCGCCGAGATAGTATTCAAAGTCAAACCCACCGAGGAACTCAAAGCCTCCAAGAACTTCTCTTCTTACGTTGTTGACGCCAACGGCTCCAAGATCACCGACGATAGCGTGGAAACGGACGATGAAGGCTACATCACCCTCAACGCAAGCAACGGCGCGCAAGTTTACTTCGTAAGCGACCGCACCAACATCATGCCGATAATCATAGCGGTCGGCGGATTCATACTGCTTGCGTCGGTCATAATCATATTCTTAATATTCAGACGTAAAGCATAACCATGACAAAAATATCGCTCGGCACTCAACTCTTTACATTCAGGAACGTTATTAAAAGCGAGGACGACCTTAGGTTCGTCCTCGAATCCGTCAAAGGCTACGGTTGCGACGTCGCACAGCTTTCAGGCGTCAAAATCGACGCTTCCCCCAAACGTATTCGCGAAATTGCGGACGATTGCGGTATAACCATTCCCGTCACGCATACGCCGTTTAACCGCATCACCGAGCAAACCGACCTCGTGGCGGAAGAACACCTCGTGCTCGGAGCTCATTCCGTAGGACTCGGCATGATGCCCGCGGAGTACGCATTGAGTAGGGACGGCTTGTCGAGATTTATAGAGATAGCCAACCGCGTCTCCGACAACCTTAAACCGTACGGACTTAAATTTGCCTACCACAACCACGCGCACGAGTTCAAAAAGATAGACGGCAAACGCATTATCGATATACTGTTTGACGAAGTTACCGACCTTGAATTCATCTTCGATACCTTCTGGTGCGCCTACGCGCATTGCGATCCGACGGAATACCTCGGACGGCTGAGCGGCAGAATTACCGATATTCATCTAAAAGACCGGGCGCCGAGCCTGTTTATCCCCAAAATTCGCGACGTCGGCAAAGGAAACCTCGATTTCAGCGCCATCCTCGCCGCGGCGGAAAAGGGCGGCACGCAATACGCCTACATCGAACACGACTTCACTCGCGACCCGTACAAAACGACAAAAGAAAGCATGGCGTTCTTGCGCTCGATATATTAGTTTTCGCTTGCGCGCGTGCGCGTATCAATATATAATATAGACATGATTATCAAAGGTTTGCAAAAATTAACGCTGCTGGATTATCCCGGCAAACTCGCTTGCACGGTCTTTACCGCAGGTTGTAACTTCCGTTGCCCGTTCTGTCATAACGCCTCCCTCGTCACTCGATTGAACGAGGACTATATCTCGGAAGAGGAGTTCTTCACCTTCCTGAACGGCAGAAAAGGCAAGCTTGACGGCGTTTGCGTGACCGGCGGAGAACCTACTCTGCAAAAAGACGTCATCGACTTCATGCGCAAAATCAAAGACTTAGGCTTTTGCGTCAAACTCGATACCAACGGCTATAACCCCGACGTTTTGCTTCGCGCCATCGATTCGGGCGTGGTGGACTACGTGGCAATGGACATCAAGAACAGCTTGGAGTCATACCCAAAAACCATCGGCGTAACCGATTTCGATCCCGAAAAAATCAAACGCAGTATAGCCATACTGAAGGGCTCTTCCTTGCCGTACGAATTTCGCACTACCGTCGTGAAAGAACTGCACACGACGGAAGATTTTAGAAGCATCGCCGACCTTGTCGCAGGCGCCGACGAGTACTACCTGCAAACTTTCAAAGACTCCGGCGACATCATAGGGGAAGGGCTCCATCCGTGCACCGAAGAGGAAATGCAATCTTTTGCCCGAGTTCTTGAAAAAACAATCAAAAACGTTTCTTTGCGTGGATAATTATCCACAACATATTGTGGTTTGTGCTTTTTGCAACCAAATAAAACCACAATATGTAGAAAAACTATTGACATCGAGATACGCTTGTAATACAATAATGTCGTTACGAAATTTTAACGGAGGACAACCATGTATAGCGTAGTAAACAGAGATGGCAAAATAGTTGAATTCGATATCAACAAGATCGTTTCCGCGATGGCAAAGGCGTTTGACTCACTGGACAAACTTTACAATCGCAGTACCTTAGAGATGCTTGCGCTCAGGGTAACCGCTAACTATAATCCCAAGATCAAAGACGGCAAAATTACGGTAGAGGACATACAGGACAGCGTTGAAGAAGTCCTGATTCAGGCAGGCTATGCCGATGTCGCCAAGGCGTACATTCTTTACCGCAAACAACGCGAAAAAGCGCGTAATGTCAAGGGCACTTTGCTCGATTACAAGCAAGTAATAGACAATTACCTCAAAGTCAACGACTGGCGCGTCAAAGAGAACAGCACCGTTACCTACTCCGTAGGCGGACTTATCCTCTCCAACTCGGGCGCCATTACCGCCAACTATTGGCTGAGCGAGGTCTATGATGAGGAAATCGCGTCCGCTCACCGCAACGCGGATATCCACCTTCATGACCTTTCCATGCTTACCGGTTATTGCGCGGGCTGGTCGCTTCGCCAACTCATCAAAGAGGGCTTGGGCGGCGTACCCGGCAAAATAACATCTTCCCCGGCTAAACATCTTGCCACGCTTTGCAACCAAATGGTCAACTTCCTCGGCATAATGCAAAACGAGTGGGCAGGCGCGCAAGCGTTCTCTTCCTTCGATACCTATCTTGCTCCGTTTGCAAAGGCGGATAACCTCAGCTATTACGAAATAAAGAAGGCGATACAGAGCTTCGTATACGGCGTTAATATCCCCAGCCGTTGGGGTACGCAAGCTCCGTTCTCCAACATCACCCTCGACTGGACCGTTCCCAACGATCTTGCGGAACTCAACGCAATAGTCGGCGGTAAGGAGATGGACTTCAAGTACAAAGATTGCAAAAAAGAGATGGACATGATAAACAAGGCGTTTATCGAGATCATGATAGAAGGCGACGCAAACGGCAGAGGCTTCCAATATCCTATCCCGACATATTCCATCACTCGCGACTTCGACTGGTCGGAAACCGAAAACAACAAACTTTTGTTTGAGATGACCGCAAAATACGGCACGCCGTACTTCTCCAACTACATCAATTCCGATATGCAACCGAGCGACGTCCGCAGTATGTGCTGCAGATTACGTCTGGATCTACGCGAACTGCGCAAAAAATCCGGCGGTTTCTTCGGCTCGGGCGAGTCTACCGGCTCCATCGGCGTAGTAACCATCAACCTTCCCAAGATCGCTTACCTTGCCGCAGACGAACGCGACTTCTATGCGCGCCTCGATAAGCTCATGGATATATCCGCACGCTCCTTGAAGATTAAGCGCAACGTTATCTCCAAACTGCTCGAAAACGGCTTGTATCCCTATACCGGACGTTACCTTTCCACCCTCGACAACCACTTCTCCACCATCGGTTTGGTCGGCATGAACGAGGCAGGACTCAACGCCAAATGGATACGCAAGGATTTGACTCATCCGGAAGCGCAAGAATTTGCGAAGAACGTTCTCAACCATATGCGTGAACGCCTCTCCGATTACCAAGAGAAATACGGCGACCTGTATAACTTGGAGGCAACTCCCGCGGAATCGACAAGCTACCGCCTTGCAAAGCACGACGTGGAACGCTTCCCCGACATCATTACCGCTTCCAAGAAGGGCGAAACTCCGTACTATACCAATAGCTCGCATCTTCCCGTCGGATACACCGATGACGCGTTCAGCGCGCTTGACGTACAAGACGAACTACAAACTTTATACACCTCCGGTACGGTATTCCACGCCTTCCTCGGCGAACGTTTGCCCAACTGGAAGTCCGCCATGAATTTGGTACGTAAGATTGCGGAGAACTATCGTCTGCCTTACTACACCCTCAGCCCGACATATTCGATATGCCGTGACCACGGCTACATCGCCGGCGAGGTATACGAATGCCCGATTTGCGGACAAAAGACCGAGGTTTACAGCCGTATAACCGGATACTATCGTCCCGTACAAAACTGGAACGACGGCAAAGCCAAAGAATTCGAGATGCGCAAAGTTTACGACGTCGCAAACCACAGCGCGCCTTCCCACGGTTTGAGACCGGAAAGCGGCGCTCAAGAAGCCTCTTGCGGCAAGGAAGAAGTGTCTTTGGACGTTCCCGTCCTGTTTGCCACGGCAACTTGCCCCAACTGCAAGACCGTCAAAATGCTCCTCGACAAAGCCGGCATCAAGTACAAAGTCCTTTTGGCGGAAGATAACAAAGAGCTGTTCATAGCTAACGATATCAAGCAGGCTCCCACCCTCATTACTCCGGACGGCAGGAAGTTTGAGAATGCCTCTAACATCAAAAAGTACATAGAGGAACAACGTTAGATGGCTCAATACGATTACGATATTATCATAATAGGCGCAGGCACGGCGGGTATGACCGCCGCGCTTTATGTGTTGCGCAACGGCAAAAGAGCGTTGCTTTTGGAACGCGAAACCATAGGCGGACAGATAGCCCTTTCCCCAAAAGTAGAGAACATCCCTTCCATCAAAGAGATATCCGGCAGCGAGTTTTCGGACAATCTGTTTGAGCAAATCGTGGCTATAGGCGCAGACGTCGAAATAGAAGAAGTACAAGAAATCGTAAAAACGGACGAAGGTTTCAGCGTTATCACCGATTACAGAACGTACACGTGCGGCGCGGTAATTATCGCTGCGGGTCTCCGTCATCGCGATTTAGGGCTCCCAAACGAAGAGAAATTCCTCGGCAAGGGCATCTACTATTGCGCGCTTTGCGATGGTCCGTTCTATGCCGAAAAAGACGTCGCCGTTATAGGCGGCGGCAACACGGCACTGCAATACGCCATACTGCTTGCCGATATTTGCAAGAGCGTCACTATCGTTACCGCCGGCGCCGATTTCAGCGGAGAGCCTGCCAACGTGGAAAGACTGAACAAGCGTTCCAACGTTATCGTCAAACATAACCTTCTGACCATAGACGTAATCGGTTCCGATAAGTTCGAGGGTTTGGTCTTGCGCGACGCGCACGGGCACGATACGCATGAGCTTCACGTAGACGCCGCGTTTATTGCAATCGGGCAGGTGACGGACAACAGGAGGTACGCAAACCTCGTAGAACTCGATTCGCACGGCTTCATCATAGCCGATGAGTCTACCGAAACATCGTGCGCCGGGATTTACGTTGCCGGTGACTGCCGCACAAAGACGGTAAGGCAGTTGACAACGGCAATAGGGGACGGCGCAAATGCCGCCGTCGCGGCGCTGAATTATATCGGATAGTAATCGCGCGCCACTTCGTGTCGGGCATGTATATCATCGCGCCACAAAATTTCTTAAACCACTATCGTAATGGGGCTCTGCAAATTCTTGATGCTGACATTAAATGTTTTCGGGAGAACGGAGCGTTCGCCGTCGGCGCAATACTCGATTGAGGAATCTGTTTCTATGCGCAATGTGTCGAACTTTGTAAAAGTCATGTTTTTGGAGCGGTAGGGCTTATCGAATCCGATAAAGAATGCGCGGAAGAAAGGGAAAAACATCCTAATGCGATTTATAAGGTTGTCTTTGCCGGGCGAACGGATGGTAAGCAGACAAAGTTTGCCGTCCTCGTACATTCGGTTGAAGCGGAAGCCGAAACAACGCGGTGAATTTATTGCCATGAGCAGAGTGTAGTCATCGCAATTTTCCGTGCCGTCCACCGTCACTTTTGCGCGGATGGAGTAAACCTTGTATTCTTTTATCACGCGTAATAGGTACGCGAGAGACTTGAAGCGTTGCTTAGCGGCGGTGTTTACTCTATAACCGAGCGGAGTAAACGAGCCGGTGGCAAGTACGTATGAGAAGAGTTTTTCGTCCGCAGAGCCTACCGCGGTTATGCGCGTTTTACGTTTACCGCCGTCATAGACCTCGTTCAGAGTACCGCACGGCACGTAATATACGTAGGCGTCGCGAATATTTGCATTGAGGATGCTGTTTAGAGTGCCGTCTCCTCCGCAAACGGCTACAGCGGAGTAACCGACGGCGTTATCGAGGGCAAAACGCCCTTCACGGATGTATCTGACGTCGATATTTTTATACGACAAAAGGAATTTACGTTTTAATTTTTCTACGTCGAGGGATTTGTAATTCCCCGCGAGAGTGTTTACCACGATAAGGCAAGAGTCGTCATTCATACTACATAGTATGCTCAACGCAGGCAAAAGTATATCAGAAGTTGATTACGCCGAGATGCTCCAAAAGGATTTTTACGCCGATAAGCACGAGTACAACGCCGCCTGCGATAGTTGCAGGATTACGGAACTTGGTGCCTACTTTGTTGCCGATGACAACGCCCAAAAAGCATACGACAAAGGTAATCGCGCCGATGATGCCCACTGCTACCCAAATATTAGTCTGCAAAAACGCAAACGTTATGCCTACCGCCAACGCGTCGATGCTTGTCGCGATCGCCATAACAAAGAGCTTTTTGATGTCGAGTTTGTCAACGTACTCGGGCTCGTCCTTTTTGTCGGCTTTCTTTTTGTCCTCGACAATGTCTTTGACGCCGTCAAATATCATTTTGCCGCCGAGGAACAGCAGGAGCGCAAACGCTATCCAATGGTCTACCGCGGTAATGTACTTTTCAAACAAGGAACCGGCGTAATACCCGATGATGGGCATGATCATCTGAAATCCGCCGAAAAACAACGCGATAATGCTTGCGTGCTTGGGGTTAAATTTACGCATTTCCAAACCCCTGCACATGGATACGGCGAATGCGTCCATCGATAGGCTAAAACCTAATATTATCAGTTCGTAAATTCTCATAGTCCATATATTCTATCATATGCGCGCGGAGAGGTCAAGTTTTTTCAGTCCATAGTTATACGCAACAAAAACGCGTTGTTTTGTTGCTTATTCTTAAACATTGCGTTTAGCATACCGTAATTAAGCGTTTAGGTTCCGAGATATCGAGTTTTTGAGCGCGAACGTTGCGCGCCGCATGGGAGCATAAACTCGGTATTGACAAAGTATACGGCTAAATATATAATATTATGTAGAATTAACGTGCGGGCGCGAGCCCGAAAGGAGTAGAGATGAAGGGATCTTCCAAAAGGGTCACTAAATTTTTGCCCGTAGTGGTTGTTTGCTTACTGTCCATAGTTATCGCGGTCGGCGCGGTTGCGGGCATAGGTGCGACTGACAACGGGGCGGCAGTGGCGCAAGAAGAGTTCGTTAAGTCCAACGAGTTCACCATTGCGCAAATTACCGATATGCACTATTACAGCCACGCGTTGTGCTACGGCGGTACGGAGACGAACAACGCGTATTCCGAGAAGGTGCGTACCGGTCTCAAACTTGTGGTGGAGAGCAGGGCGATAAACATGGCGGCGCTGGAAAACATCCGCAAAGCGAAGCCCGACGCATTATTCTGCACCGGCGATATGACCATGAACGGTGAATTCCAAAGCCACATCGAAGTAGCCAACCTTTTGCGTCAATTGCAAAACGACATTCGCGCGGAGGGCAAGCCGAATTTCCAAATTTTCGTGTTGATGGGCAACCACGATATGTATAACGGAGAGGCGTACGATTATCGCACCGGGGACGCCGTGTTATGCGATAACGTCACGAGGGTAGACATCACCAAGATATACTCTTCACTGGGATTCCCGAGCATGACCGACGAGGAACTCGGAGCGTACTACGATAGCTTGGGTAGCAACGTATACGCAGATCGTTATCCGTACAGGGATGACGCCGTCACCGGCAGTTCTCCCGTCAAGGGCGTCAAATACGTCAACAGCACGCTTTCTACCGACTATGAGTACAAATGGCTGTACATTGAGAACGGTCAAAAAGCCAAACTCGAAGACGGCACCATTACCGATTACGATCACGGCGATTTGAGCAGCGTCGTATGGAGAGGGGACAGAACAATCCTCAACACGGACGATGAGTGTTCCGTAAAGGAAACGCAACATCATCTCGGCGGACTTTTGTTTGACAACGTCAAAGAATTCTTTACGCAAGCCAAAGAAGACGGTCTTTTGGATAAAGACAGCGGCACGACCGATCGCAGAACGGTAATAGCCATTGCTCACCACAACGTGGTTCCGCACTTCATCGGGGAAGATTCCCTGCTCAAAGACTTTACTTTCTACAATACCTTTGAAACTGCCGACGAGTACGCCGATCTCGGCGCTCGCTACATGTTCTCGGGGCATATGCACGCCAACGACATTACGTCGAGGGTATCGTTAAACGGCAATTACATCACCGATATCGAAACGGCTTCCGCAACGGGCTACAAAGGCTCCGTTCGTTACAACAAATTCGAACAAGGCACCGTAAGCGGTGCGTACGCGGAGAATTTCTCCACTCATTTGGAGCTTGTCGGCAAAGCCGACATCACTTCCGGCGTAGAAGAAGGACTCCTCAAAGGCGATTACTTTGATTTCAACAACCTCAATAAGTACATCGAGAGGGAGAACGGCAAGGTGATAATTACGGATTGCAGCGAGTATTCCGTAACAAAACTTTTCCGCAACATAGTCCAAAACGTCGTTTACAGCTACATCAGCGTTGACTTTATCAATAACGCCGGCGACTTTGTCGCGAACATGCTTCCCGAGGACAACGACTTCCTGAACGGCGTTAAACCGCTTGCGAAAACGCTTGTCAACAACATCGTAAGACACGTTGAAAACGTGGGCTTGGACGGTTACGTTTATAGCGGAGACGTCGAAGAGTTCAAGGGCACCGCACACGGACAAAAGCTTTGCGGATACTTGGACGAGCTCGTTACGCGCGTACTCAATATGCCCGTAAACGACGATAACGAAACGTTGTTCGACTTCGGCTTGGGGTGCTACCTTGACCATGTCGGCGGTACAGATACGACCTATGCCGACGCAACCGTAGGCACCAAGCAAGCGCTCGACAGATTCCTTGACGGCAGCACCGTCAAAAAGCTCGTCGACATACTCCTCGATGAGGACGCCGGACTTATGCGCATAGTCAAGTCTTTGTTTAAGCCCATCGACTTAGCTTACGGCATGACGGCGGAAGACGAGAACCTCTTGACGACGACGTTAGGGCTTGTAGCCGGTAGCAAAGTAACCGTTAACTCCCACGCCGTCGTTTTGGATGACATCGTGCCCGGCGCGTTGAATTTTGCAAAAGCGTTCGGACTTGAAGTAGATCTCGATTTCAAAGGTTTGAAGACGTCCGAATTTATCGATGACGTTATCGATTCCTACGTGACCGACAGCTTCTACACCAGCCTCGGACAAATCGCTTACGATATATTGAGCTCCATGACAATAGACGCGTCGGCAGATCTCGACAACAACTTTGAGGGCTACACCACCTACAAAGGCAACAGAGACTTGGCGGCAAGCTACGTAGAAGGCAAAATCGATAATACCCCCACGGCGGAAAGAGGCATGCTCCCCTCCATGATAACCGTAACGTTCGGTGAGGACCCAACTGAGGATAAAAACATCTCTTGGGTAACCGATAAGCGCATTTACGGTACCGATATTGAGTATTGCGAGGGAACGGAATTCAATATCTCCTCGGCAAAGACGCAGACCGGAACGTATACGAAGATGATGACGACCACCGCCAACATCGACCTCGGCATATTCGCAACGCTCATGCACGTAGACATGGGTAAGCATTGCGTAGAGCTTACGGGACTCGAACCCGACACTGTATACTCCTACCGCGTAGGATCGTCCAGGCTCGGATATTGGTCCGACGTCTATACTTTCAAGACGGCTCCCGAGGGTGACGCCGATTTCGAGATATTGCTCATAAGCGACATCCAAGGCTCGGCAGAAAAGCCTTATGCCCAAGCAAAAGAGATCATGGCTAACATCGAGTCCGTATTCACGAACGGTTACGCATTCATGGTAAATTGCGGCGACGTAGTGGACAATTCGAGGAATCTGGTACAATGGAAATACTACTTCAACCATTTAGCGGCAGCTTCCGCAAACACAACCACCGTAGTGGCGGCAGGCAACCACGATAAGTACGCCTATGAAGCGCCCGATTACGAGGACATCAAGGAAAGCATAGAGTATTCCTGGATAGATCTCGACGCCGTGCAAGACGGGTATAACTATCTGTTCAATTACTACAACGTCAATCACGCCGAGCAAGACGCTTCCGCCGGCATGTATTATAGCTTTGATTACAGCGGCGTTCACTTTACCGTACTCAATACCAACGATTTGGAGGATAACGGCAGTTTGAGCAAGGCGCAAACGCAATGGCTCAAAAACGACCTTGCTTCGACCCAAAAAACATACAAAGTAGTCATCATGCACAAAGGTTTGTATTCCTCCGGCTCGCACATTACGGATACGGACGTCAAGGCGCTGCGCAAGCAACTCACCTCGGTATTTGCAGAGAACGGAGTATCGCTTGTTCTCAGCGGACACGACCACACGTACAGCGAGAGCTACTACTTAGACGCTAACGGCGAGGTAGTGGAAAACGAACTTACCGGCAAAGCGGAAGTCGGCACCGGCAAAGGCGTACTCTACATCACGCTCGGCACATTCGGCGACAAGTTCTACAACTATGTAGAATCAGAGGATATTCCGCTCGAGTACGGCAAGGATTTGCATAAACCCGCGCTCAATAATCCCACATTCGGCAAGCTTGTCTACAAAGACGGCAAACTCTACTACTACGGATACCAATATGACGTAGAAACGGGCAAAATAACCGATGTTCGCGATTTAGGCAAGATTTCCACGCAAAACACGATAATAATAGCGGCGTGCGCGGCGGCGGGAACGGTTGCCTTGGCAGTGATTCTCGCAATTATTGCCAAACGCAGGGCAAAATAGTCCGAAAAGAATCGGAGAGCTACCGAGAACGAAAGTTTTCGGTAGCTTTTTTAATTCTTCGGCAGATCGGATTAAATGTAGAAAAAAACGTTGACAATAGGCGCAATGCGTGCTAATATTTAACCATCTTAATAAGACGCTGGGGGTGGCGAAAGCCTGAGATTATACCCTTTGAACTTGACCGAGCAGTACTCGCGTAAGAAAGCCATTTGACTTTTACCTCAAGGAGCGTCCTTGGGGTTTTTTCAAGGCTCCCGGCAAAGGAGTTTACCATGACGGTAAGTAGTAGTTTGTTGTTGTCCGCCGTTAGTTTTAGGACGGCGGAAATAGTGTTTTTGTCCACAATAGCATTCGCTTTCGTGGCTATCGTAGTAGGCGCATTTGTCAAAAAGGGACGCCCGATATTCTTAGGCGTTGCGCTTGCCTCGGGACTTACCGGCATAGGTTTTTTGGTCTATGCGATGGTGGAACTCTACAAGAACGGCGTAGGGCTCGGAGCCAAAAACGAAGCGTTGCTGTACGTATTTACCATACTCATTGTGGGTGTCATAGTCGCGCTTGCGCTTGTTTTTGGCAAAAAGAACGAGGCAAAAGATACTCGCGCACTCGTTTACGGCGCCGTTTGCATGGCATTATCGTTCGGACTTTCTTATATCAAGCTTTTTGAATTGCCGCAGGGCGGAGCGGTGACGTTTGCCTCACTTATACCGCTAATGCTTTATTCATATATGTTCGGTATCAGGCGCGGCGTGGTGATAGGAGCATTATACGGATTACTCCAATTTGTACAAGCGCCTTGGTTCTATCACCCGGTGCAATTTTTGCTCGATTACCCCATAGCGTTTTCGGCAATAGGGCTGACGGGATTGTTCAACGAAATAGGGCTGTTCCCGAAAATCAAGCCGCTCGGATTCGCGCTCGGCGCACTTATTGCGGTGACGCTCAGATACTTTTCGCATGTCATATCCGGGATATTCGTATTCGGTTCGGGCGATCCCGAAAATTACGGAGCGGTAGCGTGGAGCTTCCTGTACAACTCGTTTGTGTACGTTGATTTTGCCTTCGACCTTGTGATAGGCGTGGTGATAACGGCGTCCAAATCGCTTATGAATCTTATCGAGAAAAATTCCTCACAACGATAATCGCACCGCAAATTACCTCAAATTCGACGGCGTCGGATGTTGCCACGTTGGAAATGCCTCGCGAAGAGAATTTTTTGAGTTCGAGACGGTTGAGCGGATAATATAGTCCGCTTGCCGTTACTGTGGCGTCCCCTCCGTAAGGTATGACGGAGATGGTTTCACCGGGCGTTACCGCCAAAATAAGGCGGCTGTTACAAAAATAAATTTCTTCCGAACGCGAGCGCGCGACGGCTACAATGCCCTTTTCGCAAGCGTATGGGAGCAGGTTCAGGTTGCCTATAACTTGGTCGAATCTGCCGCCGTTCAAGCCGTAGATCGTCATGTGCGTGTAGCCCTTGCTTGCGGCATAATCGACGGAAAGTTCGCCGTCGGTTGCGTTTTTCTCTACGGGATGGGTGATTATCTCTGCGCCGGGCACGTCGGGCACGTATCCCAAAGAATCGAAATCTCCGATAATTGCAATCGGGGATTTATTTTTTATATGGCGCAATCCGCCGTCCGCGACGATGACGTCGGTTTCGGATATGTCAATGTCAATGGTGGGCGCGTTGAGTACCAACGCCACGGATCTATCGTTTTCCATAAAGCTATTGTATTACCGTAGGTCGATTTTGTCAATCGGAAACGCGACGCGTTGCCGTAACAGCCGATCGTACCAAAGAAAAAGCTCCGAACTTAAAGTCGGAGCTCTTTTGGAATTAAGTTGTTTCGGTTATCCGCAAACAGCCATCAATATGCCCGCGGCGACAGCCGATCCTATTACGCCGGCGACGTTAGGCCCCATAGCGTGCATGAGGAGGTAGTTGTCGGGGTTCTCTTTGAGTCCGACCATGTGCGCCACACGTGCCGCCATAGGTACTGCGGATACGCCTGCCGCGCCGATAAGAGGATTGATTTTGCCTTTTGTCAGCCAGCACATAAGTTTGCCGAGGAGCAATCCGCCTACGGTAGAGAACGCAAACGCGACCAAGCCGAGAACGACTATTTTGATGGTATTGAGCGTAAGGAAGGTAGAAGCTTGCGCCGTTGCGCCTACGGAGATACCGAGGAACAATGTAACTATGTTCATCAAAGCGTTTTGCGCGGTGTCGGAGAGCCTTTCGGTTACGCCGCATTCTTTGAGGAGGTTACCGAACATCAGGCAGCCGAGAAGCGCGGCCACGGAGGGGAGCAACAAGCAAGTGAATATCGTAACCATGATGGGGAATACGATTTTTTCGGCTTTGCTTACTTCGCGGAGTTGTTCCATCTTGATGGAGCGTTCCTTTTTGGTGGTGAGCAGCTTCATTATAGGCGGTTGGATGATAGGTATAAGCGCCATATACGAGTAAGCCGCTATTGCTATCGCGGACAGGAGTTCGGGAGCCAAAGACTTGGTAAGCCATATAGCGGTAGGACCGTCCGCGCCGCCGATAATGCCTATGGAAGCGGCTTGTTGGGGAGTAAATCCGAACGCTATCGCGAGGATAAACGCGCAGAATATACCAAGCTGAGCTGCCGCGCCGAGGAGCAGGGATTTGGGGTTGGCTATCATGGGACCGAAGTCCGTCATAGCGCCTACGCCCACAAATATCAAGCAGGGATACAGACCCGTTTTGACGCCTATGTAGAGGACGTCGAGGAGTCCGCCGTGTTGCAAGACGTTCATATAATCAACGCCGTTTGCTACCGCCGCGTCGCCCGTCCAGTATTCCGGGTGGAATATCATATCGCTTTCGCCAAAGACGGGGAGGTTGGTAAGCAACATACCGAAAGCTATACCTACCAACAGGAGCGGTTCAAATTTCTTTTTGATGCCGAGATACAGGAATACGCACGCAAGTATAAGCATGACTGCATTTTGCCAATGCATATTTGCAAAGCCGGACGTATTCCACAAATCGGCAAACACTTTTCCGATATTCATTTCGAGTAACATATTCATCTTTACGTATAATTAAGCGATTTCGAATAGAGGAGTGCCGTTAGCAACGGTGGTACCTTTTTGTGCGTAGATAGCGGTTATCGTGCCGTCACGAGGAGCTACGATTTCGTTTTCCATCTTCATAGCCTCTATGATGATTACGGTTTCGCCGGCTTTGACTGCTTGACCTACTTGACCTTTGATTTGAAGTATGGTGCCGGGGAGAGGCGCCATTACCGCGTTGGCGGAGGCATTGCCGGCAGGTGCGGCTGCGGGGGCTGCGGGTGCTTGAGAGACGGGGGCTTCCGCTACGGGAGCCTTGGGCGCTACCGCTTCGTACTCGTCGAGCATGATGGCGTTGCCGTTTTCTTCCACTTCTACTTCATATGTTTTGCCGTTAAGCGTGACTTTATATTTCATTTCTCTACTCCTTTATTTTTTTGATGGACTTAAAGCGTAATTCGTTCAGAGGCTTTTTGGTTTGATTGGCGACAATTGCCATAATCATAGCGGCGTCGCGTTCGGTTACGTCGGTGAGCTTCAATTCTCCGCAACTGCCGGGCGCAACGGCTCCGGTGGGCGCGGATTCAGTTACGGATTCCGTAGTCGCTTCCTTTTTGCCGATTTTGGACTTGGCTTTTTCAAGTTGACGGAATAGCCAAGACATCAGGTAAATCAGACCCATTATGCAAGCGAGCACCACTATTATGATGCCCAGCGAAATTCCGCTCAGGGCAAACGATTCGCCTATGGTTATAGATTTAATGGCGTTAAGCATTATTTATTGTCCTCCATGGGTTCGATGGTATAAGTTACGATTTTGTTCTCTTCCGCTTCGCGCCAATCAAAGAACTTTTCGGCTACTTGCGGGAAAGCGATGTAGGAGAGTACGTCTTCATCCGAACGCGCGCGATCGCCGAGTTCCGCCTTGGTCTTTTCAAATTCGGGCTCGAGCAGATCCGCGTAGCGGCAGGTGATGGGCTTCTCGTCGCCGAGCGCCTTCTTGACGAGTTCTTGATTTACTTCGCCGGGCGCCTTGCCGTATTCTCCGCGCAGGTACGCCTTAACCTCTTTGCCGATGCTCTTGTAGCGTTCGCCCATAAGGACGTTGGTTGCAGCCTGTACGCCGACCATTTGGCTCATAGGCGTAACAAGCGGAGGGTATCCGAGATCGGCGCGTACGCGAGGAGTTTCCAAGAGCACTTCGTCGAGTTTGTCGATGGCGTTTTGTTGTTTGAGCTGTGAAATAAGATTGCTGAGCATTCCGCCGGGTATCTTATAGATAAGCGCTTGGGTATCGGTAGCCATAACTTTGGGATCCAAAAGTCCGCTCTTGAGATATTCGTCTCGGATGGGCTTGAAGTAGGAATTGACTTCGGTCAAGACGTCGTCGTTAAGTCCCGTTTCGTATCCCATTTGTTTGAGAGCAAAGTTAATCGTTTCCGTTGCCGGTTGGCTGGTGCCGCCGGAGAAACATGACGTTGCGGTGTCCAGAACGTCCACGCCGGCTTCTACGGCTTTCAGACAAGTCATATAGGCAAGACCCGTGGTGCAGTGGGTATGGAGTATTACCGGTAGGGATACGGAATCTTTGATGGCTTTGACGAGGTCTCCGGCTTCCATCGGGCTCATAACGCCTGCCATATCCTTGATGCAGATGGACTGAGCGCCCATGCTCTCCATTTCTTTGGCAAGTTCTGCGAACTTTTTGAGGGTGTGTACGGGGCTTGTGGTGTAAGAGATGGCGATCGAGGGATGCGCGCCGTTTTTGAGCGTTTCGTCCACGGCGACTTCCAAGTTGCGCATATCGTTAAGCGCGTCGAAAATTCTGATAATGTCGATGCCGTTTTTTACGCTACGTTCCACGAACTTGCGCACGACGTCGTCCGGATAATGTTTATATCCGAGCAAGTTTTGTCCGCGAAGGAGCATTTGTAATTTGGTGTTGGGCATAGCCTCTCTGATTTTGCGGAGTCTTTCCCAAGGATCTTCGTGCAAAAAGCGCAGGCAGGCGTCGAACGTCGCACCGCCCCAGCATTCTACCGAGTAGTAGCCCGCCTTATCCATAGTTCCGAGTATGCCGGCGAACTTATCGTAGGGCATACGAGTAGCTATAAGCGATTGGTTGGCGTCACGCAAAACGGTTTCTGTAAATTGTACTTTCATAGTGCCTCCTGAATATTCGGGGCGGGCGCAAATCCTGTTTGGATGATTTATATCGCCTCAAACTCCCGTAAGTATATCATACGCCAAAAACGCAATCTTGTCAACAAAAGTGCACCAATTACCGTATTTATAATAATTGCCGAGTAGCACCGTAAAATTTTATAAGATTGTTTAGGAGAAGCGTGCGGAAAATTTCTAAAAAGCCAACGGGCGATTTTTCTAAAAAAACGGATTACGGGTTCTTATGTTGCAAAAAACGGGAGCCGTTAAAGCAAAGTTTAACGACTCCTATTGTTTTTATATTGTCGGTTGTCGGTAAGACCGCGCTACATGCGAGTGGACTTGTCTTCACCTATTCCGAGCATGCCGTCTACGTTATAACGTTTGCCGTCGGTATCTATTACGTAGCCATAGATCGTGCCGTAGGGGAGAGCGTAGTATATATCCACAAACAGCAAGTGCATCGGCATATAGAACGTGTTGTTCAGCTTGAAAGTTATGTCTACCAATCCCAAGCCTTTTTCATCGGTGACGTGCCATTCCGAAGCTTTCTTTTTGCCGTCTTTGTGAGTAAACACCACGGGCGGCATCGGGAAGGACTTATCTTCTATCCAAATAACGTTTTCGTTGTAATTATCTTGATCCACGGACTGGTTGCGCGTAAGGTTGAAAGCGAAGTATTTCTTTTCGCCGTCCACGTCGAGTCTGCCCATTGTGGTCAACCAATCGTAGTGGGCGCGGAAGGGATAGAAACCCTTGTGGTCGTCGATGATGCCCACGGAATTTTCGTTGGAAGTAAACGTTTCGCCATTGAGCTTAACGGTGCCGGTTGCCTTGAAGAAATCCTTTTCGCTGTACAAAGCGTTGCGCAGAGAGCCGTCCTTGTTGCGAGCAAGCGGCATGACGCCGTTTGCGAGGGGGCTGATGCGGTCGAACGCGATATCTATTTCAAAAGTACCGCATTTGCCGCGCGAGTAACCTTTTGCGGACGCTTTGCCGTGCAGGAAGTCGTTATTTATGCGGAATTCGCTTTTCGACGTTTTGCAGTAGCAGTAATCGTCCACGAGTTGCGTGGCGACGTGCGCTTTGGATTTAGGCACGATGTTTTGCCAAGAATAGATTTTGCCGTCGCGTTTGTCGTACCACACGAAAATGCTGAATCCCAAGGGACCCGTGTTGTACACGGCGGAGATGAGTGCGCCTTCGTCGAGATGCACTTCGAAGGCTTCCCATTCCGTGAGGCGAGAAGCGATCAAAAAGTCGGGCATTTTGGGACCGCAAGGCTTGTGGCAATCCTTCAAATTCAATTTTTTGAACGGAGAATCGAATGTGCCGAAGTGAACTTTACCGTTTTCGACGATGGCGTCGGGGGTGGGCGCAGGAGCGCGTTTTTCGGAGATGTAATCCGGAAATTTTGACATTTTGAACCTCTTGTGTAATTTATGCTCACAGTATAACACGCGCGCGTACTTTTTACAACAACAAATTACAATTCCGTAGGATATTTTGCCGAATATTTAGGGTATTGCAATCGGGTGCGCCGTACTGTATAATTTAAGTATCAAGAGGCGCATTAAGCGCGGAGGAGAGCATATGTCCAAGACAGGCAGCATAGTTAAGTTCGTAATCAAAACCGGACTTAGCCCAAAATACAGTAAGTTGAAAGAGAAGGCGTACACGAAGGTAGGTTCGCTTACCGCCGAATATGCGCCTTCGGCAGAGCCCGTCCGCTATGAGGATAGGCAAACCTTAGAGTATCGCACAATCAAAGAGGGTTCCGTATGGGACAGACAGGCGTACGGATGCGGTTGGTTCCGCTTCAAGGGCGAAGTGCCGACAACCGCCAAGGGCAAAAAGATAGGTCTTTTGCTTGATGTGGGCGCAGAGGGTTGCATATACGACGCGAGCGGCACGCCGGAGTGCGGACTTACGGGAGTAAGGTCGTTTGTCGAGTTTGAGCAACCGAGCCGCGGCAAGAGCTTTTTTACCTTCAAAGAGGTAGCCGACGGCGGTGAAAAGATAGATATTTGGGTGGATTGCGGCAACAACCATTTGCCGGGCGATCCGCGTACCGCCGCAAGATTCAAGCAAGCGGACGTCGTTGTGGTGGATGACGGAGCAAAGAGAGCTTTCTACGACGCCACTGCGCTTTTGTACCAATGGTCGGCTCTTAAACCCGGCGACGTCAAGGCGACGTCGATATCGCGTTCCGTCGGCGAATTGCTGACGCTTGCCCTCAAAGGCGATTACGAAGGCGCGCACAAGGTTTACCTTGCGGAATGCGAGGTAGGAGAAGAGAGTCCCTACACCGTATACGCTACGGGACACGCGCATTTGGATCTCGGCTGGCTGTGGCCCGTTCGCGAGACCAAGCGCAAAGCGGAAAGGACTTTTTCCAACCAACTCCGCAACATGGAGCGTTATCCGGATTACATATTCGGCGCGAGCCAACCGCAACAGTTTGCATGGATAGAGGATCGTTTTCCCAAGCTGTTTGACGAGTTGCGTCAAGCGGTCGAACGCGGACAACTTGAACTCCAAGGCGGCATGTGGGTGGAATGCGACACCAACGTCACGAGCGGAGAGAGTCTCATACGCCAAAACGTATACGGCAAGAAGTATTGGCGAGAAAAATTCGGCAAAGACATGCGCATGTGCTGGTTGCCGGACGTATTCGGATTCAGCGGCAACCTTCCGCAAATCATCCGCAAATGCGGCATGAGCTACTTTGAAACGATCAAACTCAGCTGGAACGAGCATAACAAATTTCCGCACAGAGCGTTCATATGGGAAGGCATAGACGATTCCGAGGTAATAGTGCATATGCCGCCGGATGAAACGTACAACAGCGAAGGTAACGCGTGGAGCTTGGTCAACGCGATAAAGAATTTCCCCGAACGCGACAAAATCAAAAATTTCGGCATGCTGTACGGTATTGGCGATGGCGGCGGCGGACCGGGAGAAGGACATATAGAGGCGGTAGCTCGCGGTAAGGAACTCAAAGGACTGCCGCGCGTGATAATGTCGCCGGCGATAGACTATTTCGATAAACTTGCCGAACAAAAGGACGCGCTTGTAAGGCACAAAGGAGAATTGTACCTCGAAAAACATCAGGGCACGTACACCACTCAGTCGAGGAACAAGTACTACAACCGCAAGATAGAGTTTACCCTCCACAACGTGGAATTTTTGGCAACGCTCGCCAAGCAAAAAGGCTACGCCTACCCCAAGGAAAAGCTGGAAGCCATATGGAAGGAAGTCCTTCTGTACCAATTCCACGACATCATCCCCGGGTCTTCCATCACGCGCGTTTATACCGAAAGCGTCGCGCGCTACGAGGAGATGCTTGCCGAGCTCAAATCGATGCGCAACGAACTTATCAAATACCTTGCGACCGGAGAACAAAGCGGACCGCACGCGATCAACTTTACTTCCACAAAATATTCGGGACTCGTGTCGCATAACGATAAGTGGTACGCCGTCGAAGCCGAACCGTATTCGGCGACAAAGCTTACCGAGTACGTCGCGCCTTCCAAATCTCCGCTTGCGTTTGACGACGAGCACATCGAATCGGATATATTCCGTTTGACGTTCGACGGTAGCGGCAATATAAAGAGCCTGTTCGACAAACGTTCGGAGAAGGACTATTGCGGACAGTACATGAATAAACTGAACGTCTACAAAGATAAACGTCTATACTACAACGCATGGGACATAGATATAGGCTATACCAAGACCGTGCCGGCAGAATTCGAGCTTACCGGCAGCGTTAATAAGATTACCGAAGGCTCCGTTATCAGAGAAAACACTTACAGATACGGCAAGTCAACGTTGACTCAGAAAGTAGTGCTCACGCTCGGCAAACCGCTCGTCGAGTTTGTCACGATGGTGGATTGGCACGAAACGCACAAGATGTTGCGCGCAGACTTCCGTCCTTCCGTATTTTCGGACGAAGTTACCTGCGACATACAAATGGGCAACTTGAAGCGCAGCACTCGTGACGAAACCAAGATAGAAAAGGCTCAGTTTGAAATCTGCGCCCACAAGTGGATAGACGTCGGCGGCAAAGACTTCGGACTTTCCGTATTGACTACCGGCAAATACGGCTGGCGTGTAAAAGACGGTTTGATATCCCTTAACCTTCTGCGCTCCCCCGTATATCCCGATCCCCAAGCCGATAGAGGCACTCATACCATCAAGTATGCGCTGTATCCGCACGACGGCGACTATAATTCCGCAAACACTCAAAGCATTGCGTACCTATACAACAACCCGTTGTACGTCACGGAAGAAAGTATCGATTTTGTACCGCAATTTGTATCTTCGGATACACATATCGTAGTAGAAACGGTCAAAGCCGCCGAGGACGGAAACGGCTTGATCGTCCGCGCGTATGAAGATTCCGGCGTTGCGCGCAAGGCGACTTTGACTACTCCCGTTTCGGGCACCGCGTATGAAACGGATATGCTCGAAAACATCATCGGCGAGATAGACTTAAACGACCTTGATTTCAAGCCGTTCGAGATTAAAACCATCCTTATTAAATAGACGTCCGTCTAAACAAAAATGCACCTCGAAACAAAACTCTTTCGAGGTGCATTTTTGTGCCGATTTAGGCGTTAAATTGTAGCGTAGGATACAATTTTACGTTCTTTTCAATGCAAGCGAAGTACTGAGGCGCTTTGACTTATTCGCGCTGTTTTGCGTAAGTGTGCGCTCGGTTTAAGCAATGTCTTATAACAGTGACAGGTACCTCTCTCCGGTGTCCGGGAATAGAGTTACCACCGTTTTGCCGGGATTCTCGGATTCGACGTCCAGCGCCGCCTTCAACGCGGCTCCCGAAGAGATTCCCACCAACGTGCCGTATTCCGTTACGGCATACTTCATATACTCATAAGCTTTTGCGGTTTCGACGGTGCGTACTTCGTCTATTACCGACTTGTCGAGGAGTTCCGGCAAGAAGTTTGCGCCTATCCCTTGAATGCCGTGAGATCCCGCCCGTCCTTCGGAGAGGAGGGGACTTTCTTTAGGTTCCACGGCGACGACTTTCAAGTCGGGATATTTACGTTTGAGCGCGCGTCCGAGCCCTGTTACCGTGCCACCGCTACCGAATACGAGCACGAGGTAGTCGGGCTCGATGTCGCCCAAATCGCGGATTATTTCTTTTGCGGTAGTTTCTTCGTGCGCTCTTGCGTTGTCGGGGTTCGTGAATTGCGAGGCAATGAATGAGTTCGGCGTTGACGCTTGTATTTCCTTAGCCTTGTTTACGGCGCCGTTCATGCCCTCCGATTTGGGAGTGAGGACGACCTCCGCGCCGATGTGCCGTAGTAGCTTGATGCGTTCCGCGCTCATATTTTCGGGCATAACGAATATGGCGTTGTAGCCCTTTTGTTTGGCGACGTACGCAAGACCTATGCCGGTATTTCCGCTGGTAGCTTCTATCACCGTGCCTCCGCGTTTGAGTTCTCCGCGTGCCTCCGCGCCTTCTATCATGTACAGGGCGGGTCTGTCTTTGACCGAGTGCAACGGATTGAAATACTCGAGTTTGGCGTAAATGTTATGCCCCTTCAATTTGAGAAGGGGCGTATTTCCTATAAGTTCTGTAATGTTCGATTTGTATCCCATCAGATTTTCTTTAATTTATACAACACGAGAGTGGAGATCATGCTTACCACCATACCGACGATAATCATTGTCGATTGTCCTACTTTGTCACCGTATCCGATGACGTTTGCCACAACGCAAACCACTATGCAAGTGATAAACGGTATTATGGCGATTTTGAAGTATTTGGCAAGCAGTACCATAGAGAGTCCGCCGAAGATTGCCGGGATGACGTAGGGCGAAATCGGCTTCAATACGGTAACGATTTGTTCTTGGAATATCGCAAGCGGAATAAGTCCGAGAGCTATTATCAGCGTGGTAACGATGGAGCTTACCGCAATGGATATCGTGGAAACGATTTCTTGTTCTTCCGAGCCCTGTTCGACTTTTGCAATATTTTGCGCGTTGATGGAGCAGGGAAGTTTGAGGTTGGCGATGTTCCCGGTTATGAACGAGAGGTACTGTCCGCCGGTTCCGAGCAGAGGCGCGTAGGAGATGGACTCGATGATGCCCACAGCCCAGTATCCCAAACTGAACGTCAGGCACTCGGCAATGATTGCCCAATCGGGAGCCGTTTTTGCCGCAATGCAGTACGCAACCGGGACGGCGCAGAACAAAACCAATGAAACCCATGTAAAGATTCTGCCTATAGAGTGCATTTGGAGGTTATGCTCTTCGCGCGTATCCGCCGTTTTTACCAAACCTTTAACGTAATTTTTGAATTTCATATTCCGCCTCCTATGCAAATACCGGCACAAACGCAAACGCGATGGCAAGTGCTCCGAGCATGCTTAGCGGCAGAGCGTAAGATTCCACCCATTTTTGCTTGAATACGAGCAAAAGTACGCCGCACAGTCCCATAATCAGTATGCTTGCGGCAACCGTTATGAGAGTAATTTCACCGTAAGTGGTAATACCGCCGGTGTCCGTTACGGGATGCCCTACGCCGAACGCGCCGCCAACCACGATGGATGAGATGATGCCTGCGAGCATGCCGCCCAAAAGCGCGCCGGTGATGGCGTCCATTTTGCGTGAATCTTTTTGCTGAATCTCCATAAGTTTGGATTGATATTTCTTATACAATACGGCGTTGAATACGCAACCGCCCAAAACGCTTATCGTCATGACGACAACCGCGCTTGCAAGAGCCGCGGGAGTGGCTCCCGCCTCGGTGGCTCCGGCGACATATAATGCCGAAATTTCGTATTGCAACGCGCCTACGACCGTTAGTCGAATCCACGGTATCGCAAGACCTATATATTGCATCATTATGCCTACGCCTATAACGATGGGTATAGACGGTACGATAGAGAATATCGCGCTGTTTTTGATAGTCTCCGTCAGGATTTTTTTGTTCATGCCGATCTTTTTGGCACGTCTGAACGCCTTAATCATCAACAGAACGGACATTCCGATAATGACCAAAGCTATAATCGCGCCTATAACGTAAATAATAGGGTAGCTTTTGACCATAAAGCACTCCTCCGAAAGTGATATAATTATATTAAACTATCGTAAATATAAAGTCAAGACCGTATTTAGAGCGCGCGCGAATAAATCATATCATCGTAAAAAAGAAAAATTGAAAAATTGCTTGATAACCGCGCATTAGTATGATATAATAACCGAGCGTTTAGTATAAACGTTAGTTTCCGCACGGAAAGAGGAGTTACACTATGTACGAGGTATATTTCGGATTACTCATAGCACTTATGGTACTTATGGTATTGCTTGCAATAGCAATGATTGTTATAGTTATGATGCAGAGGGGCAATGAAGACGGCATCGGCGCGTTGACGGGCTCTGCGGAGAGTTTCTTCGGCAAGAACAAACAAAAGACCATGGAAGCCAAGCTTAAACGCATCACCGTATATATTGCGGTCGGTATGCTTGTTTGCTCCATACTGTTCTTTGTGTTCTATCTTCTCAAGTCCAATCTGTAATCTATATCGGCAATCGAGTTTTCAGCCGTCCTGTCGGGCGGCTTTTTTATATAACGGTTCGGATAAAATGCATAAATAAATAGATTTTAGCCAAACAATATGGTACAATACAATGTATGATTAAGATTATAACGACTAACAAAAAAGCCTATCACGACTATTTTATAGAAGAAACGTATGAGGCGGGCATAGAACTCAAAGGCAGCGAGGTCAAGAGCATCAGACTCGGCAACGTTAACTTAAAAGACAGCTATGCCGTTATCAAGGACGGCGAGGTGCTCCTTATGGGCGCGCACGTTTCGCCGTACGAGAAGGGCAGCCATTATAATCCGGAAGCCAAGCGCACAAGGCGTTTGCTCATGCACAAATCGGAGATACGCCGTCTTGACCAAAAGGTCAAGGAGAAGGGCTACACCTTGGTTGTCACCAAACTCTACTTCAATGACGCCCTCGTCAAAGCGGAGATAGGGCTTGCCAAAGGCAAAGAGGGTCACGACAAGCGCGCCGTACTCAAAGAGCGCGAACAAAAGCGCATCGTCGAACGCGCCATGAAGGAGATACGTTAATGTACGTATCGCGCCTCGAACTCAACGACTTTTTGAGCTATTCCGCGGCGTCTGTGGAATTCGGCAAGGGACTCAACGTCGTTTACGGCGCGAACGCCGTAGGCAAAACAAACCTTATCGACTCCGTGTATCTATGCTCCGTCGGTAGATCGTCGCGGCATTCAAAAGACAAAGAACTCATCAAATGGGGTGCCCAAAGCGGCGCAAAGGTAACCCTAACCGTGCAAAAACGTTACTCTAAGCACGTCATAGAGATATACATGGATCCGCAAGGGAAGAAGCATATTTTGGTAGACAGACTGCCGCTTGCCAAAATCGGCGAACTGATGGGCGTAATCAACGTCGTATTCTTTTCGCCCTCGGAGATGAAGCTTATCAAGGACTCCCCGTCGGACAGGCGCAGATTCATGGACATAAGCATATCACAGCGCAACAAGACGTATTTCTACTGCTTGCAACGGTATAACGCCTTGCTTGCCCAGCGCAACAAGATACTCAAAACGTACAAGGGTAAGTCCGTTATAGACAACATGCTTGCGATAGTCGACGCCGATTTTGTCCGCGCCGCCGCGTTCATCATCAAAGAGAGGCGTAAGTTCATACGGGACATCGCGCCGTTTGCATGTGACGCGCACGCCAAACTCACGGACGGCAAAGAGGAGCTGACTCTCGCGTACGAAACGGAGGACGTCGATTTCGAGGACGTCGAAGGCAGTCTGAAAAAGCTCGTGGCAGACGCGCGCGAGAACGATTTGAGGCTGGAATACACCACCGTCGGAGCGCATCGGGACGACGTAAAAATATCGGCAAGCGGCATCGATTTACGCAAATTCGGGTCGCAGGGGCAACAGCGTTCGGCGGTGCTTTCACTCAAAATCGCCGAGATAAACTCATTCAAGGCGCGCGTAGGGGAGAGTCCCGTGCTCTTACTCGACGACGTAACAAGCGAGCTTGACGCCGGGCGGCGCAAAGCGTTGTTTGCCGCCATCAAGGGCACGCAAACGATAATCACGTGCACGGACAGATTGGATTTTGTCGGTGCCGACTACTTTGAGGTAAAAAACGGCGCGGTCACCAAAACGACCGCCGAATAAACGGAGATATATATGAATTTTGAAGATGTAAAGCAAGAGATCGGTTCGCTTATCGCAGACGACGGCATTTCGTCGGAAGAAGTGGCTTCTTACGTGGTAATTCCGCCGGACACCACTCTCGGCGATTACGCCCTACCGTGTTTCAGATTCTCTAAGAGCATGCGCAAGTCCCCCGTAGAGATCGCCGATATTTTCCGCGAGAGGTGCGCGTCCAAGCCCAATTCCTTCCAAAGCATACAGGCGGTAAACGGATATCTTAACTTCAAGCTTGACCGCAACGCGGAAGCCGGCAAAATACTTTCTACCGTCATATCCGAGGGCTCGAATTACGGTTCTTCCGAGGAAGGCGCGGGTAAAACCATATGTCTTGATTTTAGCTCCGTCAACATCGCCAAGCCCTTCCACATAGGGCATTTGTCCACGACCGTCATAGGCGGCGCGCTGTACAGAATGTACCGCAAGCTCGGTTACAATGCAGTAGGAATCAATCATTTGGGTGACTGGGGCACGCAGTTTGGTAAACTAATCGTAGCATATAAGCTATGGGGCAACACAATAGACCTTGACAAAGACGGCATGCTCGGACTGACGCAAATATACGTCAGATTCCACACCGAGGCGGAAACGCATCCGGAGCTCGAGGACGAGGCTCGCGCCTGGTTCAAAAAGATAGAGGACGGCGACGAAGAGGCGCTCGGGCTATTCCATATGTTCAAGGACCTGACGCTCAAAGAAGTCGGCAAGATCTACAAGAGGCTCGATATAACGTTTGACTCGTACAACGGAGAGTCTTTCTACAACGACAAGATGCAACCGATACTCGACGAGTTGGAAGAAAAGGGCTTGATAACCGTTTCCGACGGCGCAAAGATTGTCGATCTCAAAGAGTACGGCATGGCGCCGTGCTTGCTTGTCAAGGCGGACGGCGCGACGTTATACGCTACGCGCGATTTAGCCGCGGCGTTCTATCGCAAAGCCACTTATGATTTTTACAAGTGCCTATATGTTGTTGCATACCAACAGAACTTGCATTTCAAGCAGGTATTCAAGGTGATAGAGCTCATGGGCAAGCCTTGGTACAAGGATCTCGTGCACGTGCCGTTCGGCATGGTTTCTTTGGAAGACGGCGCGATGTCCACGCGTAAAGGCAGAGTTGTCTGGCTCAAAGACGTACTCGACAAAGCAGTTGAGAAGAGTTACGCCATCATTTCGGAGAAGAATTCCGAGCTCAAAAACAAAGAAGACGTTGCCGAGAAGGTCGGCGTGGGCGCGGTGGTATTCTTCGCGTTGTCCAACAACAGGATTAAGGATATTACGTTCAGTTACGACAAAGTGCTGACGTTTGACGGCGAAACGGGACCTTACGTGCAATACACCAATGCGCGTGCGCTCAGCATACTACGCAAAGCGAATGACGAGGACAAAGATTTTTCGCGTCCGCTCACATCCGAGGAACTCAAAGGTTTGGAGGGCAAGGCAGGCGAAGAGCTTGTTTCGCTTATAGGCAGATTCAACGGCGTTATTTCCGACGCATTGCAGAGGTATGAACCGAGTATCGTTACGCGTTACGCCATCGATGTGGCGCGTTCGTTCAACCGCTACTATTTGGATACGCGCATTTTGAACGGCGAAGCGGAGTATAAGCGCGCAAGGCTGGCGCTCGTATACGCCACGCACGTTGTTTTGGAAGAGAGCCTTAGGCTCATAGGCGTCAAAGCGCCGGAGGAGATGTAATGCGTCCGCTTGCGGATTCCCACTCGCATTCCAAGTTATCGCATGACGGGCACGAGTCCGCTCTTAAACTTGCGACTCGGGCAGAGGAACTCGGCTTGAAGTATTACGCCATAACAGAGCACCTCGACAGGGACTACAAGTATTGCAAAAAGGAACGTTTCATCCGCAGTCTTAATCTGCACAAAGTGGACAGAACCATCCGAAAAATCAGGGAGCATTTCGCGTTCAGCTCGATATACGTGGCATACGGCGTGGAGGCCGGCTACTCCCATATTACGGAAGAGTGGTATGCGCGCGAACTTCCAAAGCATGATTTCGATGTGATTATAAATTCCATACACACAATGGACGGCGGCGACGCCTATTTTGGCAAATTCTACCAAGGCAAAACGCAAGACGAAGTATACAATAGATATTTAGAGTTGCTTTCGGATTCGGTACGCGCGCCGTACGATTACGACATAATAGGGCATATAGGATACATAACTCGCTATGTTGATTACCCAAACTACAGTTTGTGGCAACCGCAATACTATGACAAAATAGACGCCGTACTCAAAGAAATCATAGCGCGCGGCAAGACGATAGAGATAAACACGCACATCAGGCATCGCGAAATGCGCTTTTTGCCGGAGCGCCCGATACTCGAACGTTACTACGAGTTGGGTGGCAGGCGAGTAACTTTTTCTTCCGACGCTCACCACGCGGAGGACATTGCCCACAACTATGAGCTTGCCGTAGGCGTCCTGAAAGAGATAGGCTTTACCTCCCTCACCGTCTACAAGCACCGCCAACCGTTTGAAATCGCCATCGAATAAACTTATATTGATGAATCTACAAGGGCGATTATTCTTGCGTAATAAAAAACAGCTTCCACAAGCTGTTTTTCTAAAATAAACGAATTAGCTGAGATACGATGTTTTTACGGATGATTTTTGCGTTGCATACCCGAAAATCATCCTTAAATTTTGTTCATCTAATATTACGTTAGATGAATTTTTCGTATAGATTATAA
>CAVIFU010000016.1:0-35359 GCA_963642145.1 Ruminococcus bicirculans (ex Wegman et al. 2014)
TGGAGCGGGTGATGGGAATCGGACCCACGCAACCAGCTTGGAAGGCTGGTGTTCTACCATTGAACTACACCCGCAAATCGCTTAATTCACAAGCGCTTAATTAGTATATCCAACACGAGAGTCTTTGTCAATCAAAATAACCGATTTTTATAAAATCAATGAATAATTTTATTTAGACTTCTCTAAGGGAGCACGTCCGACATCAAATTGACGATTTCGTCGGCGTAAGGATTGAGCGGTTTTAGAGCAGTTTCGATGTAGTTTTTTTGGAATCGAGTGCCGATAAGCGCGTTTTCGACGGCAGGCGGAACGTCGATGTCGAGCGAATCCGAGTAAGCCTTGATTTTTTTTATGACGCCGTCGGCAATCGATAACCCGATGCTCAATTCTCCGAACGACAATCTGCCTTCTACTTCCAAGTCGAAGTCCGGATTTGAGTCGAGTATCCATTTTTCCGACGAGTATAAGTCGGTAAGCTCACGAAATTCCGATTCCGGCACGCTTACTTCTTTTGCCGAACCGTATACTTTTTCAAAAGACTCAGTTATGGCATTTTTCAATTGTTCGACGGTGACGTCGCTATTCAGCTCACGCAAATTAACGACGCGCGACTTAACGCTGTCTACACCTTTTGCGCGGAGCTTCAACGGACTCGGATTAAGCACTTTACTCATAATATCGGTGTTTTCGTCCACCAAAAGCGTGCCGTGATGCAGTTTTGCACTCTTTCCGAACTTGAAGGCGTTTCCGCTGAATTTAAGTCCGTTTACCGTCAAGTCGTTACGTCCGCTTATATCGGCGGATATCCCGAAAGCGGCAACGGCGTTTGCGATTACGCCGAGTTGTTTTTTTGTGTCGTAGTCATCGGGGCTTAGTATAAAAGTAAAGTTTAGGTTCCCCAAATCGTGATATACGGCACCTCCGCCCGTAGTTCTGCGCGCAATGCGAATTCCCGATTCTTTGGCTCGGGCAAAGTTCACTTCTTTGTAGGCGTTCTGCCATTTGCCTATTACCACGGTTTTTTTGTTTTGCCATAGGTATAGCGTGGGTTCGCCGTCGAAGTTTGAGTACAGGTACGTTTCGAGCGCCAAATTCATGTACGGATCGG
This sequence comes from Ruminococcus bicirculans (ex Wegman et al. 2014), assembly GCA_963642145.1. GTDB lineage: Bacteria > Bacillota > Clostridia > Christensenellales > DTU072 > Stercoripulliclostridium_A. Next base: position 1,109 of record CAVIFU010000016.1, read on the forward strand.
TAACTTTTGATATAACGGATTTTGCCATAACCGTATTATACTCCGCATTTTTCCAAAAAGCAACGCGGAATTTCGTTTTGTACATACTTATTGACTTAAACGCGCACATAATATATAATACTTTTGTGCGTGCGCAACGCGGCGCGTGCGCGAAGGAGAATTTATGCAAGTAAGCGATTTTATCAAATCCGTAGGACTGGTACCGGTTGTCAAAGTCAATAGGGCAACGGACGTCATACCGCTTGTCGGCGCGCTCATAGAGGGCGGCATACCCGTTGCGGAAATAACTTTCCGTACCGACTGTGCGCCGGAAGCCATAGCTCTTGCCGTAGAAAAATACGGTGACGTAGCCCTTATCGGGGCAGGAACGGTTACCGACGGTGATCAGGCGGCGCGCGCGATCCGCGCGGGAGCCAAGTTTATAGTAAGCCCGGGACTTTCGGAGGAGGTCTCCGAAGTGTGTAGGAAGACCGGTGTGCCGTATGTTGCGGGAGCCGTTACGCCTACGGAAATAATGCGTGCCGTGGCGTTGGGCAATAGGATAATCAAGTTTTTCCCGGCGTCCGTATACGGCGGAGTTGCCGCCATCAAAGCGTTGTCTGCGCCTTTCAAAGACGTGGTGTTCTTGCCTACCGGCGGCATAAACGCTGCCAATTTAGCCGACTATATCGGGCTCAAAAACGTCATAGCATGCGGCGGAAGTTGGATGGTCAAGGAATCGTTTATCGAAGCGGGCGACTATGCGGAAGTAACCAAACTTTCGCGTGAAGCTCGTCAAATAATACAAGAGAAGAGAGGATTTTAGCATGAAAATCGTTACTTTCGGAGAAATTATGTTAAGGCTTGCGCCCGAGGGCTACCTTAGGTTTTTGCAAGCCGACAAATACGGCGCGGTGTATGGCGGAGGTGAAGCGAACGTCGCGGTATCGCTTGCGAGATTCGGAGAGGACTCCGTGTACGTCACCAAACTCCCCAAACATGAAATAGGAGAAGGCGCGATCGAGGCGTTGCGCAAAACCGGCGTAGATACGTCAAAAATCGTCAGAGGCGGCGCGCGCATCGGCATATATTTTTGCGAGAAAGGCGCAAGTCAACGCCCGTCCAAAGTCATATACGATAGGGCGCACTCGGCTTTTGCGGAGTCGGATGCCGAAGATTACGATTGGGACGCCATATTTACGGGCGCCGATTGGTTCCATTTCACAGGCATAACGCCGGCGCTCGGCAAGGGCGTCAGGGAAACGCTTACGGCGGCTTGCAAGGTAGCTAAGGATAGGGGAATAACCGTTTCGTGCGACTTGAATTACCGCAAGGCGCTATGGACGCGTCAAGAAGCGCGCGAGGCAATGACGGCACTCATGCCGTACGTTGACGTACTTATTTCCAACGAAGAGGACGCTTACGACGTATTCGGCATTTCCGGCGGTAACGACGTCGGCAAAGGCGAAGTCGGCGCGGAGACTTACCGCAAGGTAGCCGAAGAGCTTATATCGCGGTTCGATCTCAAATACGCCGCCATAACCTTGCGCGGCAGCATTTCCGCCAACGACAACCGTTGGTCTGCAATACTCACGGACGCGAACAAGAATATGTTTAAGTCCAAGGAATACCTGATTCATATCGTTGACAGAGTCGGCGGCGGCGATAGTTTCGGCGCCGGGCTGATATACGGACTAAACCGTTACGACGCGCAAAAGGCATTGGAATTTGCTGTAGCGGCGTCATGTTTGAAGCAGACAATTGAGGGCGACTTTAACGCGGTAACGGTAGACGAGGTTCTCGGACTTGCCGAGGGCAACGGCTCGGGAAGAATTAAGAGATGAGCGTTTAGGTGCCCTAAATACACAAGTTGGGCACCCAATAACGCGATTCAAGAGCAAATAAAGTCGGAGGACATAAGATGAAAGAGAAATTCAAAGCGTTTTTTACCAAGATCAAAGATTTTCTTAACGCGCACAAAAACATTACGCAACTTGTCAAGTTCACGTTTTTGAGTTGCATTGCGGCTATAGTTGAAGTGGCGTCGCTCAACATTCTGCTTGCGGCGCTCAAAAAGTATGCCGATACGCCGGTGGACTGGTTCATATTCCATTACGGCGCCGATGAAAACGGACTTTGCGGATTTATAGCGTTTATCGTTTCGACGGTGCTGGCGCAGATCGTGTCGTTTGTCGTCAACCGCAAAAAGACGTTCAACGCCAACAACAACTTAGCGTTCAGCATAATCGCTTACGTGATAATGGAAGCCGTGATAATAGGCTTACAAATCTGGTCGGGACCTTTGCTTACCGGCGTGCTTGTCAAAGCCGGCGTATCCAACCACGCGCTTGCGAGCAACATAAGCAAATTCTCCTGGATGTTTATGTCGTTTGTCGTCGTATTCGTCATGGACAAGTTCGTCATTATGCGTAATACGGACAAAAAGAAGAAGGTTGCCGAAGCCCCGGGGGAAGACGGCATTTCCGCCGAAGAGGCATGCGACAACGCAAAAAACAATATTGTAGAAACCGTCGCGGAAACGGACAGCGTTTGCGCGGACGCATCGGAGGCACAAGATGACAGAAACTAAGCATTACGACGTATTGACCATCGGGCACACGTCGTTAGACTACAACATCGATTATTTGGATAACACGGTAGTGGAAATAGGCGGAGCGGTAATATATTCTTCCGCCGCGGCGTACGCGCTCGGGCACAAAGTCGCGGCGATTACCAAGCTTGCAAAAGCGGACGTATCCCGACTCGACGCGCTCACATTACCCAAGGAAGACATATATTGCACGTTCTCGGAGCATTCCACATCCATACGCAACAAGTATTTTACCGCGGATAAGGAACGCCGCAGTTGCGTTTGTTTGAGCCAAGCGGAAGGCTTTACGGCGTCGGATATACCGCAAGGCGTAACCGGCGACATATACCACCTTGCGGGGCTGATATACGGCGATTTTGACGGTACGCTCATCAAGGAATTGTCCAAGCGCGGCAAGGTAGCCGTTGACGTTCAAGCGCTTTTACGTCACGCCGGCGGCAAGGACGGAGAGATGTACTTTGAAGACTGGGCGGACAAAAAGGAATTACTCCCGTACGTGGATTATTTCAAGACGGACACCGCGGAAGCGGAGATTCTTACCGGGACAACGGACAGAGCGGAAGCCGCCAAAATGATGCACGGTTGGGGAGCTAAGGAAGTAGTTATCACCAACAACAAAGAAGTGCTTGCCTATGACGGAGAAACCATGGCGGCATGCCCGATCAAGGCGCGCAACCTGAGCGGACGCAGCGGACGCGGCGACACCACTTTTGCCGCATACATTACCGAGCGACTCAACGCGCCGCTTACGGAAGCATTGCTTTGGGCAACGGCTACCGTCAGCTTGAAGATGGAGCACGTAGGCGCGCTCAGGGCGAGCAGAAGCGACATTGCGGAATACATCAAGGAGTTTTATTGATGAAAAGGAAGGACAAACCCCAAATCAAAGCGGGGATAATAGGTCTCGGCGGCAGAGGGATAGGGCTACTCAAACAGCTTGTAAGGATGAAGGACGTGCAAATAACGCACGTAGCGGATTTATATGAGGACAGAGCAAAACAGGGCGCCGACATCGTCAAACGCCGCAAGCACAACATGCCGGCGATATCGCTTGACTACAAAGAGGTCATTGCCGATCCCGAAGTCGATACGGTATTCGTATTTTGTTCGTGGGAAGACCATATCAGAGTTGCGATAGAGTCGATGCGTGCCGGCAAACCCGTCGGCATAGAGGTCGGCGGCGCGTACAATTTAGAAGACTGCTGGAACCTTGTCAACGCCTATGAACGCACGGGCACGCCGTGCATGATGTTGGAAAACTGCTGTTACGGTCGTTACGAGCTGATGGTTACCAACATGGTGCGCCAAGGTATGTTCGGCGACGTCGTACATTGTTCGGGCGGCTACATGCACGATCTTCGCAGTGAAATCGCTCACGGCAAAGAGAACCGCCATTACAGGTTGCGCAACTACTTGACGCGCAATTGCGAGAATTACCCCACCCACGAGTTGGGACCGATTGCCAAGTTGCTTGGCATAAACAGGGGCAATTTGATGGTGTCGCTGACGTCGGTATCGAGTTCCGCCAAGGGCTTGAAACGCTATGTCGACGACGGCAAGGCGTCAAATGAAGAGCTCAAAGGCGCCGAGTTCAAGCAAGGCGACGTCGTAACAACGGTTATCAAGTGCCTAAACGGCGAAACGATAGTTCTAACCCTCGATACAACCCTTCCGCGCTCATACAGTCGCGGATTCACGGTAAGAGGCACCAAAGGCATGTATCAGGAGGACAACCAAACGATATTCCTCGACGACGAGCACCACAAGTTCGAGTTCGACGGTAAACCGCTATGGAATAACGCCAAAAAATATTTCGGCAAGTACGAGCACCCGATATGGCGTAAGTACCGCAAAGAGGGCGTTCGCGGCGGACACGGAGGTATGGATTACCTTGTGTTACGCGCTTTTATAGAAGCGGTAGAGAACGGCACGCATATGCCGATAGACGTATACGATACCGCGTCCTGGATGGCGATCACGCCGCTTTCGGAGCAGTCGATCAAAAACGGATACAGCAGGATGACCATACCGGATTTCACTCTCGGCAAGTTCCGCAACCGCACGGATAAAGCAGAAGGCAGATATAACCTGGATTAGTATGGAAGAAGCAGTAAACGCCGTCCTTGTCAACGTCGGCGAAGACAAAGATTTAGATAAACCGTTAGAGGAGCTTGAATCCCTGGCGAAAACCGCCGGATATGAGGTAAAAGCGTATCTTACGCAACGTAAAGATAAGCCCGATAAGGCCTACTACATCGGAACGGGCAAACTCGAAGAGCTCAAAAATGTAGTTATAGCTACCGATTGTGGCATTGTAATATTCGATAACGAGCTTAGCGGAACGCAACTAAACAACTTGGAGAAGCATTTAGGCATTCCCGTAGAGGACAGAGCCGGGCTCATTATAGAGATATTCGCGCGCCACGCGACCAGCAACGAAGGTAAGTTACAAGTAGAGCTCATGCGCAAAAAAAAGATGCTTCCGCGCGTTCTCGGACAGGGCGTTGTTTTGTCACGTCAAGGAGGCGGTGGCGGTGGCGGAGGCGGCGCCAGGCGCGGCGGAGGCGAGCAACAGCAAGAGCTTGACAAACGCACCATTCGTGCGGAGATCCGCGATTTGGAGGCGCGCATAGACAAACTTGGCGAAGAGCGCGCGTTGCGCAGAGAAAAGCGCGTCAAAAACAAACTCAAAGTCGTATCCCTCGTCGGATACACCAACGCCGGCAAATCCACTCTCATGAACGCCATGACCAAGGCGGGCGTGTTGGAAGAAAACAAGCTGTTCGCCACCCTCGATCCTGTCGGGCGCAAGCTTTGGCTCGATACCGGCAAGGAGTTTTTGCTTGTAGATACCGTCGGATTCATTTCGAGGTTACCGCACGAGTTTGTCAGGGCGTTCCGCTCCACTTTGGAAGAAACCAAATATTCCGACCTCATTTTGCACGTAGTCGATTCCGCCAATCCCGATTGCGCCGAGCAGTTTGCCGTCGTCAATGAAGTTCTCGATTCGATAGGCGTCAAGGATACGCCGATAATCGTCGTTTACAACAAAATCGATTCGCACGACGGTGGCGTTGCGCTCCCGGCGTGGGACAACGCCGTGTACGTCAGCGCAAAGTACGGAGAGGGGATAGACGAACTCAAACGCAAAATATCCGAAACTTTGTTCGGCGCGGACGCATAAAACGAAGGCGCTAAAAGTTTATTTTGCAGAATCGTTGACAAATTCCATAGATATGGTATACTAATTGACGTGTGCTATATGGGGAGCCAGCGGTGCCCTGTAACCTGCAATCCGCTACAGCAGGATAGAACACCCACCGAGGTCTGTCGTATGGGAAGCCGACGCATACAAGGGATGTCGATACCAAGGTCTTGTGCAATTTCGGGTCGTGAACCGTGTCAGAACTTGACCGTAGCAGCACTAAGCGATTTACGGGATGTGCCACGAGGAAGCTTTGGAGGAGTTACCTATATGCGAGCCGATCCGGTATGGCAAATCGGAGTGGGCGCACACACATTGACTTTTACGGCTGTTAAGGGCGTTCCCTTAGCAGCCTTTCTCGTATAGGGGAAAATAAATAAGGATGCCCGCCCACCCGCCCCGTAAGGATGATAAAATAAATCGTAACGCGTAACGGCTTTTGTGTTTCTCATTAGCGGAAACCCTGCCAAGCTTATCAAAAAAACAATTGACTATACGCGCGTGGTAATATATAATAAAAGAAATAAACTTAAACAACGGAGCAAATCCAAACATGAAGAAAATTTTTGTATGCATAATTGCTTTTGTACTTGCCGTAACCGCGACGTGTATGTTTGTCGGCTGCAACAACAACAAAGAAGAAGTAGCCACCGTTACGTCCATCAGTGCCAAAGTGGCGTCCGGGACGACGTTCAAAGTCGGCGATTCGTTTGACGCAACCAAGGTAACGGTTACCGCTACTTTGAGCGATAAGACCACGCGCACGGTATCGACCACGGCGGCGTTGTCGTTTGACAGAGCGGCTATGGAGCTTGATTCCGACGGCAAGTTTACCAAAGCAGGCACTTACACCGTCAAGGTAACTTACTCGGATTGGTCTACGGATATGACACTAACGGTATCCGCCAACGATTAGAGATTCGGAGATAGTAATATGTTAATGTCCAAACTTGTCGGCGAGCGCACAAAAACGAGCCCTGCCGATGCCGTTATCAAAAGTCACGCGCTGATGGTGCGTGCCGGTTATATCAAGCTTGTGGCGAACGGTATCTGGTCGCTTGCCATGCCTGCGCAGAGGATATCCCGCAAGATTGAAGCCATTATCAAAGAAGAAATGGACGCCGTAGACGGTCAAGAGGTACTTTTCCCCGTCGTAATGCCGAGGGAGCTTTGGGAGTCGAGCGGCAGATACAACAGCATAGGGGACGAACTTGTCCGTTTCAAGGATCGCAACGGCAGAGATCTCGTTCTCGGCATGACTCATGAAGAAGCCGCCGTGCAGTTTGCGCGCGACGCCGTCAACAGCTACCAACAGTTGCCGTTCATGATTTATCAAATCCAAACCAAGTTCCGTGACGAAGGCAGAGCGCGCGGCGGACTCATAAGGGTTAGGGAGTTCAAGATGAAGGACGCATATTCCTTCCACCTTACCCAAGAGGATTTAGAGGCGTACTACAACAGAGTGTATGACGCATACAACCGTATATTCAGACGTATCGGGATGAAGAATTTCATAGCGGTACTCAGCGATTCCGGCATGATGGGCGGCAGTATTTCGCATGAATTCATGTTGCTTACCGACGTCGGCGAAGATACTTTGGTGCTTTGCCCGGAATGCGGATACAAGTCCAATATGGAAGTAGCGGTCTGCCTGCATGAGCCCGTATCGCCGGAAGAGCCCGAAGAACTCAAAGAAGTTTATACGGGTGACGCCAAGGACATAACCGACGTTTGCAAATTGCTCGGAAAACCTGCCGATAAGACGATAAAAGCCGTTTGCTACAACGTCAAAGGCGATGACAAAACGATAGTCGTTTGCTTTATCCGCGGCGATTTGGAGGTAAACGAAGCCAAACTCAAAAAGGTCGTGCTCAAAGACATCGTACCGGCGTCGCTTGTAGACAGCGCGCTTGTCGCGGGCAACATCGGCGCGGTCGGTTTGGACGGAGCGAATATCGTCAAGGTATTCGACGAATCCTTGCGCGATACCGTCAATATGGTAACGGGAGCCAACAAAGACGGCTACCATCTTGTAGGCGTTTCCGTCGCGAGGGATATAGGCGTCAAGGAGTTTAGGGACGTTGCCAAGGTGCCCAAGGGTTCGAGATGCCCGGTATGCGGCAAACCTCTCGACATACAAAACGGCATCGAGATAGGCAATATATTCCAGCTCGGCACAAAATACACCAAGAGCATGGGCATGACCGTACTTAACCAAGAGGGCAAAGCGGTTAACCCCATAATGGGCTGTTACGGTATAGGCGTAGGCAGAGCCATTGCGTCCGTTGCAGAGGAGCGCGCAGACGACAAGGGACTCAATTGGCCGATGTCGATAGCGCCGTGGCACGTATATCTATGCGCTCTCCGCTTGGACGATCCCGTTGTTAAGGAAAAGGCGGACGCATTGTACAAGGCGATGCAACAAGCCGGGATCGAGGTGCTGTACGACGATCGTAACGCATCTCCCGGATACAAATTCTCGGATTGCGACCTGATGGGCATACCTATTCGAGTGGTAGTCAGCCCGCGTTCGCTTGCCAACGGTGAAGCGGAAGTGCAATTCCGTGACGGATCTCTCAAAACTAACTTGCCGTACGATGATTGCGTATCCGAACTCAAAAAAATGATTGATGCGAGGATAGCCGAGCTCAAGTAGAGATTCAAAGTCGAAAATACAATAACGTAAGATGGAAATAGGAGAGTGGGATATGAGAAGAAATCATACGTTTAAGTATATATCGGTAATATTAGCCGTCATTGTCGCGTTAGCCACGCTTACGCTATCGAGTTGTACGTCCGACAAAGACAATTCGGGTACAAAGAAGGACGAAAGCGACGCTAACGTCACGGCGGACGGCTACACAAAAGGCACGGCAACGGTAGACGACGTTTGCCAAGAATTATTCAAGACGGTATTGAATTCCGCAAATTCCGCGAGCAAAGAAAGGCTTACGGAAAAGAATCCGCTTGTCTCTTGGTGGATAGACGTGGATTGCGACGTAAACGGGCACAAGGAATTGATGTCATTCAAAGTAAATTTTGACGTGACCAAGCCGGAGTCCATGGCAATTCGTCTGTCATTCAAACCGGACGGCGAAGACGACGACATTATAGAAGCGCATTTTTATGCGGACGCGCCGAATACGGAAGAGGGACTAAACCCCGGGAGTCTGTATTTGCGCGTAGGCGAAAACAAGTTAATAGTCCCCATTGTCGATAGCATTTTAAGCGACATGTTCCCGTTCGATACTGTAGGAACGGACGATTTGGCGGCGTTTTTTGCGAGCAGATTGGCAACCATCGACAAAATTTCTTACGAATACAAGGACGAAATAGGCGACAAACGCACAAGCAGATACAGAGTCAGGATTGACGTCAAAAAGACCGTAACGAACGTTTTGACGTTGCTCAAAGGCACTCAGAGCTATGACAGCGTCAAATGGATAGTAGAGAACTTATTCGGAATATCCGTTGACAAAATCAATTCGGATTTGCCCGTTACCAACATAGAGGTTTATTTTGTTACGGAAGGCGGATCGCGTACAACATTAGGTATGGGAACGCTCAAAGAGCTTGTCGCGGAATTACGCGTGCAAGCCAACGGCAAAACCGGTTCGGTGTTCCGCGGCGAGAAATTCAACGGCAGATTCGAACTCAAAAAATTCACAACGTTGCGCAAGCTTACTCCCATGTCGTCCCGAGAAGACCTTGACGCCGAGGGCTACAAGTTATACGATTCGCGCACTATCGGCATTAAGGGCAAACTCGCGTATACCGATACCGATGAAACGTACGATTTTGATCTTAAATTCCTCTACAACGGACTCAGTGACCGCGGCGAGGGCGACAAACTTTCGTTCAAACTCTTTAATCCCGAGGGGAAGAACACGCTTAGCGTATACTACAAAGACAACAAACTTTACGTCAATTGCTTGGATTCGGACGGTACCGAGCACAATTTAGTTGCGCCGTTCGATACCGACGCAGTCATTACCAAGATAGAGCAATCGATAAGCAGTAGGGACAAAATAGATTTTCTCAAAGCCTTGACATACGTAATAGGCTCATTGCAACTCGGCGGAGGCGCAACGGAAGCGAGTTATAAATTCGACAGCCGTTTCTTTGAAGGCTTGCTCAACATGAATCTCGAAGGCATCTACGGCGTACTCAACGAGGCGTACGTAGTAAGCGGCGGCACGGGAAACATCAAGGACAAGTTTGCCGAAGCCGGACTGAATCTCGGTGATTTTGTCTACAACAGAGCCGTAACGGTAACCGTATCCCTCAAAGATGAAAACGTAATCAGCGTTACGGAAGGCGGCTTCGACCTGCCCTCCGATCCGTCCTCGCTTTCCTCCGCAGACTGAGATATGCACGTCCCGATGGGACGCGTATATCACCGTCGCCGCAGGCGATGTATATTCATGAGCGCACAATAGCATCTATTAAACACGCTCCCGCATTTAATGCTCCTACGGCGAACACCCGATTTGAGCTTGCTTCATGCGTTACGGTTATGATTTCGTCCGGCATGCAAAACATAATTTCGTGTTTCCCTGAGATATTCCCTCCGCGCACGGAATGTATACCGATTTCGTTTTTTACTCGTAGCGAGCCCGATTTTCGACAAAGACTTATATTGCCGTGCGTTTCGGCGCAGACCGTTTCGGCTATTGCGAGAGCGGTGCCCGAGGGCGCGTCTTTCTTCAAGCCGTGGTGATATTCAATTATTTCGATGTCCGAGTCGCGAAATCCGTCGTTAATTATCGTGCGCACGGCGTCTTTTACGGCGTTAATACCGAGAGAATAGTTTGAGCTAAACGCGATCGGGATTTTGGCGGAAGCCTCGTTTATTAGAGCGATGTCGTTTTCGTCATAGCCCGTAACAGCCAAAACGCAGGGCGTATCGGAGTCGAGCGCATAGTTTAATACGTCTTTCAGCGCGCTTTTTGAGGAGAAATCCACAATGAAATCGAACCTCCCGTTTACTTTCTTGAAATCGTTGTAAACGGTATATTCGGAAGTTTTATAGATGATGTCCACGCCTTCTACATAATATCCGCGTTCGGTGGCAACGCGTGCGGTCACCGAGCCCATCTTGCCGTGTATCCCGGAAATCAATACCCTCACAGCGCACCTCCGTTTTTCTCAAAACCGAAGTCGAGTAGGGCTTTTTCAAGCTTTTCGCATGCCGAGCAAGGCGTAAGAGGCAATCTCGTTTCCGGACTCCCGATGAGCCCCAAGTAGTATGCCGCAAATTTTACCGGCACGGGATTTACCTCACGGAACAAAGATTCCGTCAACGGAAGGAGCCTTTTTTGTATGGCAATGGCGGTATCTCTATCACCGCTAAAAGCCGCCGAAACAAGCGCGGATACGGTCTTAGGCGCAATATTTGCCGTCACGCTTATTACTCCGTGTCCGCCGCAAGCGACGGTCGGCAAAGTCAAAGCGTCATCTCCGCCGTATACGTATAAGTCTGTTGCCGTTATCAGGTCAAGTATCCTGTCCATACGTCCGCCGGCTTCTTTTATGCCGAGTATGTTGGCGTATTTTGCGTGTAGTTCCGAGGCAACGTCAACCGAGATGTCCACACCGGTACGCGTAGGCACGTTGTACAGTATGATAGGTAGGTCGGCAACCTCGGCAATCGCACCCATATGCGCCAAAAGTCCCGAACGCGTGCACTTATTATAGTAGGGTGTCAGCGCAAGCAGTATGTCCGCGCCTGCCTTTTTTGCCGTTATTGCTTCTTTTGCGGCAATGGCGGTGTCCGGCGAACCAATACCGCGCACTACGGGAATTTTGCCTTCTGTTATGTCTTTTGCCATAACCGTTACGCGCCGTTTTTCGCGTTCGGTAAGCGTTGCGGCTTCGCCCGTCGTACCGCATACGGAAATCGCGCTCACTCCGCTTTCCAAGCTTCCGATAATCGTCTTTTCCAAACTCTTGTAGTCAACTTCTCCGTTTGCCATGGGAGTTATCAGAGCTGTACACACACCCTTAAAAAGTTCCATTTTAGCCTCCTCAAAATATAGTTTCGGTAGCCCGAACAGCGTTATATTTACATATAAGCTCGGCTATTTGCACCGCGTTGAGCGCGGCGCCTTTGTACAGATTATCGCTTACCGCGTACATGCTGAGCGTATTGATTTCGTATGGGTCTTTTCGTATTCTGCCTACGTATACGCTTTCTTTTTCCGTGGCGGTAGCGTGCGTCGGGTAGATGTAATTTTTTGTGTCGTCTTGTAGTTCGAGTCCGTCGTAACCGCTTATGAGAAGTTTAATATTGTCGATGTCGAACGGACGGAGCGTAGTTAGCGTTATGCTTACGCCGTGGCAGTATCGCACGGGCACTCTAACCGCCGTAGCCGTGACGGACAGATCGTTTTGATCCAAAATTTTTCTTGTTTCGTCCATCATTTTTCGTTCTTCCTTGGTGTATCCGTCCGGGCAAAAATCGTCGATTTGCGGTATGACGTTATCTTGTATCGGGTAACGGAAGACGCGACAACTGCCTTCGCTCAGATCGCACAGCCCCTTGTATCCTGCTCCCGAAACCGATTGGTAGGTGGAGTATACCACCCGTTTAAGTCCGTAAGCGTTCCGTATAGGACACAGCGCGAGCACGGATTGTATGGTAGAACAATTGGGATTTGCTATTATTCCGCGGTGCGTGAGAGCCGTTTTGCCGTTGACTTCCGGCACCACTAGCGGTACGCGAAGATCCAAACGCCAACGCGAGGAGTTATCGATGACGGTTGCGCCGTTTTTTACGAATAAAGACGCGAATTTGTCGGATATATCGCTTCCGGCGGAGAATAGAGCAATGTCGGCGCCCGCATTTTCCGCGTTTTTCGGTGTGAGCGCGCGCACGACGAGACGTTCGCCACGGAAGGGTATAATTTTTCCCTCCGACTTTTCGCTTGCGAAGAGAGTCAATTCGGATATCGGGAAATCACGTTTTTCCAATAACTCCGTCATTTTTCTGCCGACAAGTCCGGTTGCGCCGACAACGGCTACGGAATACGTCATAAAACCTCCGTTCATACAATATATGTCGGAGTTTTCGGGCTTGTTACCAAAAATCAAAAATACAATTGCAAATACGCGCGTATTAATGTATAATACACGTAGTATATTTTACGAGGTAAGTATGGCAAACAAACAAGAAAAGAAAGACAACGCTTTTACTCGGTTCCGCAAGAACCTTCTGTTTTCTCTGCGCACCGCTCCCGAAGCGCGTTCGGAGGAGAAGAAACCCCCGTATCCCGGCGGCAGATTCAAGCGTTTCTTCGATACGCTCAAAGGCAATATGACGGATATGATGACCGTCAACGTACTCACGATCATATTCGCGTTGCCGCTGATGGCTGTTATCATGGCATTTTTTATCGTCGGACCGGAGAGAATAGGCTATGCGCTTACCGGGGCAAGCACTCCTTACGTCATGCTTGATTTCGGTATCGGCTTGTCATCGGGATCGAGTCTTAGTACGGTGTCCGCAGACATGCTTTTAGGTTACAGACTGTTGTTCGTCGCCATAGCGGTATGCCTTCCGATATTATCGTTCGGCATAGCCGGCAATACATATATTTGCCAAAAAATTATTTGGGGAGAACGTTTTCTTACCAAAAAGGATAAAGCGACGGGCGCGGACGTCAACCGCACTTTTACGGAATATTTCCGCGGCGTCAAGAAGTATTGGAAAGAGATGATCATCGTATTCAGTTGCTATGCGGTTTTCTTTGCGGGCGGCACCGAGCTTATTACGGAATTCGTATACGGAGAGTATCTCGGCGGAGCCAATGCGGGGCAGTGGATCGGCTTGTTCGTAGGCATTATAGTATTGCTTGCGTCGACGATGATTTTGTTCGGCATGATACCGCAAGTAGTTTCGTATAACGGCACCCTCAATCTCGGGCAAAAACTGCGCAACGCCTGCATATACACCGTCGCGTTGTTTTTGAGCACGTTTGTGATATTCGTACTTGCTTGCGCGCCGTTTGCGCTTGCGTTTGCCGGCAGTTTCGTCGCTCTTATCGTCGCGCTGTTTGCCGTTACCATCGGATTCAGCTACTTCTGTCTGATGGCAGTCAATTACGGCGATTACAACAGCGAAAACTATTGCCAAGAGGTACTTACGATCAAAAATAACGAGGAAATTCGCCAAGCCAAGAAAGAAAAGAAGCAAAATGCCAAGGCTAAGCAAAACAAAGGCAACAAAGGCAGGAGACGTTAATCTGTATGGATAGGATAGTCAAAGGCGTATGTTTCGGAGGCAAGGCGCGCGTTGCGCTCATAGACACCACGGGTATAGTCAACGAGCTCATCCGTATACATGACCTTACGCCGCTTGCGGCTGCCGCACTCGGTAGAACCGTGACAGTTGGCGCATACGTCACAGCCAACTTAAAAAACGATTCGGATAGATTCAACATCATCGTAAACGGCGGCGGACCGATAGGCAGGATATGCGTAGCCGGCGAAAAGAGGGGTACCGTCAAAGGTTTTGTAGAGAATCCGCACGTCAATCTACCCGTAAGGGCGGACGGCAAACTCGACGTAGGCGGAGCCGTCGGCAAAAACGGTGACATCGTCGTCATCAAAGATTTGGGACTCAAAGAGCCGTATGTCGGCAGATGCGAGCTTGTAAGCGGTGAAATCGCGGAGGATTTTGCCACGTATTTATTCAAGAGCGAGGGCATTACCGGGGCTGTCGCACTCGGCGTACTCAACGATAAGGACGGATGCAAAGCGTCCGGCGGAATAATCGTCGAGGCACTGCCCGACGCCGACGAAAACGCCGTCTTCATGCTCGAAGACATCATGACCAACTTTACGCACATATCCTCTATGATTGCGGAAAAGAGTATAGAGGATATAGGCGAATTCTATTTCGGACATCTCGACACCGAGTTTTTCGCTGCCGAGCCGATAGAATTGTATTGCGGATGCGCCCAAAAGATCCGTAACGTCGTCAAGAGCCTCGGAAGGGCGGAAGCAGAAGAGATCGTCAAGGAGCGCGGCAATATAGAAGTAAAGTGCGACTATTGCGGCAAAGCCTATACTTATACGGAATGCGATTTGGACGATATTTTCGGTGCCGACAAATAACTACGCAAAACAGCGTATTCGGGAACCCAAAATAAAATCGTGAGGAGAACAAAATGAGCATTATAGGAATACCTGAAGACAAATCGTTTTACATCGCGCTTGCACGGGAAAAGGTGAATGAAGGCGACTATGACCAAGCCGTCAAGTACTATTTCCAAGCCTTGTCGTACGATCCCGATGACGAAGACACTCTTTCCGATATAGCGGAAACGTACTTCAAGATGGGCGCTTACCAAGAGAGCGCGTACCTATATGCCAAGATGGTCAATAAGAATCCGAGGAGTATGTACGCCGTGGCTGCGCTTACCGGATTGTGGTATAATTTTGACGCAAAGCACAAACCGGAGTTCTCCGGCATGAGCGTGAGCGACAAGCAGAGCGAGAGGATTCTTTTAGACAATTTCACCACCAACAAAAATATGTTAGCCGTTGTCGAGAGGTCGTCGGCGATCGTCGACGCGGAGCGTGCGTGCAAGAATGCGGGGAATGAAGAGCCGTTCATAGACGCCGCCATGGCGCAAACCATCGCACATCTCGGACGCGCGTACATGTTCAAGGAGCTCGGCATGCCGCGTAACGTCCTTTTGGAAGCTTCGAACATAAAGCGCGACGATATTTGCTTCAAAGAGGCGCTTGAACTCATAGTTGAAGCGTTCTACAACATAGGCGAGCCGGAAACCGCACGCAAATATACCGATTACCTCGAAAAACTCGATGAATTCGGCAAAGAAACCGTCAGATTCAGACTTTTCCAAAATTGCAAAGAACAAGGCGTAACCGATGAATTTTACGAAAGATATTCTCGGTACGTTAAGCATTATGCGGAGGTCAAAGACGCGGAATGCATGGAACAGCTTGTGAGGATAGCTTTGTTTGCCGGGTGCATGGAACTCAGCAGAGAAACTGCCTACGAGCTTGCCGAGATTAAGCCGTATGACGTTAACGTTTGGACGCTTATCATGAGCGTGGAGTTGTTGAGCGGCAATTTAGACGCCGGCAGATCCGCCGTTTGCAAGATGAAAGCCATATATCCCGAGAATCCGCAGGCAGCGTTCATTGCGTTTTTATACGATTGGTACGCCGAGCAGTGCAAGAAAGGGCACGCGGATAGGGCAAACAAGACTGTATATCAATATGCCAAAACGTATGAATGCGGCAAAGTATTGGAAAACAGGCTACAAAGTCGCATATTGCGTGTGAACGATAAACCGTACAAGCACACGGCTGACGAGTTGTGGACATATATGTGTCTGTGCGACAGCGATTTAACGACGTTTGCTCTTCAAGTCGCATGCGAAAGGTATCCCGATCGGGCGTACGAATTTTGCGTCAGAATACTTGCCAATCCGAATTACAGTCCCTCAATCAAACGTCATGCGCTTCGCGCGATACTGAGAGAATACGAGTGCGTTGACAAAACCATCTCCATCGTTTCGGAGGAAGGGATCTGCACCGTAACTCCCAAGAGCTACGGCACGGAGCACGGCACTCTCGGCAAAGAAATATATTTATCTGCATATGCGGCTCTTGCCGTAGGCGCCGTACCTGCGGAATCCGATTGTCTTAAAGAAGTGGTAGACGAGCTGATGACTTACATCGAAGCCAAACACTGCAAGTGGACGTTCCGCACATACGAAGCCATTGTACATTACGAATATCTGTTGCGCACGGAAGACATCGGAGACATGCAAGTGTATAGGCAACGTATCTCGGACTTTTACGAAATAACGCAAACCACGTTCCGCAACCGTCATAAAGAAGTGTACGGCAACAAAAAATCCGACTAACTAAATTATCGAAAACAAAGCACAAAAAAACGAGCTGCGTAAACAGCTCGTTTTTCATGGTGTATTTTGACGTTATACTTCATCCGGGACGGAAACGATTGTCGCGGAATCGGTCGATGCGAGCGGTTCCGTTTCCTCATTATTTTGATACGCCTTGATTTTGCTTGTGAATATCCAACGCACGAGAGCGGCGGTACCGAGCGCGGCGTAATATCCGAACAAGGTATCCGACAGGTAGTGGGCAGCCATGACCACACGGCTTATAGCCACTATGAGCGTGTAAACTGCCGGCACCATCCAAAACACCGGCTTAATCTTTTTGTATTTCGGGAACAAGTCGGGAATGATGATGAGCGAAAAGCTTACGCCTGCCGCCACGGTATGTCCGGAGGGGAAGGAGTGGAACGCGTCGTGGTCAACGTCCTTGAAGAGTTGCATGTAGTCTGCCGTGCGGAGATCGCTCTTGATCAGAGCGTTAGGGATGTACCAAGGGGTAAATCCGTCGTAGTTGTAGTTGGGATAGACCGAGAGCAGATTTTCGGGACAGCTTGCGTTGCCGGGAGTCATGGTGCGGAAGCGTTGGCGTGCCCAAATCAATTTCATTGCCTGCACGATCAAGTTTGAAGCAACCGCTACGACCACGAGGAACACGGCAAACCAAAAGAGTTTTTTCATATCCTTTTCGGGTACCGCATGGAAAGCAAGGACGGTAAGCGCCGTCATGATTGCGGCAAAGAACAGCACGTAAACGATTTTGTAATCCACGGTTGCGCCGATAAAGTTTTTCCAAAACCACATATAGAGGGCTACTGCATAACCTGCGTAAACTACCGCTACGGAGCCGATTTTTATAGCGATACGCGTTTTTTTGTTCTTGCCGAAGTTCTGATAGAAGATAATCGAGCCGGCTACGGGTGCCGTGAGGTAGGTGGGCAATTCCGCAAGTTTTGCAAAGAATTGACCATAGAGCGACTGCGGCGCATACAGAGCCTTGTTAATCTCCAAATCGAAGAAAGCGGTAATAACGGCAACCGCCACAAAGATCGCGAGCGAAACGCCGATTTCTATCCAACCGCGTTTGGTAATTTTTGTCATCTTGAGCCTCCTAAATTTATTTAGACCGCCTTACAGCGTAATTTTTTCACCGATATAAGCGGGCAACTCGTCTATATTTATGCGAACTTGTTCCATAGTGTCCCTTTCGCGCACGGTGACGGTGTTGTTTTCGAGAGTGTCGAAGTCAACGGTAACGCAGTAGGGGGTGCCGATTTCGTCCTGACGGCGGTAACGCTTGCCGATGCTTGCGGAGGCGTCGTAGGTTGTCGGGAATTTTTTAATCAGCGCGCGATACAGCTCGTCGGCTTTTTCGTTGAGTTGTTTTTGGAGGGGGAGCACGGCGACTTTGTAAGGCGCGAGCGCGGGATGAAGGCGAAGCACGACTCTGTTTTCACCGTCGACGGTTTCCTCGTCATAGGCGTTGCACAGTATGGCAAGGAAGCTTCTTTCCACACCGAGAGAGGGTTCTATGACGTAAGGCACGTACTTTTTGTTGGTTACGGGATCGATATAGCTCAAATCTTTGCCCGATACCGTCATATGTCTTGTAAGGTCGTAGTCCGTTCTGTCGGCGACGCCCCAAAGCTCGCCCCAACCGAACGGGAATTTGAATTCAAAGTCCGTCGTTGCGCGAGAATAGAAGCAAAGTTCATCCTTATCGTGGTCGCGCAAGCGCAAATTCTCGTCCTTGATACCCAAGGATAGCAGCCAATTATGGCAGAACGTGCGCCAATAATCGAACCATTCGAGGTCGGTGCCGGGCTCGCAGAAAAATTCGAGTTCCATTTGCTCGAATTCTCTTACGCGGAATATAAAGTTCCCGGGAGTAATTTCATTGCGGAACGATTTACCTATTTGTCCGATGCCGAACGGCACGCGGTTACGCGTGGTGCGCTGTATGTTTTTGAAGTTCACGAATATACCCTGAGCCGTTTCCGGGCGGAGATAGACGGTATTTGTCGTGTCTTCCGTTACGCCCTGGAAGGTTTTGAACATAAGGTTGAACTTACGTATGCCGGTGAAGTCGGATTTACCGCAGACGGGGCATTTGATCTGATGATCGATCACGAATTTTTCCATTTGCTCGTTAGTCCAACCGGCAATGGAGATATCCAAGTGATTTTTTTCGATATACGCTTCTATCAAATCGTCCGCGCGGTGACGTGAGTGGCAGGATCTGCAATCCATCAAAGGATCGGAGAATCCGCCGATATGACCGCTTGCTTCCCAAACTTTGGGATTCATGAGGATGGCGCAGTCAACGCCGACGTTCAGGGGATTTTCGGTTACGAACTTACTCCACCAAGCTTTTTTGATATTGTTTTTGAGCTCGACGCCGAGAGGACCGTAGTCCCAAGTGTTGGCTAATCCGCCATAGATTTCGCTTCCGCTGTAAATGAAGCCGCGATTTTTGCACAAAGCGACGAGTTTATCCATCGTTAATTTTTCTGACATAACTACCTCAAACAAAATTTGATAAATACATAATAAACATATTTACCTCTTTTGTCAATATAATAAAGTATCGACGTTCAAAAAGGTATGAAAAAGGCAGGCGCAAAGAACAAAATATCGGTAACCGTAACCGCAAACGTCATCATTGCGGTGGTGCTTATAGCAATATGCTTGGCTTCCGCCGGAGGCGCGACGCAAGCGGCAACGGCGTGGGATCAAGCCGTCTACCGCGGCAACGAGGACAAACCGGAAGTAAGTTTGATGTTTAACGTATATTGGGGTACGGAATACATATCGGGGATACTCGAAACGCTCCGCGCGTACGGAGCGAAAGCGACGTTTTTCGTAGGCGGAAGTTGGGCTGCAAAGAACGCCGCAACGCTTGTAGCAATCGCGTCCGACGGGCATGAAATAGGTTCGCACGGCTATAATCACCGCGACGCGGACAAACTCGACTACAAGCAAAACGCGGACGAAATAACCGTAACGCACAAGCTTGTCAAAGAGCTTGCGGGAGTCGAGATGAATTTGTTCGCGCCGCCTTCGGGGGCAATAGGCAAAGAGATGTTTCGCGCCGCCTCCGACAACGGTTACCGCGTAATAATGTGGAGTCGCGATACTATCGATTGGCGCGACAAAAACGCGGATTTGGTATACAAAAGAGCCACTGACGGT
Organism: Ruminococcus bicirculans (ex Wegman et al. 2014); assembly: GCA_963642145.1. Classification (GTDB taxonomy): domain Bacteria; phylum Bacillota; class Clostridia; order Christensenellales; family DTU072; genus Stercoripulliclostridium_A. Next base: position 20,994 of record CAVIFU010000016.1, read on the forward strand.
ATCCGAAACGGCGAGTTAATTCTAATGCATCCGACCGAGCACACGCTCAAAGCGCTACCCGAAGTGCTCAAATTTTTCAAAGAGAACGGCTATACCGCGGTCACCGTTACGTCGTGTATTGCGCCGTCCGAGGCGTAGAATATCCGATCGCGCAGGGGGAGAACGCGCAAAAAGTCGGGCGCGCGCAAATTTAATTATAATATTCCTTGAATTTATTTCTCTAATGGTATATACTGTATACGAGTAATTCCGTCGAGGAGATTTTATGAATAAATTACACGTATTCCCTAACGGTCTCAGACTGTGTTTATATAAATCCGACTATACGCGCAGCGTGTCCGTCGGCGTCTATGTCGATGCCGGCGCCGTATACGAGAGCGAGCGCGAGTCCGGCATATCCCATTTCATAGAGCACATGATGTTCAAAGGCACGGCAAAGCGTACCGCTTTCGACATTGCGGACGAGATGGAGAGTCTCGGCGCGCAAATCAACGCGTTCACGGCGCGCGAGATGACGTGCTACTACACCATTTCCACATGCGAGCACCTCGTAAGTTGCGTTGACGTGCTGTCGGACATGTTTTTCGATTCCGAATTCTCCCCCAAGGAGATGGAGAAAGAGAAAAAAGTCGTCATGGAGGAAATCCGCAGTGCGGAAGACGATCCCGAAGACGTTTGCGCGGAGGGACTTGCCACGGCGCTATACGGCAACAGCGTCATGGGTAGACCCATTCTCGGCGATCCGCATAACGTAAGCACGTTTACGCGTGAAGACATTTTGGCGTATGTGGGCAGGCGGTACGTTCCGTCGTCTACGGTTATTTCCGTTGCCGGGTATTTCGACGAGCAAGAGGTTATCGATCTCATAGGCGAAAAGTTTGCGTCGAGATTCCAAAATACGATAATTCCGACGCGTTCGGAGCGAGTTGCCGAGCTTAACGGTCAATTTGTCAAATTCAAGCAGTTGGAGCAAGCCAACGTCGGTTTTGCCTTCCCTGCGTACGGATATTCGGACGAACTCAGGGATTCCGCCATACTTGTTTCCAACGTATTCGGCGGAGCCATGTCGTCGAGACTGTTTCAGAGCGTCAGGGAGCAAAAAGGGCTTGTTTACGACGTTTACGCCTCCACGAGCGCGTATGTAAATAACGGCGCGATCTCCGTTTATTTCGGCGCGAGTCCGCTTAATGTCGGCGCGGCAACGGCTACGGTAGGCGCCGAGATACGCAAGCTCATGTCCGGCGGTCTTACACAAAAAGAGCTTAATAAGGGCGTTGAGCAGCTCAAAGCTTCCGTCGTATTGGGATCGGAGAGCGCGGTGTCGGTTATGCGCGCGAACGGCAAAAACGTCATTCTTACGGGTAAGCTTTTCGATGTGGACGGTCGTCTTGCGAGCATCGAGTCAATCACATCGGACAAGGTAGCCAAGGTAATAGCCGAGGTATTCGATTTCGATCGAGTAGCCTCGTCATACGTCGGACCGGAAACCGACGTCAACGTGCACGACATCATAAGAGGAGTGAATAATGGCTAAAAATAATTATTCCGCACGTTCCGGTAAAAACAGAATTATAAGTTACGTATTGTTCGGACTGTCCGCGCTTTTGATTTTGCTTTTATGCATAGCGGGTAGTCGGAGTTTTGTGTACGGCGTGTTCGGATACGCCGTCTACGCGTACATACCGATGATGGTTGTCAGCGCGATACTCCTTATCGCCGGCAGAGCGCCGACGGTCAAGCCACTGCGCGCGGTGTTGTACGTCGCGCTGTTCATAATGGCGGTTACCACGCTACACATAGGCTTGTCCAAAGAGTTGCTTGCGAGCAACAACTATTTGTCGGCTTCGTATTCGTCCAAGACCGTCGGAGGAGTGCTCATAGGGCTTATCGCGTCGCTTTTCAAGCTCATATGCGTCGATAGTTACGCCTGGATGCTGGCGGTATCGTTTGTAATTACCGCGCTTCTCGGGCTTGTCGCGTTGTATCCGCTCATTGCGGTTATTACGGATAGGGGAAGCAGGGAATCCAAAAAGAAAGCTTCCGTACCGACCGTTACGAACAAGAGCACTTTAGAACCCGTCGTTCCGAGTACGGGCAGTAACCGTTACGGCAGGGAAGACAGCGGCATATACGATTTGAGCGGCACAAAAGGCGAAAGCGTGGATTTATCCGAGAATCCGATAGACATTAAGGGCGCGCGCTACAAAGGCAGAGGCGCAAGCATTTTATTCGGAGACGAGCCGTATACGGACGCAAATTCCGAGCGCAAATCTCCGAGCGGATATTCTGTTTTGGAGAATCTCGGGCGCGACGGCGTCAATTACGCCATAACCAACCAAGAACGCGCCAGACTGTTTGACGAGAATTTAGGCAGGAAGTCGAACGAGGAGGAATATAACGAGCGTTTCGGCGGCGGCAAACTTGACGGAGCCTACGCGAGCACGAAAACTTCGTATAACGAAGACGGCGACGAGCAGTACGTTCCGCGTACCGAGCGCGTTGTGCCGAACGCAAGCGGATTATACGAGCAAAGCGCGCAGTCTTATAGAGCGCAACCGACGGAGCCGGCGTACGCACCGCAAAAATCCGATACATCCTATCGCGATCGTTATGAAAACGCCGTCAGACAATCCGGTTTCGACGCTGAAAGCAATAGGGGTGGCGGAACCGCTTCCGCGCAAGGTTACGCGGAGCAAAAGAATGCGGAAACAGCGAACACCGCAAATTTCACCGATAGGAATTCCATGCTCGATTATATTCGCCGTCCCATGTCTGCCGAGGAATACGGCAGCATGAATTTGGTCAGGGAAATTCCCTCCGACAAAGAGGACGTCTCCGCAAACGTCGTTACCGAAGCGGTAGAGCCGGACGAAGAGAATGACAACGTCCGCGCATATCGTCCGACATACGCCGAGCCGTCGAACGCAAGGGAGAACGCATATACATCGAATAGCGATTACACCGCGCAGGCAAAGACCCAAAAGCCCGTTTTTACGTCGGAGATAATGCGCAAAGCGGACGAACCGGAACTTGCCAAGCAGGCGCGAATGAATGAACGCGCGACAAACGCAACGCAAGCGCAACAGGCGCAAACTTCCGCCAAAGAGCCGAACAAAGAGCCCGAGCGTCGCTATGTGCCCAAGCCCTACAAAGCTCCGCCGTACACGTTGTTACGCGATTACGGCGAAGGTTGCGGCAACGTACCTCCCAATTATGAGGAAATCAAGTATAAATTAGAGGAAACAATGCGGGAATTCGACGTGCCCGCCACGGTGGAAAAGGCTGTCAGAGGTCCGAGCTTTACCATGTACTATCTAAAACTCGGTCCCGGCTACAAAATCACCAAGATAATGTCGATCAAAGAGAATCTCAAAATGCGTCTCAGAGTCAAGAACCTGCGCATACTTGCTCCGATAGAGGGTTGCGACAACTTCGGCGTGGAGATCCCCAACGAAACTCGCGACAAAGTAGGCTTGCGCTCGGTAATCGATAACGACGCGTTCCGCCAAAAGTCGGACGGCGTACAAGTAGCATTCGGCAAGACGATCGACGGTAAACCTTATGTTGCAGACCTTGCCAAGATGCCTCACTTGCTTGTCGCGGGCGCTACAGGTACGGGCAAGAGCGTGTTTCTCAATTCGCTTATCACGAGCATATTGTTCAAGTATTCGCCGGAGGACGTCAGATTTATACTCATCGACCCCAAACGCGTGGAACTCAGCGTGTACAGAGGCTTGCCCAACTTGCTTATCAAGGAAACGATTAAGGAGTCCAACCACGCCGTCAACGTACTCAAATGGTTGACGCAGGAGATGGACAGACGTTACAAATTCTTTGAGGAAGTCGGCTGTTCCAACATAGACCAGTACAACAACATGATCCGCGATAAGAACAAGGATCCCAAGATGTACAGGATAGTTCTTATCGTAGACGAGATGGCTGATCTTATGATGACGTGCAAAGACAATACCGTCGAGGAATGTATCGTGCGTATCGCGCAGTTGGCAAGAGCGTGCGGTATACACATGGTAATCGCCACGCAACGCCCGATAGTCAAGGTTATAACGGGTCTTATCAAGGGTAATATTTTGCATAGGGTAGCGTTTACAGTCAAGAGTAACCAAGACTCGCGCGTTATTTTGGACGACGGCGGCGCGGAAGAGCTTTTGGGTTACGGCGATATGTTGTATTCCTTCCCGTCTAACCTTGTGCGCATGCAGGGCGCGCTCATAGAGATCGACGAGATCAAAGCCGTATGCGACTACATCAGAGCCAATAACGAAGGCGATTTCGATGAAGAACTCGTCAAGATAGTCACGCACGAACCGCCCAAGCCGGAGACTGCCGAAGAAAAGAGTCAGGCAAGGGAAGAGGAACGCGACGCCGATTTCGAGAGATTATTGCGCAAGGTGCTCAAATCGTTTATATTGGAGCAACGCGCGTCCGTATCGAGCGCGCAAGCGTCGCACCACGTCGGCTACATCAAGGCGCGCAAACTTGTAGACGCCATGGCAGAGCGCGGATTCCTGAGCAAAGGCGACGGCGCAAAGCCGAGGGACATACTTATAACTCTCGACCAATATTATGAACTTTTCGGTAAGGATGGCGATATGGACATAAATACAACGGAGGATGACGTTACCGATGAATAGTAAACAGAACGCCTGCAAAGGCAAAATAGGCATGATATCGCTTGGATGCGACAAAAACCGCGTGGACTCCGAGAACGTATTGGCAATGCTGATAAACAACGGGTACGAGCTTACGCAAGATCCGTCCGAAGCGGATATAATCATCATAAACACATGCGCTTTCATTAAGTCCGCAGTCAAAGAGAGTATCGATACCATTTTGGACATGGCTGAGTACAAGAAGGATAGGGACGTTAAACTTATCGTTCTCGGATGCTTTGCCGAGCGGTACGCGGACGAAGCGGAGGTTGACCTTCCCGAGGTAGACGCGTTTGTGGGAGTCAATTCTTACGCTCAGCTTCCGTACATTCTTGACGGCATTTGCGCGGATAGGGTAGTTTCTACCGAAACGCCTGCCGAGCATCCCAAGGAAAGAGTACTTACCACGCCAGCGCATTACGCTTATCTCAAAATCAGCGACGGTTGCAATAATTTTTGCACCTATTGCACGATTCCGTACATCAGAGGCAGATACCGCTCTTACCCGATGGAAGAGCTTGTCGAAGAAGCCCGTAGGCTTGCAGACGACGGCGTCAGAGAGCTTATAGTTGTCGCGCAAGACACCACAAGGTACGGCGCGGACATTTACGGGCACCCCGTGCTCAGAGAACTTTTGGGTAAGTTGGCGGAGCTTGACTTTGACAAAATACGCTTGCTTTACGCTTATCCCGAGCTTGTCACGGACGAACTTCTCGATTTTATCGCAAACGAGCCGAAAATGGCTAAATACATAGATATTCCCCTTCAACATATAAGCGACAACGTACTTAAAGCGATGAACAGGCGCAACAACAAGGCGCAAGCGGTGGAACTCATGCGCAAAATTCGCAATAAGTACCCCGAGATCACCGTGCGTTCGACGTTTATAGTCGGTTTCCCGGGCGAAACGGAAGAGGACTACAACGAACTCAAAGAGTTTATATCCGAAGGGCTGATTACGTACGCGGGATTTTTCGCGTATTCGCGTGAAGAAGGAACGGTTGCGCACGACATGAAGAACCAAATCACCGCCAAAGTCAAAAAGGCGAGGGAAAAGGAGCTTTCCAAACTTCAAAGCGTCGTAATTGCGCGCAACCAGTCGGTATACGTAGGCAAAACGCTTGACGTCGTATACGAGGGTATAGACTACAACAAAGGCAAATTTTACGGCAGAACGGAGTTCCAAGCTCCCGATATAGATACCAAAGTGCTGTTTACTTCCGATTTTCCGTTGGAAGTGGGCAACGTGTACAAAGTCAACATAGAATCCGCCGATTTCAACCTGATCGGCAAAACCGTCAAAGAATAGGAGAGGTTATGGATAAATTTATGCGCGTATGCTGTGCCGAGCAAGACATTCGAGCGCGGATGGAGCGTTGGCATACGGACGTAGAGTATGAGATGACGGGCGCATACGGGGACTATTGTATTTATTTCCCGAGCCTTACGGAGTCGGAAGCGGAGGCGATAGACGATACTTTCGCCGACGTGTATTACGATGACGGCGACCTAAATTTATCCGGCGTGCTTGTTGATTTATTGTACGACAGCGGACTTACAGTCTCTACCGCCGAAAGTCTTACGGGAGGCATGGTGGGAGCCGCGATAGTAGACGTGCCGGGATGCTCGACTGTGTATTACGGCGGCGTCATAGCCTATTCTAATCTTGCCAAGATGGAAAAACTCGGCGTAGAGGAAGACACTCTTGCGGAGTTCACCGCATACAGCGTCGAAACCGCCATAGAGATGGCTAACGGGCTTTTATCCGATTATGTCAAAATAGGCATATCCACCACCGGAGTGGCGGGACCGGACGGCGGATCTCCTGAGCACCCGGTAGGGTACGTGTGCATAGCCGTAACCGACGAGGACAACACGGAGGTTTTCGAGCACTATTTTAAGGGAGACAGAGCAAGCGTGCGCAGACAGGCGACAAATTGCGCCTTATTCCACGCGATACGACATATACGAACGTATTTCAGGACGTAGAAATAAAAAAAGGAGTAAATTATTTAATCATGGACGAGAAAAAGAAGAAATCTTTAGATGAAGTACTTGCGCATATAGAGAAAAGCTATGGCAAGGGTGCCATAATGAATATGGGCAGTCGTGAAAAGGTTGATATCGACGTCATTCCCACCGGATGTTTAGCCCTTGACAAGGCGCTCGGCATAGGCGGAGTACCGCGCGGCAGGATAATAGAGATATACGGACCCGAGTCCTCCGGCAAGACAACGCTTGCGTTACACATCGTAGCCGAAGCGCAAAAGCTCGGCGGAATAGTGGCGTTTATCGACGCGGAGCACGCCTTGGATCCCACTTATGCCGGTAAACTCGGCGTTGACCTCACGCAGATGTACGTGGCGCAACCGGACGACGGCGAACAAGCCTTGGCAATTACGGACGAACTTGCGCGCAGCGGAAGCATAGACGTTATCGTAGTGGACTCCGTCGCGGCTCTTACGCCCAAAGCGGAAATCGACGGCGAAATGGGCGATTCCTCTATGGGTATGCAGGCGCGCCTCATGTCGCAGGCAATGCGCAAGCTTACGCCGGCGGTCGGCAAGACAAATACGCTCATAATATTCATCAACCAATTGCGCGATAAGATAGGCGTCATGTTCGGTAGTCCGGAAACGACAACCGGAGGCAAAGCGCTCAAATATTACAGTAGCGTGCGTTTGGATGTGCGTCGCACCGATTCCGTCAAGGACGGAGCAAACGTCATAGGCAACCGCACTCGCGTCAAAGTCGTCAAGAACAAGCTTGCGCCTCCCTTCAAACAAGCGGAATTCGATATTATATTCGGCGAAGGCATATCTTCCGTCGGATGTATACTCGATATGGCGGTAGACGCCGGATTCGTGCTTAAATCCGGATCGTGGTTCAGCTATGAGGGTGAAAAGATAGGACAGGGCAGAGAAAAGGCCCTCGACTATTTGCGCAAAAATCCCGACCTCGCCGGTACCCTGGAAGCCAAGATTCGGGAAACCTTTTAAGGGGTTTTGAGCACCCTGCGTGAATCGTCAATCTTAAAATACATATTGACTTTTGCGCGCGACTAATATATAATAATATGAGTGAACTAATCGGTAGCGAACGACCGTATTATACACGTAAATTAAAAACTAAATAGGAGGTAACAATGTCAGGCAGTCTCATAATGCTTACGGCTATAGAGGCTTGGGCTGTTGTTCTCATAACTGTGTTTCCCGCATTGGCGGTAGGCGTAGGAGCAGGGTTTCTGGTATACAGAGCCATACTCAAAAAGAAGCAGAGCGATGCAGAGTCCGAGTATGCAAGGGTCGTGGAAGATGCCAAGATAGAAGCAACGGCAATCCGCAAAGACGCCTTGTTGGCAGCCAAAGACGAGCAAATCAGACTGCGTAACGAGTTTGAAAAGGAATCCAAAGACAGACGTTCCGAAATGCAAAAGCAGGAGGCCCGCTTAAACCAGAAAGAGGACTCCATTAACAAAAAAGAAGAATCTCTGGACCGTAAACTGGAAAACGCCGATCGTACTCGCAAAGAACTCGAATCTCGTGAACTCAAAATCAAGGAGACGGAGGACGAGCTCAGCAAACACAGCGAGCGTATGCTTGCCGAGTTAGAGAAGGTCAGCGGTATGTCGAGGGAGGAAGCGAAAGACCTTATCATCAAACAAGTGGAAGACGAAGCCAAGCGCGATGCCGTAGCCGTTGTAAAAGCCATCGAAAAAGAGGCTAAAGAAGAGGGCGAGCGCAAGGCAAAGAACATCGTAGCGCTGGCGATACAGAGGTGCGCGGTGGATCAAGCGTCCGAAGCGACCGTATCCACGGTAGAACTTCCCAACGAAGATATGAAGGGAAGGATAATCGGTAGAGTCGGGCGTAACATCAAGGCATTGGAGAGCGCTACGGGCGTAGACGTAATTATCGACGATACGCCGGACGTAGTCACGCTCACGGGCTTTGATCCCGTAAGGAGGGAGATCGCAAGGCTGACTCTCCAAAAGCTTGTATCCGACGGTAGAATTCATCCCGGCAGGATTGAAGAGGTAGCGGATCGCGTTCGTAGGGATATGGACGCCACTATCAAAGAAGCAGGAGAGGGCGCGGTATTCGATGCAGGCGTATACGGCATACATCCGGAGCTTGTCAAGCTCCTCGGGCGCTTGCAATTCCGTACGAGTTACGGGCAAAACGTGCTCAAACATTCGCTTGAAGTTTCGTATTTGGCGGGACTTTTGGCAGGCGAGCTCGGCGCGGACGAAAAGTTATGTAAGCGCGCCGGTTTATTGCACGATATAGGCAAGTCGATAGACCACGAATACGAAGGCACTCACGTACAGATAGGCGTAGAACTTGCGCGCAAGTACAAGGAGAGCGAAAAGGTTATACATTGCATAGAGGCGCACCACGGCGACGTGGAACCCAACAGTATTGAAGCAATACTTGTTCAGGCGGCAGACGCGATAAGCGGCGCACGTCCGGGAGCAAGAAGGGAATCTCTTGAATTTTATGTCAAGAGACTGGAAAAATTGGAAAGTCTGGCAAACTCGTTCGCAGGAGTAGAGCAATCGTTTGCGATACAGGCAGGTAGGGAGATAAGAGTTATCGTCAAACCCGACCAAGTCAACGATACGCAAACCGAATTTTTGGCAAGAGATATTGCAAGGAAGTTAGAAAACGAACTTGAATATCCCGGTCAAATCAAAGTAAACGTTATTCGCGAAGTCCGCAAAGTGGAATACGCCAAATAACAACGGAACAATAGGTCGCTAAGAGTAATTCTTAGCGACCTTATTTATTTAATAGGATAGACGCATTATATTTTACCTTTAGAAACGTGTGTGTTATAATCTGAGTATGAAAAAGCAACTCGTCAAAATCAACATAAAACTCATGACGGTATTGTCGGTATTTATGTTTTTGGTACCGATGTGCATTTCCGTTCCTCTCGAACTCACCGCACTCAAAAATTTCAATATAGCGGTGCATTGGTATGATTTTCTCATAGTACTCGGCTTATATATCGTGCTGATCGCGTTGCATGAGGGGCTTCACGCTTTAGGCATGCTCATGGTAGGCATTCCGCCCAAAAACATCAAATTCGGCATGATACCCAAACAAGGCATGCTTTATTGCACTTGCGACGTCCCCATGACGGCGGACAAATACATGCTCGTACTTATGCTCCCGATTTTGGTTACGGGCATACTCCCGTGGATAATAGCGACGATTTACCTAAATATCGTTTACGTTGCGCTGTTTGCGGGGCTGATTGTCGGCGGTGCCGGTGACGTATACATGATAGCCAAGCTCAGTAAGTACCCGTCCAAGCAACTGATATCGGACCACCCGGAAGCCCCGGCGTTTTACCTTTTGTATAAGGAAAACGAACTCCCCGAGGACTTTAAGGAAGTAACCGAAGAGGACGAACGCGCTTTGAGGGAAGAGCTTTACAAAAGAGGCAAACGCAAATAATTTTCATTCGCATTTCATTAAACAATCCTTTATCGCGTCCCATCGGGCGTGTATATCACCGCGCGACAGCGTGCATATCGCCGATATCTAAAAAAATCGGGGCTGTTAAAACAAATTTAACAGCCCTTCGATTTCACGAGCGCCTTAATATGTAATTATTTGCAGTCGTAGGGCTCGTCTCTTTTACAACCGCAGCCACAGCAGCAGAGGAGCAGGATAATTATAATTATCTCACAGCATCCGCAACCGCCGTTGTTACCGCAGCAACCGCATAGCAACAGGATAATTATTATCCAGCACACGCAATCACAACCGCCACCGCCGAAGTTCATACCGTTCATAGCCAACCTCCTTATATAGATTTAGACTTTCGTCTACACTACAAGTTATGAATCGATACGTATTATTGTTACAGAACGAAAATGTTTGCAATTGATGTTGCTATGTGATAGAATGTAAAAAAAGTGCGAGTCAACATGAGCAATATCAAAGAAAACAAATTTGTCAGACAGATACCTAACCTCCTTACGATATCGCGTATAATCATTGCGGTGGTTATAATGTTTATTGAGCCGTATTCCGTTGCGTTTTACGTTATTTACGCATTTTGCGGAGTGAGCGATTCGATAGACGGCACATTGGCAAGAGCGCTCAAAACGAGCGGCAGATTGGGTGAAACGCTCGATACGATCGGTGACGCGTTACTCACATATACCACAACGCATATGGTGGCTATGTACGCGCGCACGGTGGATCATCTTTCGTGCTGGCAGGGGATGGTAATTGCCATATGCTTGGTGTTTGCGTCGCGTGTGTTCGGGGCTCTTGTCACGCTTATCAGGTTCAAGAAGGTTTCTCTTCTTCACACGATAGGTAACAAAGTGGGCATGTTCATATTCTACTTATATCCGTTCATGTACAAAGCTCTTCGCGATGTCGGCGGTGCCGGTTACGGTTTGTACGCCATTTGCGCGTTATGCGTCCTTGCCGGGATAGAAGAAGCGATTATAGAATTACTTATTCCGTCATTTGACCCGAACGTCAAGAGCTTGGTTGACGTCATCAAGAGGCGCAGAGCGTTGAAGTTAACGCCCGACGATAGCGGCACTCCGACGGAAGCGCAAGATGATTGCGACAAGCGGTAATTTAATTTACCTCTCGGAATATGTTATAGAGAGAGGCAAACATCAAACTTTACGTTACAACCGACTTAGCTAAAATCAGGAGCAATATAGTATCGATACGCGAGCGCGTCGGATTCAGGAGCATTACGCTCATGGTCAAGGCGGACGCCTACAATCACGGAGTAAACGAGGTAGTCGAAAGTACCGTTGACTTAGTGGAAAGATACGGCGTAGCCACGGCGGAAGAAGGCGCACGGGTTCGTTCTCTTACGGATAACGGCATAACGGTATTTTCCTATACGGCGGAAGACGCGCAACTTGTATCGGAGCGCGGATTGACGCCGGTTGTGCACGATGAGTCCACTCTGACGTCCGTAATCGAGGCAAATATAAAGCAAGTCGACGTCAAAGTGGATACCGGGATGCACCGTTTCGGATTTGTCGGCAGTAGCGATGTCGAGCGCGCCGTAAGGGCCTTGACGGATGTCGGAATAGCGATCGGAGCCATACACACGCACTTTTATTCGGAAGCTTCCGTATACAAGCAATACGCGCGCTTTTCGAGTTATACCGGCGGACTTACGTGCGATTATCCCGAGATATACTCGGCGTCCGGAGCCATATGCAAAGGTTTGTACGGTGACGGCGTGCGCGCGGGACTTATCGCGTACAAAGGCGCAATGACCGTTTATTCGACTATACTTGCAGTCAAAGAGGTACGTTCCGGCGAAAGCGTAGGTTATGACGGCGCATACGTGGCGGATAGTGATACGCGCGTAGGAGTAGTCGGCGGCGGATACTATGACGGCATAATGCGAGCGTATTCGGGTGCCGAAGTTATTGTAGGAGGGCGCAAAACGCACATAATCGGCAATGTATGCATGGACGTGTTTTTTGTCGATTTACGCGATATAGACGCACATGTCGGGGATGAAGTCACGCTTATATCTCCGCAAACGTTGGATTCATATATACGCAGTGCAAACACCACGGAGTACGAAGTGCTTACTTCCGTTCAAGGAAGGGCGAAAAGAAGATTTATTCAAGATGGACAAAGCGACATTGAGGCAAGAAATCGGAGCGCGGCAACCGCTGACGCCGTCGGAAGTAGCGGACAAGAGTAAGCGGATAGCTTCCGCGCTTTTTCGCGTGCGCGAGGTGACTGCGGCAAATACGATTCTCGTATATCTTTCTACCGCGTCGGAGGCGATGACTGACGACATAATTGACAAGTTGTTAGCGGACGGCAAGCGCGTTTTCGTGCCGGTGATGCGCGGAGGAGAGATGTATACGGCGGAGTATCGTGCGGGGGAGGAACTCATTGAAGGCGCATTCGGGATACGAGAGCCCAAAAATCCCACATATGTTGACGATATTCCCGACGTATCCGTAACGCCAATGGTAGGCTATGACGATACCAAAGCTCGTCTCGGACACGGCAAGGGCTGTTACGACAAGTATTTCGGCGGAAAAGGAAGCGTTTACAAAATAGGGCTTTGTTTTGAACGCGGAAAGTGTTATCATATTACCAAAGACGCATATGACATCGATATGGACGTAGTAATTACGGAGGACAAAACACTCATATGAGAATAATTGCAGGCAAATTCAAAGGCAGAACGCTTATAACGCTTCCGGATAGGAGCATACGCCCGACAACGGATAGAGTCAAGGAAAGCATTTTCAATCTTATCCAATGGCGCGTAGAGGGAGCTAAGGTCCTTGATCTGTTTTGCGGTAGCGGCGCTGTCGGCATAGAGGCTATATCGAGGGGCGCGGAAAGCGTCGCGTTTGTGGACGTTTCGCGCGACAGTATCGCGACGACCAAGCAAAATCTTACCAAAGTAGACGGCGACTATGAGCTTATTCAACGCGATTACGCTCTTGCCATAGACAGATTTAAGTTAAAAGGCGAAAAATTCGATATAATTTTCTTAGATCCGCCTTATCGCAAAGGTCTTGACGCCATGGCTATAGACAGGATAACCGAGAGCGGCATTTTGGAAGAAGGCGGCTGTATTGTCGTTGAGCGCGCTCGGGATGACGGCGCGTTGCAATTGCCCTCGGGGTATCGTGCTACAACCGCTCGCGATTACGGATCCGTCACAGTGCTCATTGTAGAAAAGGCGTCCGCGTGCGCCGTAACGGGCACGTTTGATCCGTTCACGATAGGGCACGAGTACCTTGTTGAAAAGGCTCTTGAAAATTTTGACGAAGTTCACGTGGTAGTACTTATCAATCCCGACAAAACGCCGATGTTACCATTGAATAAACGCGTTAAGCTTATAGAATGCGCCGTCAGACGTCTTGGCGGCAGAGTTAAGGTTGAGGCGTATTCGGGATTGGCTATTGACTACTGCAAGGCAAATGATATACAATATATAATAAGAGGCGTGCGCAACGAGTCCGATTTCGAGTACGAAAAGGATATGGCGGAATGGAATTACGCGCACGGCGGAGTAACTACAGTGTTGGTTCCCGCAAAGGACGTTGACGTCAGTTCCACGCTTGTCCGCGATATGCTCAAAGACGGCGCGGATGTCAGCGGACTTGTGGACGAATCAATAGAATCGGCACTTAAATCGGAGGCAAAAGCATGGACGATATCGAAGACTTGTTGTATCAAATAGAGCAGGAAGTACGTAGCGGAAAAAAGGCGCTATTCGGATCCGGCGTAACCGTCAACGGCGACGTCATATATTCGCTTGTAGACGCCATACGTTCGGCATTGCCGGGCGTCATGAGGGAGGCAAAGTCCATTGTCAGCAATAGCGAACGCAGACAGCAAGAGGAAACCGCACGCGCACAAAGGATCATCGCGCAAGCCCAAAAACGCGCCGATGAGATGCTGTCCGATCACGCGATAATTATGACGGCTCAAAAGGAAGCCGACGCCATCCGCGCCCAAGCTACCGATTTTGCCAAAAGACTCAACCAAGACGTCACCGAAGACATTTCTTCACTTTTAGCCGACACAGAAGCCACTCTTGCGGATAGTTTGGCTATTATACGTCGCGCGCAAGCCAACCTCGAGAAAAGAAACAATTAAATTCTTGAACATACCAACCGTGTATAGCGCACAAAAATACATCGCTAACGCGACGGTG